>CBINGZ010000009.1:0-146744 GCA_966250335.1 uncultured bacterium | reverse complement strand
ATTCTACCTGAATATGCTCGAATCCGATTCCCCATAGTTGTCAGACAGTACCTAGGAGGGTTAGCAACGACGATTGACGAACTGGCGAACACTGCATAGCAGTGGATCGTGAGCCTGACAGCTTGTCGCGCCCGTTGCTTTGCTGGCCTTACTTCAGTCAACTACTGGCTCTGCCGATTTTCACAAAATTATTATGGATCTACTTAGATCCGACAATGAATGAGCAGTTGCGAATGGCCGACAGACGCTATAATCTTGTGACGTCACTGCGATATGATGTCGATTATGATCACCCTTCCTGCCAGTTGTTCGTCGGAGATCTTACAGTTCACTTTCACAAGTGCCGCATGTGATTCGTGAGACCGTCTTGTTATTTTTCTAAATTGCGAAATCCCTTATGTGCCTTCTCTGGAAGATAGTCGACCAAATACAGCAACAAAGACGTGTCCAGTGAGTAGTATTTACCTTCATACTGCATCCCGCTTGCACCGAAAGATAGAGTGTCGTTTTTTCCAGATATGTGCTTCACCAAGCACACGGTACGGACATCGATGTAGTCAATGTCGGATGCGTCACGCTGCGGAATATCATATATCGCCATCCCAATATGGGCTATAGCTGCACTATCTTTAATGGTCGCCTCATATTTGTTAGGAGTTTGCAAAACATGTTCCACCGTAAATGGTATTAATGCGGCTTCACTAGTCCAATTTTTACTAGCGACGTACACTTCGGCAATGCGATTTGATCCGTTGCGAGAAGCACACGAGGCCAGCACGATTAAAACTGAAGCCATCGTATTCCTACAAAGGATATTGATGATCGGCTTCACAAAATCTCCGCTACTTTTTCGGCTCATTGCTTGTTACCTCCTTCGCGACGAAGCAAGCTCCTGTCTCGTGATTTGGACGTATGTACTGAACTTCGCCACACTGTTGAGCCGCATTGAAGGATTTCTCAATCGACTCACGCTCATTAACCGTTTGGTATTGAGCATCAACTTTGGTCCGACCCTCCTCCCAGGCTTTATTATTGGTGAAATATTTGTAGGCGTGGCTACATTCATCAACCAATATGATTGCTGGGCTTTGTCGTTGCTCTATGGTCGTGCCGTCCACGTTAACCTCATACTTAAAACCTTGAGTTGGGCACCAATATATCGCTGGCATATCTGCCAAGTAGTCATCATCTGTGAATTCAGCAGCACAAAGCACTTCTCCTGAATTCCGCATTAGTAGTGTAAAGTCTTTAGACTCATATAAGAATCTTAGCATTGACGCTTCTTTTGCCCCGCACTTTTCCAAATGGTCTAACGCATCCAAAAATCCTTTTTCGAGCCCTGCGTCTCCATTAAAGTCGATTTCTTGCCCATTTACATCTCGCCACGGAATCGGATTGTTTGCCGCATAGCAATAAGGGGACAATGATGGGTATTGATCTAATTTGGCATCTATCGCATTGAATCGTCCAATGGAACTGGTATACTGCCTTACTCCTATATTCATAGTTCCACTCTCTTTGTCTCTTTCCTTATCGATAAATCCCTTTCTTGGTTCAATCGTCCCTCCTAACTGTTCCCCGAACGGACTGAGGTCGAAAACCCTTGTGCCTGCTGCAACACTGTATGTGGCTCGCGTCGATCCAAGATGATCAAAGACCTTGTAGAGCTTCACTCCATCTGGCCGAGTTACAATATTCGCCGTTCCTCCGACTCCATGCGTCAAATATTCTGTAGGGTACATGAAGACGTTCCGACCGGTCTGAGAACAGGTTGGCGCACTCCGTTGTTGCCCCTGCCAGACCGAGAGTTGTTCTTTCTTTCCGCCAAGAAGATAATATGTCCACGGGTACGCCATGCCCGACTGCGCGTCGTTCTGTGGCCCATGATACATTCGCTTCTGTTCCCGTTCTCCCATTGCGTTATAGCGATACCGCCAATCGTAATGGGAGTTTACATTCGGACGGCCGTTCACGTACCGCCACGTCAGTTCTCGGTAGCTGTAGAAGAAATGATCCTGGGAAATGATCGTCGGGGTTGGAGGGGCCAGGTTCCATCGTGTCCGGTCTGTTGTCGATCCGTTCGCATTGTACTGATAGTACGTTTGTTGATTCGGAGTCGCCGGAACATGATGCATGACGAAGTTCAGCCGGTTCGGTCCCTGGCTCATTCCATAGTAGCTATAATCGTCCCACGTAGCGCCGGTCTTCCCGGACATCTGCCGATTGCCGACATCATCGTAGGTGTAGAACGTTGTATCGGCCGCCGTGGTTGTTTTCCACCATGTCAGCCGCTGAACCGCATCGTAGCCATAGTCCTGATGGAACCATGTCAGGTTCGAGTAGTTGCGCCGACTCTGCCGCGTTATCTGTCCCGTCGCGTCGTACGTAAGGTCTTCCCAGAACAGGACAGTGAACGGCGGAGGGAACCCGGCGCGTATCGTCGTCAGCCACTTGCGGCTGTTGTAGGCATACGTCACCGTGATATTGCTCGGCGGGTAGGTCATCGTGTCGATCTGGCCGGTCTTCGTGTAGATGTAGGTGATATCCGCCTGCTCCGGTCGTGACGGCATCGTCGGCCGTTTCAGGCTATCGGCGCGCATGGAGGGAGCAAGGTTGACCAGAAGGCCACTGAACGGTGTCTGAAGCTTCGTCCAGATCGAATCGACACGGCCATTCCAGTCATACCCATAAAAGCTCGTGTACTGTCGGAACGGGTCGGCGACGCGCACAGTCGTCACCATATTCGCCGAGTTGTAGCTGTAGTAGACTGCATCGAATCCGAGGCTTTCAGTATACCGCAGCAGGGCCTCGACCCGGCCACGCTCGTCGTAGCTCAGGACGACGTAATGATACGGCTCTCCGCCGTGATCCCGATAGGCTATCGCCACCTCCTTTCCCTTCATATTCCGAATTTTTCCCCGAGGGGCGATCGAATCCCACTTGTAGTAGGGTGGGAAGTTCTTCCAGATCGAACCCTTGCGCGCCGGAAGCGAGTCATAGCAGATCGCCATTCGAGGGAAATGCGGATACAGCGCAAGATGCTCAAAATCGGTCAGTGACGCGCCCGGTCCCTTGCGGGGATCATAGAAGTGGCTCGGCCACACGGGACTCATCAACAGTGGGGGATATGCCGTTGTCGTGTCGCTGAGAAGACCGCTCGGCCCGATCTGACAGCCGAGGATCTTCACGGAGGTATCGGGCCGCATTGTCGGCACGGCATACGGCGTCGTCATCCACAGTGTTTGATTGGCGGTCAGGTACGGCCATGTCAGCCCCGTGTTGAGTTTCTTCGGGTCGGCAACGTCTGTGTAGCGGTTCAAATTGAGCGTATCGGAGCCGCCCGATAGAATCGTCGGGCCACGCTTGGCGGCACTGCCAGGGAAGGACTGATCCGATCTATCGATTTCATCACCGTCCCTGCCGGGCGGCGCAATACCGTAATGAATCGTTGTATCGGTTTCGGCTCCGTCGATGTGGATCATCTCCCCGACCAGCACAAGCCTGTTCAGATCGTCGTATTCGTTGAACGTCATCCGATGCGTGTTGGCCTGCTGCTGGCTCTGCGTGAACCGGACGTTCCCCAGATTATCGTAGGCATAGGAGAGAGTGTCAATATCCGGCTGAAACTTGTATCGGATGCGACCGAAACGGTCATACCAATACCGTGTCGTGTCCCCCTTCGGATTGATGACCAGACGAAGCCGATCGAGATAATCGAACTCATAGCGTGTGATGAGGTGAAGCCCGCCCGAATCAGCAACTTCACGTCGGACTCGCCCGAATGCATCAGTATACTTGACGAACAGAACACTGTCCTCACGCCGTGTGACCGTTACGGCCACGAAGTCGCACGGGAACTCCTGATCGGTCAATCCAAGGCCCTGGGCTGTGCCATAGGAATAGCTTACCCCCGATGTCGTGCCGTCCGCGTTGATGACTTCCGTAGGCCGCCCCAGAGCATCGTAGGCGGTCACGGTCGTGTCCCCTTTCTCATCGGTCGTCTTCCGCTTGGCTCCGGTTCCCGTGTGGTCATTCGTCACCGAGTCGATCCGTACCGGGCTCGACGGCTTCCCGATCCAGACCCGGCCGGTCTGTACTCGATAGTCCGCCCCGAAACTGAACTGGCTCTTCGTCTCCCGGCGATTGCTGCCGATCGTCGGCCAGTCGAGCACATTCGACGAGTGCAACGAATCATCGACCTTCGCCCGAACAACCGATGTCAACGCATCGTCGTCATAATCATATCGTAGCGTGTAATCGACGAGCCGAACGTCATGCTGAAAGCTCCCTTTCAGCATCAGACGGGTTCGCGTATCCTCTGCGTTCATCCCCGTCGCGAAGCTCACCGATCCTCCCGAGGTCGTCACTTCGAACGTGAGCTTCAAGGCCGGTGTCGCTGATCCGGCAAGCGCCAGGATGCTGTCGCGCCAGTCGGTCATATCCAACCGGAAATATTGCCGTTCCTGTTCGTCAACGAACGTCTGGCTGCCGCCGGAACCGACCGGACAATTGAAGACGAGTGTCTTCGATAACCCCCATTCCGGTTTCGTGAACTCCACGTGAACACACGTATCGGAGATCGATGCAACATACAGCCGGATGTGGGTGCTGTCGATCGAGACGATCGAGAACGTATCGGCCGGAGCAAGATCGAATAGAAGCTCGCCAATCGTCGGCTCACGACGGGTATATGGCAGCGGCGAATTGCAGGTGCGTTGCGGGCTTGGCCCTCCCTTCTTCTGCGTCATCGCATAATTGCCGTAGCAGTCGGGAGCAGAGAGCGTAGGATTCTCGGCAAAGAGAATGCGCGGCTCGTATCGCCAGACGACCGGCGCGGCCAAAGCATAGCCGATCACATCGCAATCATTGTTGCAGTAGACCGTATCGTATGCCCATTTGATGATCGAGAGACCGTTCCCCGGCAGCCCTACCGTCCCGCTGAACGTCTCTGTGTGGAAGGTGTCGAGAATCGGGAAATCGTACGGAAGCCGCGCCGTGTTGAGCCGCCCGTTATAGTCATAGTCGAATTCCGACAACCACCCGTTCGGATCGACGACAGCGGAGGCAAGGCCGTGATAGGTAAGCTCCTGATATTGGTCCAGTGTGTTCTGCGTGATGCCGAATGTCGACGGATTGACCCGGCGCACAAATTGCCGGGTGACCGATGGCTTTTCGTAGAGGAAGGAGAAATATTCACGGTTGAACAACTCACGTCCTCTCACGTTGTTGCCGAAGTCCAGAATGGACCCCGAGAGTCGATAGGGCTCGCTCACGGCATCGTTATGATGCAGCGTCGAACTTGCATACGTCGACTTATAGAAGTTGCGGGAAACGGCTCCATTGGCGTTTATCAGGGAGTCCGCAAGCCAGTGCCCGCGTGAACGGACGTACGTATAGGTAGAACCCCGTATGCCGCTCTGTGAACCGTTGAGAATCCCTCCGGTGATCGAGTCCCGCAACAATGTGCCACGCGGCAGCGCCCCGAACGTCGGGCTGAAGGTTGTTTCGTAGATGTTGACCTTTGCCGTGTTGATCTCCTGTTGAAGGTCTGCTATCGCTTTGATCTTCACCAGTCCATAGTACGGCGGCACCTTCTGCGTGATCGTATCGTGATCGCCGACAAACACCAGCGGGTTATAGATGTTCTCTTCCCATGAGCCGCTGATCGTGCCGTTGGCGATCAACTCCTGATACTTCTCGTAGGTCTTGAACTTGTTCAGCCGCGATGAATCGATGACCGTGTAGGTCGTGTCGATCAACGGCAGATTCAGATAGGTTTCCTCCACCTGCTTATACGTAATCGCTGCCGAGTCGAGCGAATCACACTCAAGGCAGGGACACGTATAGGTTTCCCGCTTCCAGGCAATGCCGTTGCCGAAATATTGGGCAAGTGCGCTGTCGCCGCTGAAGTGACAGATACGTTCCAGATCATACGTCATCTTCACCGTCGACTTCGACAGACTGTTTACGGTCTCGGTCGTCGTCGAGGTGAGCCGCATGTATGGGGCAAGGCTGTCCTCGGTCGACTCCCGTATCACGGTGTCCCCCTCGGCAACGCGGACCGTTTTGAACATCTCGGTATGACGCGGGTCCGGCATGAACGGCAGGAAGCGGGGGAGCTTGTGCTTGCGGAAGTGGAGTGTCGTTGTTGTCGACGTGTTGGTAATCTCGTCGGTCGTGGTATGCGTCGCCTTGTTGATGAACGCAGGATCGCCGCCATTGTAGTTGAAGAGGTATTCATCACTGGTCAACAACGTCGCCCCCTGATACTTCTCCGTCTTCTTCACGATGTTCTGAATCGCGTACTGATCGGTCGTCGTCGGCTCGATCTCGACCGTATCACCGACAGGCGGACCCGTAACGTTCGGGTCACTATCGTAATACTCCAGCTCATACCGAGCCGTCGGTTCCTGAATCTCCGTCAACCGATAGTTGCCCAGGGTCACCGTCGCCGTGCTGCTGGCAACCGGAAAGCCGGGGCCGACATACTTCTTCCAGTACCGTTCATAGTCAAACCGGGTAACTCTTCCTTCCGGGTCGATAATCTCCGTGACATAGCCGAGATAGGACTTGTATTGATCGGCATTGCCGCGGTCCATGCGTGCGATCGATTCCGATGTCGGCCCGCGATACCCATTGATCGCAAGCGGCATCTCCGTTTCGCTGCCGGTGTTCCCGCTCTTGGTAATCGTGTCGCAGCGGACAACAATCGTGCGTCCGGCCGCTTCGATATAGAGACCGCTGTTCGAATAGTTGATGGTGTGGCCGTCGAACTGGGTGATAAGCGCCCGCCCTTTCGTCGAGTCATAGCCTTGCCATTGGTCGAGCGCATCGGTCCGGTTGTCGTGCCGTGACCGGCTGAACTTCGTGATCCGCCCGCCATTGGAATTGATCTCTTCAAGATAGAAGATCGTTGGTCCGGCTTTGGCTCCTCCATAGGTCTGAAGCGTTTCCCGATACTCATCTGTGCCGTACGGGATCACGTACTCGTAGAACACATATTCGAGCCCGTTTCCGGGATAGTACCGTACCCGTCGGGGGTTCGTGTAGTTGGATTCGAATCCGTCGACGAATGCCGGCATTCCTCCCGGAGCATAGTCGACATAGGCGAATCCATTGTTGTTGGATTCATGGGGCACGTAATACCCCGTGTACATCGAATCGCTCCACACCTGATAGGTTATCGTATCCGACCGCTTGGCGTTAATGAGCGTCAGAACACTTCCATCCTCCCGGAGCAGTCGGATAGCATCGACGAATTCATGTTTATCGATCCCGCCGATATTCTCCTCGACGCCGAGATTCTTCATGCGATTCGAGAAGTCGAAGCCGTCGGCGCACCAGACGAAATCGTCGTCGTCGAATGTCGTCCGCTCTTCGAAGTCAGGATCGGTGAGCGCCGAATGATCCATGTGATACTGTGTCGTGGTGCCGAGAACCTGAATCGCAAACCCATTGACGCCGAGAATCCACGCGGGTCTGTTCTGATGGAATTTTCCCCACCGCTGACCGCCGCCTTGCACCGACCATTCGCCTTCGGGCTCAGGATCTCCCGGATCGAGAGGCCCGCGATAATAGTCTTTGAACGTCGTGAAGGCGACCGACCCGCAGTAGTTGAGCGAGACCGTGACCGGGTAGCCGCTCACCGGATGCGAGCTGATCGGATAGCGATAGGAAACATTGCCGTTCGCTTCCGTGACGATCAACGACCCGTCAACCGATATGGCTTTGCTCTGTTGAAAGCCACGTTCGTCATACAAGTCCGAATGCTTCTGCATCTCGAAGGCATCCGGGGAAAACTGTGCCTCGGCCGTCTGGATGATCGACAATGTGAGGAAGAGACCGGCTAGGATGGAGAACAGACGTTTCACGATCATACTACAACTCCTCTCTGCAACGTGACGGAATAGTCGTGAATCAGGGGGAACAATGGCGGATCATCGCCGGGTGACATTACCGGGCAATGACGATGGGATACGATCCGATCATCTTCTGATCGGAATAGAGCCGAACGATATAGTAGCCGCTCGAAAGGCTCCCAAGATCGAGCAGCCGGAACAACTCGCCGGACAAGCTCACCGATACACTCTGTTCGTGGACGACACGCCCGTTGACCGACATCACCGTGACATGATACTCGCCGGAGGGTAGAACGCTCGCCTCAACGTGGGCGGTCTGTGCTGTAGGGTTCGGATAGACCCGGACGGTGTAGCTCGGGGCTGGAGGGGCTACAGGAGGCTTCGTGCGTGATGTATCGATCTTCTCCCCTAACCGGATCTGCTTCAGCTCATAACTCCGCTTGCCGGACATATCCCGGACGGCGGGCTTGACGAACTCCGAATCGGCCCGCAGATCCATTGCGATGAACGGTTCGGTCTGGAAGCCGTCGATGTTCTTCAATCGGATTTCAGGGACACGGTCAAGATTCGACTGTCCGAAGATCGCCAGCACGCGCATGGTGTCACGGGTCTTTGCACCCTGCTTGTAGGTGCCCCAGAGGTAGATACAGAGATCGGAGAGCGTATCATCGGAGTTGAGCCGTTGGATAGCGACCGATCCGCCGAGCGTCGCCCACTTCGGATATCGGATCTCTGTGCGGTGGTTCTTCGACGACCCCTGTTTCGTGGCCGGACCTATACCCCAGGCGATCGAGACCGGCAAGGCGCGCGCGCCACGATCGGCGACACCGTAGACCGTGTCGGGATAGGAGTCAACGTTCAGGTGCCCGATGAACAGGCGGAGAGAGCCGGTCAGGATGACGTCCGAGTCGGTCGTGTCCGGGGCTGCAATCACTGTCGACCCGGCACTTACAACAACGGCTACCACAATGTGAAGAAGACCTAACACGAATCCCGACGCCCGCCCTGTAGCTCGACAAGCTCCGATGCAGACTCTTCCCATACCTCCCCCATCAGAATTATTACGATAGACGATAGAAGCCTGAAGCAGTGAGTGTAGGACTGCGACATAGTACCCAATACATCGCGAAAAGTCAATCCTACCATGATTTTTTCTTCATGCCCTTTTGTTCTCCCACTGTCGTTTCCGTCCGCCCTCGCTTCATTGACAACGGAGTCATGAGATGTTCTCACTCCCTCTCGGCCTCGTACACAGATGACAGTATAGTCCCCCGGTTCCTGTCAGAATTGCCCCTGTTGTACCCCTGATTCCCTCTCATGAAACTCTATCCTCCGACCTCAACCCGGCAACGATTCGACAACAAAGAGGCAACAGCCGACCGCTTCAATGCAATCGTCTCTCCTGCGTCGGTTGCTCCGTGGGGTGGTTCACTCCTGTTAACTCTACCGGCTATCTCCAACCTTCACGTTTCAACGGTTTTCGTCGGTTTCTGCGGTCCGCTTACCTGTTTAGTCCCACAGTGTAGTGGTGTGGGTTTGTATTGAATCGTTCCGGCTCCTTCGTCCAGATCGTGCAGATATATTCGTACGCCGTCAAACCCTTGAGGGCCTTCAGCCGTTTGGCGAAATTGTACACCATCAGAAAGGAGTGCAGGTGCTGCTTCAACTCCTTGTGTGTCTCGTAATAATACTGCTTCACCGTCGCTTCTTTCAACGTCCGATTCATCCGCTCGACCTGCCCGTTCGTCCATGGATGATTGACCTTCGTCAGACGATGCTTGATACCCTGCTCGTCACAGACACGATCAAAGGCGTGATGAAGTGCCAGTTGTTGCTGCTTCCGGTTCGTGAACTGAATGCCATTATCCGTCAGCACGGTATGGATCCTGTAGGGAACAGCCTCGACGAGGCGCTGCAGAAACCCAACCGCGTTCTCACGGGTGGACCGTTCATGAAGCTCGGCGAAGGCAAACTTCGAGGTACGATCGATGGCGACGAACAGGTACAACTTGCCTTCCTCGGTCTGCACTTCGGCAATATCGATGTGGAAATAGCCGATCGGATACGACGTGAACTTCTTCACCGCAGGCGTCTGTCCGGTGCTCTGTGAGAGCCGGGAAATATCGTGCCGCTGGAAGCAGCGATGCAACGAAGAACGTGTCAGGTGTGGAATGCTCTCCTGCAAAGCATATAGGCAGTCATCCAGTGGAAGCAAGGTGTAGCGGCGGAAGGCCACGACGGTAGCCTCTTCCTCCGGTGTCAATACGGTTGATCACGCGTTCTTCGGCCCCATGGGCGCATCATGAACATTGTCGCGATTCTTCCACTTCTGTACGGTTTTTGGGTTGATCCCGTACTGCTGAGCAAGCGTCGCTATGCTCGCTTGACTCTGTTGTATCGCTCGACGCACTTCCTCTGTTGTTGTGGCACGCCGGTGTAATATCTGGCCCATAGCTTATCCCTCTGGATATTCTGGTATAATATACCACTATACTGTGGGACTAAATACTAACAACGTGTTCCACAGCAGTGCGAGTGCAAGCACAAGAAGCGCGATCTTGGAACGCGTACATAATCGAAAACTTCGTGACGAAATAGGCATTCTCTTGATCGAAGTAGTACAACCGACACGCAAACCGTTTCATCAGATGGGTATGATAGGCATACATGTTGTAAAACAGGCCACTCCGCAAGATCAGGATGAGAACCTGACAGGCAGGATAGCCATGCTATGTAACACCCCAGGATATATGAACAAATATCTTTTACCATTAAATGAATGGGGCGGGAATGCTACGAGACGATTCCAATGATCGTCAACTCTTCTCTATCCTACTTCTAGAAGTGGTTTCATAACCTCAAAGGAGGTTCAGGGAAGGTGATGAGGGTTGTGTAGATTGCCACAGGAGAGAATCAACGATGGCAATCAAAGAAGAACTGACGGACACACAATGGGCGAAGATCGCTCTATTGCTGCCTACGCCCCCGAAACAACCACGCGGTGGTCGACCCTGGGCGGGCAATCGGGCGGTGTTCGAAGGCATCCTCTGGGTGCTGCGGAGCGGAGCACGCTGGCGAGATCTGCCGGAACGATATCCGAGTCCATCAACCTGTTGGAGACGGTTGAAGCAGTGGGAAGACGATGGCGTCTGGCTGGATATCTGGCGTGTGTTCCTGAAAACACTCGACAGGCGTGGCTTGCTCAGCCGGCAGGAAACGTTTGCCGACGGCAGCTTTGCCTCGGCAAAAAAGGGGGCTCCGCCGTCGGCGCGACCAAGCGAGGCAAGGGTACGAAGTGGATGGTGGTGGTCGACGGCGAAGGTATTCCTCTGGGAGTTCACCTCGACAGCGCCTCGACAGCGCCTCGACAGCGCCTCGCCGGCGGAAGTAAGGTTGCTGGAGACCACGCTGAAGCAGATAGCAGCACCGAGAGTTGGTCGTGGACGTCCGCGCATGAAGCCGGAGCGCGTGATCGCCGATCGAGCGTACGACAGTGACCCATTGCGGACGAGGCTGAAACGTCGTGGCATCGAGTTGATCTGTCCGCATCGGAAGAACCGGGTGAAGCCGAAGACGCAGGATGGACGGAAACTGCGACGATATACGCGGCGATGGAAAATTGACGATCATATCTAATTGCCATCTTCTTCATATCTTCTGCCGATCCTGATGAAAGGACCGCCCCACGCGATCCCATCATGAGGACCGATCAGGGTCAGTGATATCACGCTGACGAAGCGAGGAATAGAGTAGACAATCGAGTGCTCGGAGAGGATGCCGACAGGCTCCCTGCCTCCGGGCGGGGGACGTAACGATCGGAGGACGATGGCCGCCGGAGCGCCGGCAGTCGTATTGGACCTTCGGCGTTCCGTTCAAAGCAGTCGAGTCGGCCTGCGAAACGACCTTTCTTCCATTCACAAGCAGTACCACCATGAAGAAACTGCCACTAGCTCTGATACTTGCCATCGGAGCCTGTACGACCGCGCTGACGGCGCAGACATACCGCGCGACGTACGCGGCACCGCTCCTCCTCTCCGGCGGAGGCCTGCCGATCAAGCCTCTGACGATCCAGGCGCCGACCCTCTCGGCTCCCTACACGCTGACGATGCCGGGAGATGACGGCAGCGCCAACCAGTTCCTGATGACCAACGGCTCCGGCGGTCTGACCTGGTCGTCGGCAGGAAGCGTGCTGCTTCCGTTCGCCGGATCGATGGCGGACGCCGGCATCCTGATGGACATCACGAACACCGGCACGGGCGACGTCGCCCAGTTCGAGATCAACAATGCCTCCAATTCAGGGAACGCGCTGACCGCCATCACCAACGGCACCGGCCTGGCGATCCTCGCCAACGGCGACGTCCAGGTCACCAACGGCAACCTGGCGCTGACCAACACCGGCACGGCCGGTGAGCTTCGTCTGTACGAACCGTCTGGAAGCGGCGGCAACTATACCGCGTTCCGGGCACAGGCGCAGGGAGGTGACATCACGTACACCCTGCCGGCCGCTGATGGCGCCAGTGGTGACGCGTTGACGACAGACGGCGCCGGCGGGCTCAGCTGGACTGCTCCTTCCTCAGGCCTTACCTTTCCCTACAGCGCCACGGCCTCTACAGCGTCGCCGATGCTGAGCCTGTCGCAGACAGGAGCTTCGAACGTCGGCTCATTCGTTATCGACAACGGAGCTAGCGTCGCGAGCGTTCTGAATCTCAACCATAACGGCATCGGCAACGGCCTCGCGATACAGTTGAGCAACGCCTCAAACGGCGGCCGCGGCGTCGATGTGACACAGAGCGGCGTCGGTCCGGGCGTCTTCGCGACGAGCGCGGGCGGCAACGCTGTCTGGGGTATCACCAGCTCGATCAGCGCAGCCGGTGTCATCGGCGACAACACCTTCGGTGAGGCTGTCGTCGGTCGCAACCGCGGCGGCAACGGCGTCGGCGCGGTCGTCGGTCGTAACGACTCCAGCGGTTACGGTGTGCGCGGCTTCAACACGAAGAACGGGTACGGTGTGCTCGGTCAGGCCGGCATCAGCGGCGGCACCGGCACGGCGGGTCGCTTCGAGAACGTCAACGCGGCGAATACGTCGGACGCACTCCAGGTCGTGACGAACAGCTCCGGCAACGCTGCCCGCTTCACGGGCAACGTCGTTGTCAACGGCAACCTGACGGTGAGCGGCACGGTCGCCAAGGGTGGCGGTACGTTCAAGATCGATCACCCGCTCGATCCGAAGAACCAGTACCTCTACCACTCGTTCGTCGAGTCGGATCAGATGATGAACCTCTATGACGGTGTGACTCGTCTGGACGAGAAGGGTGAGGCGACGGTGACCCTGCCGAAGTGGTTCGAGGCGCTGAACGGCGACTTCCGCTACCAGCTCACGGCGATCGGCGCTCCGGGCCCGGGCCTCTACATCGCCGAGGAGATCAGCGGCAACCGTTTCCGCATCGCGGGCGGCACGCCGGGGATGAAGGTCTCCTGGCAGGTGGCGGGCGTTCGCCATGATGCTTATGCCGAGAAGAACCGTATCCAGGTCGAGGTCGCGAAGCCGGAAGGAGAGCGCGGCACCTACCTGCACCCGGATGCCTTCGGTGTCGATCAGCCGAAGGATGTGAAGTCGGTGTGGAGCAGCCCGTCGTCCGGCATGCAGCTTCAGTCGGAGACCGCCGAAAGGGCTCCTGCCGCCGTCCGGACCGACCTGAAGTCGGACAACAGGTAAGCTCGGACCAAGGAGTCTTAGAGAACAAAAGCCCCTCGCGCGCTGGTGCGAGGGGCTTTCTCTTTTACCCGTCTGCAACTATTAGACCGGGCAAGTGCCCGGCCGATCATGAGAAGGAATGCATCGTCGGCTGCGAACAGCGCAGACACAACGGCCTCCCCCCTGTTCCTGTCACCATAACCGCTCCCTCGCCCCTGGATCCGTACCGGCCCGACTCCGTTATCGGAGGAATCTTCATGCTCTCCTCTCTCCCTTCCGTAACAACGTAACAAGTCCAGACAACCTCTTGCCCGTCCAGCCTCATATCCCCATATTGTACCTGAGGATTCAGGTACGGACACTCACGGCAGTCAATGAGTGCAGAGGATTGCTGTGGGCTTTTTTGATGACGGCCGCCTCCATACCTCAAGGTTCCCTCCGAATTGAAACCGGTTCCCGTTTCGTCCCCTACCATGTTACAGGAGATTCTCATGAGACTACGGCGTCTTGCTACGTATACGTTGATTGTGGGTGGATCGATCATCTGGCAGACAAAAGGCTACGCGCAGTCGAGCCCGGTCAGCGATATCAACGGCCACGTCGGTATCGGAACGGTAAAGCCCGACGGCTCGGCGATCCTTGAGCTCTTTTCCAGGAATGCCGGATTCCTTCTCCCCCGTATGACGACGGCCGAGCGGGACGCGATACCGAACCCGGCGACAGGTCTGATGATCTTCAACACCGTGACCAACGCCGTCGAGGTCAACACCGGCACCGGGTTCGCACCGACGTGGGAAGGGGTCGTGACGACGGGGAGCGGGCTGACCTGGCTGACCTCCGGCAATCCCGCCGGCCCGCTGGATGTGCTCGGCACCACCAACGCTCAGGATCTGAACATCATTGCGGGGAACACGACGCGGGTGACGATCGATGACGCCACCGGCAACGTCGGCATCGGCGGGCCTTTTTCGCCGACAGACAGGTTGAACATCGCCGGGAACATGGTCGTCACCGGCACCAGCAACCTTCAGGGCGCGGTCGGAAATACAACGGGCGACCTTCAGCTCGCCGATAACGTCGATGTGACGGGCGATCTCGACGTCGGCGCAGGGAACTTCACCGTCGCTGCCGCAAGCGGGAACACCGATATCAACGGCACGCTGAGCGCAGACGGCGCAACGACACTCAACGGCGCGGCCACCCTCGGCGACGGCAACGACAACATTACCGTCAACGCCGGCACCGGTAGCGTGACCTTCAGCGGTTCGGTCGTTTCCGGTGTAGCGACACCGGTGGCCGGCACCGATGCGGCCAACAAGGACTATGTCGATAACTCGGTCGCCGGCGCCGCCTGGCTCCAGAGCGGCAATGCGGCCGATCCGGGTGATGTGCTCGGCACCACCAATGCTCAGGATCTCAACATCATCGCGGGGAACACGACACGTGTGACGATCGACGACGCCACCGGTAACGTCGGCATCGGCGGACCATTTTCGCCGACGGATCGGCTGAGCGTCACCGGAAATATGGTCGTCACCGGCACGAGCGATCTTCAGGGTCAGGTCGGGAATACAGGGGGTGACCTTCAGCTCGCCGACAATGTCGATGTGACGGGCGATCTCGACGTCGGCGCTGGAAACTTCACCGTGACCGCGGCGACCGGAGACATCCTTGTAGCCGGGACCTCGGACCTCCGGGGAGCGGTCTCGAATCTGATGGGCGATCTTCAGCTCGCCGACAACGTCGACATGACGGGCGATCTCGATGTCGGCGCGGGGAACTTCACCGTCGCGGCCGCAAGCGGGAACACCGATATCAACGGCACGCTGAACGCCGACGGCGCAACGACACTCAACGGCGCGGCCACCCTCGGCGACGGCAACGACAACATTACCGTCAATGCCGGCACCGGCACGGTGACCTTCAGCGGTTCGGTCGTCTCCGGCGTCGCGACTCCGGTGGTCGGCACCGACGCTGCCAACAAGGACTACGTTGATAATTCAGTCACCGGCGCCGCCTGGCTCCAGACCGGCAATGCCGCCGATCCGGGGGACGTGCTCGGCACGACCAACGCTCAGGATCTCAACATCATCGCCGGAAACACGACGCGTGTGACGATCGATGACGCCACCGGCAACGTCGGCATCGGCGGAGCGTTCTCGCCGACCGACAGGCTGAACGTCAGCGGGAACATGGTCGTCACCGGCACGAGCGACCTTCAGGGCCAGGTCGGAAACACGACGGGCGATCTTCAGCTCGCCGACAATGTCGATGTGGCAGGTGACCTCGACGTCGGCGCGGGGAACTTCACCGTCGCGGCCGCAAATGGAAACACCGATATCAACGGCACCCTGAACGCCGACGGCGCAACGACACTCAACGGCGCGGCCACCCTCGGCGACGGCAACGACAACATTACCGTCAATGCAGGCACCGGCACGGTGACCTTCAGCGGTTCGGTCGTTTCCGGCGTCGCGACGCCGGTGGCAGGCACCGACGCTGCCAACAAAGATTACGTCGACAACTCGGTCACCGGCGCCGCATGGCTCCAGACCGGCAACGCGGCCGATCCGGGTGATGTGCTCGGCACGACCAATGCTCAGGATCTCAACATCATCGCGGGGAACACGACGCGTGTGACGATCGACGATGCTACCGGAAACGTCGGAGTCGGCGGAGCGCCCACGGCCGGGGATCGCCTGAGCGTCAGCGGGAACATGGCCGTTACCGGCACCAGTGATCTTCAGGGTCAGGTCGGCAATACCACGGGCGATCTTCAGCTCGCCGATAATGTCGACATCACAGGTGATCTCGACGTCGGCGCTGGAAACTTCACCGTCGCTGCCGCAAGCGGAAACACCGACATCAACGGCACCCTCAACGCCGACGGCGCAACGACACTCAACGGAGCAGTCACCCTCGGCGACGGCAACGACAACATCACCGTCAACGCCGGCACCGGCACGGTGACCTTCAGCGGCTCGGTTGTTTCCGGCGTGGCGACACCGGTGGCCGGCACCGACGCTGCCAACAAGGACTATGTCGACAACTCGATCACGGGCGCTGCCTGGCTCCAGACCGGCAATGCGGCCGATCCGGGCGATGTGCTCGGCACGACCAATGCTCAGGATCTCAACATCATCGCGGGGAACACGACACGTGTGACGATCGACGACGCCACCGGCAACGTTGGAGTCGGCGGCGCATTCTCGGCAACGGACAAGGTGAGCGTCACCGGGAACATCAACAGCAGCACACAGTATAATATCGGCGGCGCCCGGGTGTTGAGCGTGCCGGGAACAGCCAACATCTTTGCGGGCGTGGGCGCGGGAACGGCAAACACCACGGGAAACAGCAATGCGTTCGTCGGCAGCAACGCCGGCGCCGCCAACACGACCGGCGCGGGGAACGTCGCGGTCGGAGCAAACGCTTTCGACGCGAACCTGAGCGGCTCGGGAAATATCGCAATCGGCAGGGATGCCCTCGGCGCCGCCACCGCGGCCTCGAACAATATCGCAATCGGCGACAGCGCCCTGCTGAGGAACACGACAGGTTTCAGCAACACCGCGGTCGGTGACAGCGCGTTGCTGAACAATACGACCGGGATGAACAACACGGCGGTCGGCGCCCTGACGCTGGCGAACAACACCGGTGGGGCTTCGAACACGGCGGTCGGTGTATCGGCGCTACGCAATACAACGACCGGCATCGCCAACACGGCCACCGGCGCCGGCGCGCTTGGAGCCACCACGACAGCCCTCGGCAACACGGCCAACGGCGTCCTGGCACTGGGAGCGACGACCACGGGAGGCAACAATACCTCGGTCGGATTCTTCTCGCTCTCGACCAACGTGACCGGTTCCGGGAACACCGCCGTCGGCTCGGGCGCCCTGCAGAACACGACCGGAAGCAACAGCACGGCCGTCGGTCTCGATGCATTGAAGCTTTCGACCGGCGTCTCCAACGTCGCGGTCGGCGCCGGCGCTCTCGACGCGAGCACGACCGGCTTCGATAATGTCGCGATGGGACATGATGCTCTCGGCGCGAACGTCGACGGAAGCCGCAACACGGCGGTCGGCGACAGCGCCCTGCTGAGAAACACCTCCGGTGTCCGGAACACGGCGGTCGGCGACAGCGCCCTGCTGAGCAACACCACCGGTCTGGGGAACACGGCTTCCGGTTCGATGGCCCTGGCGATGAACACCACCGGCAGCGGGAATACCGCCATCGGAACCGGCACGCTTCAGAACGCCACGGGACCGGCAAGCAATATCAATACGGCAGTCGGCGCGAACGCCGGCACGGGAGTTACGACCGGAGGCGCGAACACGTTCCTCGGCTACCTCGCCAACGTCAGCACGGGGACGTTGAACAATGCGACGGCGATCGGCGCGAACGCCCTGGTGGCGCAGGACAACAGCGTGGTGATCGGCTCGATCAACGGCACGAACGGAGCGGGCGCCGACGCACGGGTCGGCATCGGCACGACGACACCTGCGGTGCGACTCCATGTGGCGGGGACGGCGGGAACCGCGAATGTCCGTCTCGGTTCACTCGGGGGCGCCTCGGTCGTCACCCCCTATACCCCCGGCGCGAACGACGGCATCGTGGTCGCGGACAACAACGGCGATCTGCTGAAGCGTTCGGTCAGCTCGGTCATCGGAGGCTCGACAGTCCTCTACAACGTCACGACCACGCAGAACAGCGCGACGCCCCGCACCAACTATCTCTTCGACGTCGCCTATGCCGCAGCGGCTCCTGATGCGGCGGCGGCGGGCGCACGGATCACATCGAGCTCCGGCGCGGCCGGCAACCTGAACGCGACGGCGCTGACTCTGGTGGCGACCGCCACCGGCACCGGTACCGCCACGGCGCTCGACGCCACCGGGAACATCAACACGACGACGCAGTACAACATCGGCGGCAATCGCGTCCTCGGTATCAGCCCGGGCACAAGCAACATCTTCGTCGGCGTCGGGGCGGGAGCGGCCAACACGGCCGGCGGCGTGAACAATGCGTTCGTCGGATTCGAGGCCGGCGCCGCCAACACGACCGGCGACGCCAATACCGCCCTCGGCTACCGCGCGCTCGACGCCAATACGACGGCAACAGGGAACACGGCGATCGGCAACGAGGCGCTCGGTGCGAACGTCGACGGCGCGATCAACACGGCGATCGGCGTCAACGCGCTGCTGCTGAACGTCAGCGGCTCGGCGAATACGGCGGTCGGCGTCGGAGCCCTGGCTGCAACGACCGTCAACGGCGGCACTGCCGTCGGCGTCAATGCTCTTCTGAAGAACACGACCGGCACCGACAACACGGCGGTCGGCAACAACTCGCTTCAGATGAACACGACCGGCATCAACAATGTCGCGATGGGAGTCAACACGGCCCAGAAGGGTGTGGACGGCAACAACAATACCGCGATCGGCGCAAGCGCCCTGCTGGAGAACATCTCCGGAGGAGGCAATACCGCGATCGGCACATCGGCGCTTCAGCTCAACCTTGCCAGCAACAACACCGCCGTCGGTTACGGCGCGCTCGATGCCAACACGACGGCGATCAGCAACACCGCCGTCGGCCGGAATGCTCTCGGCTCGACGAGCACCGGCGGGTCGAACACCGCCGTCGGAGCCAACGCGCTGGGAGCCAACACGGCAACGGCCAACACCGCCGTCGGAGCCGGGTCGCTTGCGGCGAACACGACCGGCACCAGCAACACGGCGGTCGGCGTCAATGCGCTTCTCGTCAACGTCGGCGGCATCAACAACACCGCAACCGGTGTCGGCGCGCTCGGTGGGAACACGACCGGCAACAACAACACCGCCATGGGGATCAACGCGCTGGTGGCGAACACGACCGGCACCGACAACACGGCGATGGGCGGAAGCGCGATGAGCGGCAACACCATCGGGTTCAACAACGTGGCCGTGGGAAACAACGCGATGCAGACGAACCTCGACGGCGACAACAACACGGCGATCGGCACGAGCGCGCTACAGGCCAACAGCGCGGGTGGAGGCAATACGGCCGTCGGCACGTCGGCGCTGGCGGATAACCTGGCCAGCGACAATACGGCCGTCGGCTACGGCGCGCTCGATGCGAACACGACCGCCACCAGCAACACCGCCGTCGGCCGGAACGCCCTCGGCTCGACCATTGTCGGAGGAGCGAACACCGCTGTCGGCGCCAACGCGCTCGGGGCCAACACGGCAACGGGGAACACCGCCGTCGGAGCCGGGGCTCTGGAGGCAAACACGATCGGCACCGGCAACACCGCGGTCGGCGTGAACGCTCTCCTCGTGAATGTCGACGGCATCAACAACACCGCAACCGGTGTCGGCGCTCTGGGCGGCAACACAAGCGGCAACGACAACACCGCCATGGGCATCAACGCGATGGTGACCAATTCGAGCGGCATCGGCAATACCGCCGTCGGCGCGGGGACGCTCCTGGCCAACAGCGTCGGAGCCGGGAACACCGCCATCGGCAGAAATGCCCTGGAGGATAACCTGGTCGACAACAACACGGCGGTCGGCTCCAACGCGCTCGACGCAAGCACGACCGCAACCGGCAACACTGCGGTCGGTCATGACGCCCTGGGCGCGACCGTCACCGGAGGATCGAACACCGCCGTCGGTAACAATGCCCTCTCCCAGAACACGGCGATCGGCAATACCGCCGTCGGTTATCAAGCCCTCGATGCAAACACTTCGGCGGTGAACAACACGGCAGTCGGTCGCAACGCTCTGGGGGCGACCGTCACCGGAGGATCGAACACCGCCGTCGGCGCGGACGCGCTGGCGGCCAATACCGCAACGGCCAACACCGCCGTCGGCGCGGGAGCGCTGACGACGAACACGACCGGCATCAACAACACGGCGGTCGGCGTCAATGCTCTCTGGGTGAATCTTGGAGGGAACAACAACACGGCGGCCGGTGTCGGCGCTCTGGGTGCGAACACAGGCGGCAACAACAACACAGCGATGGGAGTCAATGCCATGTTGGCGAACACGACCGGCATCGACAACACGGCAGTCGGTTCCGGAGCGTTGACCACCAACACGATCGGCATCAACAACACGGCGATCGGCGTCAATACGATGCAGACGAACTCGACCGGCAACAACAACACGGCGATCGGTGTGAACGCACTGCTGGACAACAGCAGCGGCGGAGGCAATACGGCACTCGGCACCTCGGCACTGGAATCGAACCTGGCGAGCGACAACACGGCGGTCGGCTACGGCGCGCTCGATGCGAACACGACAGGAGCGAACAACACGGCGGTCGGCCGTAACGCGCTCGGGGCAGCCGTCACCGGAGAAGTCAACACGGCGGTCGGCGCCAACGCACTGGCGGCCAACACGGCGACAGCCAATACCGCCGTCGGCGCGGGGGCGCTTGCCACGAATACGGCCGGCACCGACAACACGGCGGTCGGCGTCAACGCCCTCTTCTTCAACTCCACAGGCACCAACAACACGGCCACCGGCGTCGGAGCGCTGGGGAACACGACGAGCAGCAACAACACCGCCATGGGACACAACGCCCTGGTGGCGAACACGACCGGCGCGGGGAATACAGCCGTCGGAACCAGCGCCCTCGCGGCAAGCACTACCGTCAGTAACAGCACGGCGGTCGGCAACAACTCGCTTCTGCTTGCGACCGGCACGGGCAACACGGCGGTCGGCTCATTCGCCGGATCGGCCGTCGTGGGCGGCTCGAGCAACACCCTGATCGGCGTCAGCGCCAACACCACCGGTGCAAGCGCCGCCACACTGACCAACGCGACGGCAATCGGCGCAAACGCCGTGGTGGGACAGAGCAACGCCGTCGTTCTCGGCAACAGTGCAGATGTCGGTATCGGCACCAGCACTCCACGCGCCAAGCTGGAAGTGGCCTCCACCGGCGCGATCATCATCCCGGTCGGCACAACCGCCGAACGTCCCGCGACGCCGGTTCAGGGAATGATGCGGTTCAACACGACCATCGGCAAGTTCGAGGGGTACGACGGTACAACGTGGGTGGCTCTGCACTAAGCTCCTGTCGGATCGAACCGCCGTCGCCGTATCGCACGGCCGGCGGAAATATCATGAGAACGCCCCGTCGAGAAATCGACGGGGCGTTCTCATATCACGGCACAGGGAAGTAGATCCTACCCCTCTCTACCTATCCACCACCGTCACCCGCTGCGATGCCGCGGCGCCGGAGGTGCTCAGCTTGACCAGATACGAACCGCTCGGCCACCCCTCGGTCTCGACGGGAATCAGACCGGCGCCGGCAGGGTATTCCTCGGAACGCGAATAGACGACCCGGCCGGAAACGTCGACCACGTCGATCGTGACCGGACCGGAGCGCGAGAGCGTGTACTCCAGCCTGAAGGCGCTCCCCTTCCGTACGGGGTTCGGGTAGCTCGTCATATCGGCGTCATTGGAGATGGAGAAAACGGGTCCCGATCCTTCCTCAACGGGAACCGACGATGTTCCCCCTCCGGTCGTCCCCTCTCCGGGATTGCCGTTGTCGCGGATCCCGTTGGTCAGATAGCAGAGCTTGCTCTCCCATATACGACGGTCCGCGGTCCAGGAGGGGGTGCACCACTGGTTCCATGAAGAGGTCGTCACCCCCTTGCAGCCGACCACGAACCCCGGCACACGGAGATCATCCCGATCGACCGGGTTCGAGCTGCAGGAACTGCTCCCGCGTGTATCGGTCTTGACCATATAGAGCTGACCGGCCGACGTCCCCGCCATCACAAACCCGGCGGTGCGCGAGCCGGAGGCGGCCACCTCCATCACCGATGATCCGCTCTCGCCGTCGGCGTCGCCGAAGATGTTGATCTTGCTTCCCGTGCAGGTGAGATCGTCAGGCTTGATCTCGATCAGCATCGCGTCGCTCGCGGCTCCGCTGGTGTACGGCGGCGCATTCACCTCGCCCGCGACGACAAGATTGCCGTTGGCCATCTCCTGGATGTCGTTGCCCATGCTTGTATACCCGCTCAGATAATATCCCTCGGCGAGAGCATTGCAACCGAACGCCCGGAACCGCGCCGTGTATGCGTTCGGGATTCCCCCCTGCATGATCGTGCCGGTCACGACGACATCACCGGCACTGGTCCCCTGGGCATTCCCCGTCAGTTCCACAAGGGAGCTTCCGGTGGTGGGGACTCCCGGAGCTGACCAGATCTTGATATCGTTATACGGACTGCCGTCATGACCGTAGACCCGCATCAGCATCGCCTTCGACGAGCCGGGCGCGGTCGTCGCGATCGTTCCGACAACCAGGATCGTGCCGGGCGTATGGTGGACAGCCTCCTCGACATCCGACAACTCGTTGGTGGAATAGTAGACGGGAGGGTTCGGTATGGTCTGACTCAACTCGACCGCATAGGTCTTATCCCATATCAGCCTCCCTCCCGCCGTGGTGCGGATCATGTAGCCTCTGGACTGGCCGTCGTCGCCGAGCATCGAACCGCAGACGACGAGATCGCCCGGGCTCGTCAGAATGGAGTCGCCGGTGGTCATTTCGATGACCGACGAGGCGCTCTCCCTCCGCTCCGTGCCGTACGACCTCACCCAGATCACGCTCCCGTCCGGCCGCAGCCGCATCAGAAAGATGTTGCTCGGCTGGCAGCAACATGTCGCGCCGGGACCTGTTGAGCCGGTGACGATAAAATCGCCGTTGGCACACTCCTGAACGCAGGTCGCCCCACTCAACTGATTATCGATGTTATAGGTGAAGGACCAGGCAAGACTGCCGTCGTCGTTCGTCCGCACGACGTAGACGTCACGCTCGTTGCAGCCGATCGCCGTGCTGTGTGAAGCTCCCGCGGCGATGTATCCTCCCGTCGAGACCGGCATGACCCCCTTCGTCCCGAACTCGAGACAGGTCGAGCCGCCGTATTCATATTGCCAGCGCTGCGCAAGCAGCCCTCCGCTCCCGGGAACCAGCAGTAGAACCAGAATCAGCGCCGACAGCATGGTGGATGTGGGAATGGTGATTCTCATGGAATGCTCCGATAAGATGGTTCGTGGTTGATGACGTGACCGAGGAGCCTCCGACCGCCCGAACGACACCACAGTGCCGTGTAGGAGCCGTCGGATACGGCCGGGAAAGCTCCACCGTATCACGGCACGATCCTCGCTCCGTCGCATGTCGGGGCGCCCGACGGAACGGTTCGTTACGATCGATAAGGTAACGGAGGGTGGTTTCGATTGAGGGGAAAGGCGGTTTCTGGGGAGAGGAAGAGGACGATTACGAGATGATTGTCGCCCGGGTGGTGATCTCCTTCGACAACTTCCATCGCTCGACAATCATTCGCTCTTCCCGCTCAGCCCTCCCAGCCCGCGGATCGTCGACATCAGAATCCCGTTCTCGACACTGTTGTCCGGCTCTTCCATATTCACGACCACCACCGATCGTGGAGCCGACTGCGGCGGATACCAGCAGTGAAGATCGGCCCGCGAACTTCCATCGCTCTCCCGCACGATCTCCAGAAAGGTGAGCTGCCGAGCCTCACGGAAGAGCTGCTCGCGCGGTTCGAAGATCGACATCCATGTGCCGGTGTTGAAGTAGCGGCGGACGGTCGTTGATCCGCTCCGTTCGGTCCACATTCCCTTTACATCGTCATCAAGATTGTAGAGATCGACGTAGTGGGTGTGGCCGAAGGTGACGTACGGAACATCCACCAGTCCCGCGATATATGCAGCCATCGTCCGCAGATCGTGGACCGTCGACCTGACAAGCCTGGGACGGAGCGCGGGATCGGGTTTGCCGGAGCCGGGCGGCTTCACGGAACGAGCCTTCTTCCGCTCGGCAAGCGCCTCCCTCCGCCTCCGCCACGATTGAACGCGTCTGTAGTATTGACTGATCCAGAGAAGCACCGCCCCGGCTCCGATCACGATCAATCCTCGCAGCGCGATAATCAATGTCGGGAGATACCAGGGGGCGTCGGGAGAAGGGTCGGAGATCCACCTCCCGACGTTTGCCGTCACGAAGAAGAGCGGGATCAGCCAGAGGACGCCGACGATCATCGGCCTGAAGAACCACCAGAGCACCCGGAGCGGTCCATGCGCCATGACAGGTTCCTCCTTGCACTGATCGAGTTCGTCGAGAACAGGGAACGTAACCCGGGGCTCCACAACCTGTGCACCCATCAGTTCACGATTTTCCTCGCTCATCGTGCGGCTGCTCCAACCGGTTTTCAGACGCATCGTGGATGACTTGGCGAACGCTTTCAGAATAAGCACCAGACCCGCGCGAACCGTTCCGAGCACGAAGAAGGGATGATCGCGCCACATCCCCTCCCAGTAGCGGGTCAGCGGCCGGATGTTGTCGGCGAGAGGGTTGAGCGGCTCTCCGGGGTTCGTAAGATAGCGCACAAGGAAGCTGGAGAAATCGAGTTCGATATGGGCGGCGGCAGCCGACGGCTTCTCCCCTGTTTTATCGCTTCGCGATACGCGCTTCCTCTCTCCTCCCGTCTCGTCATACGCAAACGGAAGCGTCGGGTGGAGGAAGTTCATGAACGATGTCGTGTACTCGTACTGGTTCCCGTGCTCTATCCAGACAAGCCCGGGGACGTAATGGAACCACGGCTTGAATATCACACGATCGGCAGCGAAATCGACGGGCCTGCCGTCGGGCATCCGGTGCGCGGCGATGTATCGCAATCGGGCAAGAATTTCATCCTGTACCTCCTGCCAGAAAAGCTGTACGTCGTGATTTCCCTTCAGGATCACGACCCTGTTGCCGTTGCAGGCGACGAACTCGACGAGCGCCCTGAAGAAACGTTCGTGCCCCTCGATGATCCTTCCGGTCAGGAATCGCGTTGCCTCCATGGTGCAGCGCAGGCCGTATGTGGGGTTGATATCGGACAGGGGAATATCGTACTGGAACTGCCCGCCCCACGGACTGGTCTCGCTGTAGATATAACCCTTCGGCCGATCCCTTCCCTGCTCATCCTTCCCTCGATCCCTCCACCATTGTCTGGGGAATTCGATCACCTGGAGAAAATCGAAGAGATCTCCGTTGATGACGAGCGTGGTCGTGCGGCCCTCCCGGCAGTAATGCGCAAGGAAGAGCGCGAACTCCTCATCCTGAAAGAAATCCTCGGTGGGAGACCAGGTTCCGGTGTCGCTGCTGCGGCCTCCGGTCATGTGCAGATCGGATATCACCAGAATCCGCTGTTCGACCGACGTCGATCCGTCGTTCAGGTTCACATCACCTCCTTCGACGCCAGCGAGCTCATCGCCATGATGGTCCATTGCGGGTTGATGTCGACCCCGGTGGGGAACAGCGATGCGTCGGCAACGAAGACGTTGTCGTAGCCCTTTACACGGAACGTTTCGTCGACAACCGCCTTGTCGTATTCGGGAGATGTTGAGGAGGCCATCAGATTCCCCCCCTGCGGGTGCGCCGTCGACAGAAGCATATCGCTCATCGAGAAGGGATATTCCATCAGTCGTTTGATGAAATCCTCGGCAGCTTTTCCTCCGTTCGCCGAAAGATCGAGATCGACACCGGGCTGCATCGGAAGCACGGCGCGACGAGCGCCGGCGTGAACCCCGATCCGGAGAAGCGTGGCAAGGGCAAATCGAATATTGTCGCGATCACGGGCGCCGAGCGACCATGAAAACGCCTGTCCGTTGACCAGATCCGCCTTCCGTTCGATAATCCCTCTCGGTTCGGAGCCGACAAGCACACCGAAGTTGAGGAGCCGCTCGTACGACCGCATCAGGCTGTCGAGTCTGTCGAAATACAACGGCACCGAGAGGGCGAACGCGCTCGGAGGATTGAAATAGGTCTCGAAGATCATCCCCTTTCCCGGAGTCGTCGCTCCCATCGTGATCTGCTCGCCGTCGAAGCCTCTGATAATCTCGTCAACCTCAAAAAGAAACGGGAAGGCGAAATTGCAGCTCATCCTCAACCCAACGTTTTTCCTGACACCGCTGCGCATCAGAAAATGACTGCTGGAAATAACTCCGCACGCCACCACGACCGCCCTGCGCACCGTTACCTTCTTCAATTCTCCCGTGCCGACCTGAAGCTGAACGGCCGTCGCTCTCCCCCTGTCGGAGAAGAACTGCACGGCCGAGGTGTTGGAAACGACCCGCACGCGCTCGTCCCCCTTGCCGCCGATCATCCCACGCGCCTCGGCCCACGGGATGTAGGTCTCGAGAACGGATCGCTTACGGAGGTAATGGTTCCCGATATTCCAGAGCCCGTCGCCGATCCCGCCCGATGCGTTGGCGAGCGAGGCGCTCACCAGATTGAGTTGACCGTCGCTCAATGTCCGGTTGTATCCGTTGACGCCACGGACGAATCGTTCCTCCATCCTTTTATTGATGCCGGCCTGAGAGAGAGGAGTAATATTGAGCTCCTCTGCTATTTTCCGATACTCCGCATCCAGCCCCGCCAGATTTATTCCATACTCTCCCGACCATATCCGCTCCACATGCTTCGGCATCGGGTAGCAGATGGCATTGTTGATGACGCTGCCGCCGCCGACGCATTCTCCCTGAAGCACGAACATATCGGCGCGCTTGGTCTGCTGCAGGCCTCCCTCCTTGTAGAGTTTCGGCATCATCTCCATTTCCCGATCGTTGAAATCCTGCAACGGCGAGTAGCGTGCGCCACGCTCGACGATCAGGATCGACGCTCCCGGATGTGACTGCGCAAGACGATATGCCATGACCGCTCCTCCCGGACCGGAGCCTATCACCACGAAATCGACCTCCGATGGGATCGCAGGTTCATCGACCGGTGTCGATACACGCGGCGCGGGAATTCTGCATGAAGCGGCCGACGTCCGTTTCCAGTTTTCCGGGGAATTATGATCGACGGGAAGATCGGCAACCCTGGTAAACGGAGGGGGCGTATCGACACAATCGCTCTGCAACCTGTCGCGGGCGCCCGGAGGGACATATCCGATCAGTCTGTGTCGCTTCAACTGCGAATATGTCGCGAACATGAGAATGGCATGAGCCGCCGTCGACATGTCACGTGCGAAATCGGCAAGCTCGGGCATGCATGCCCGGCGTCGTTCCTCGGGACGTCTGATGAGATATCTCCGCAGGAAATATTTCCGCTCCTCGGTCGACATCGTGGAGAATGAAGGCCGCAGGCCGAAGAGGACGTTGAAGAGATTTTCCACCATCCAGTAGGGAAAATTCAGCAGTCCCCGCTTGCGACCCCGGATCGTGCCGACATATCTGTCGATCGACTGCAGGACATCGGAGCTTCGCTCGATCTCGTCGGGGTTCGTCTCCTTCGGATGCCCAAAGATCGCATCATGCATCGCCAGCACGCTTCTGGCGCTCGACGGGTTGAACGACGTGATCGAATAATCGACATCGTACTTCATTTTTCGAAGGCCGACCAGCGCGCCGTAGATCACGGCGGTCAGCACCAGATTGCCGACGAACCAGGGGGTCACATTGACCTCCGGCTCTCCCGCCTCCCTGACGACCGCCTCGGAGAAGAGAAGCCACGGCACCCCTGTCACAATCGTCAGCATGAATCCGAACAGGAGAACCTGCATCAGGAAATCTCGAAGCCTGCTCAACCCGACCATGAGAAAACCGAGCAGCGCAATCACACTGTACATGGTGATTGCGTTGGAAAGCGCCGGATCGGGCGAGCCGAAGATCGCGCCGATCGCCGTGCTCCGATCGCCGTAGAAACGGACGAGCAGAATCGCGGCGGTCAGAGCAACGGCAAGAATACCGACGAAGAGAAATCCCATGCGCATAAGCTGCGCCGGAAGGGAAAATGTTGACGGGAAGGTAAGCTCCTGTTCCATCCGATACCGATCCGCACTGCTCGTAATCATGATCCAGGCGAAGAGCGCAACCATCACGACATCGACGATTGCCGAGATCAGCAGAAACTGATGCTGCGCCGGCGGCGCTTCCCCGACCAGATAGAAGATCAGCGACATCACCACCGACATCAGATGCCCGACAAGGAGCACAAGCGTGGCATGCCAGCGAATCCGCGGGTTGTACGCCGCGGTAAACGCCAGCACGATCATGAACCCGATCTTCGAAAATGTGGAGACACCGGTGAAGGGATTGGCGAAGACGGTATCGAACAGATTGCGGACCTGTTCCGGCCACGACGAGGCGCCGAACGCTCCGACGAAGAGGAAGAGGAGATAGATGAGATAGCCGATCCCCAGAAGTCTCAGAACCCGGAACTGCCGGCTTCGCGCGGGCTTCGGCACGATTTCATCCCCCCATTCCGGAGCCGACGGAACGGGCGTTTCCAGCTTCTTCCGCGCAAGCTCCCACTCCTTGTTCTCTTCCCCGGTACGGAACATCGTGACGAGCAACCGGCTCAGCCAGAGACATCCCGGGCCGATCAGCACGGCGTCGAACCCGATCGTGAGGAAGAATCGAAGCGGAAGAAATCGTATCGCATCGATAAACGTTCCGGGGTAGTAGACCCAGAGCGCGTTCCCTCCTTCCTCACGTACATGCGACTGCAGATAAAACTCCAGGAGAAATATCGGAATCAGGATGAGCACCGACTGCACGATCGAGCTCGATTTCCGTATCGACACCGAAACGAACCCGACGAAGAGCGAGTACCCCACGACTTCCGCAATCATCATCCAGATCGAGACGAACTGCACAAGACGGAGCCCCGGATCGAGCGCGTAGACGAGCGCCGTGCTGATGACGGCGGTGACGACGATGGGAACGACGGTCCGGACGGTCTGCGACACATGGTCGAGCGGATCGACGCCCGGATACCCGCGAAGGTGGAAGAAAGGAATCATTGACCGGCCCTTCCATTGAATGAAACGTTACCGGATAAGGGGATGCGGACGTACGTCTCTGCGTTACTGCTGTGAACCGGGGATTCCGTGACGGAGATGGCGGCTTGAAAACGAAACTGCGGCGAAAGCGGGAACAACGAGTCGTGGCATGATCCCCCCGTTGGTCATTCCTGACCGATTATTCTATCGCGTAGAGTGACACGAACGGCCGTCAATGTAGGGGACATTCGCGATACATACAAGATGTTTTTCGGATGGGTCCCCAGGCCACCGGGCCCGGACGTTCGCTAACAAACTATCCCCGAAACGGGTTAGGAGGTTGTTCGCGGGGACTGATTCCATCCTTCATCGTCCGGATGTCGGCAAGCCGCTTCCAGCATAGATATATCGTATCATGTTCAATAATTATCTTATGGTAAGAATGCGACGCTCTGCAATTCTCCTCTCATTTCTTCAGTTCCTCTTCATTGCATTCGCCGCGCACGCGCAGTCGTCCACGGTGGTAATGGTAATGCGCCCGGAGGTCTGGTCGAAACCGACGGCGAACGCCGCGGCGCCGGGTCAGGAACTCCTCGAATCGGAATTCAGGATCGAGACTTCAATCTTGTCGACCGATGCATACTCGGATATGGAGCCGGTTGCCCTCGTGTCTCCGAACCCTGTGATCGATGACGACCGGATGACCGTGGAGATCGGAAAAGATGGACACTTCACGATATCTCTCCACGATATTCTTGGCAGACAGGCAGCGGAACCGGTCTCCGTAGATGTCGATGCCCGGACGCGGGTTCCCGTGCGTGTCGAGGGGCTGGCGCGGCCCGATAACCCGATTTCAGGGGAACGGGCAAAACCTCTCTCGATCATTCCTCTCTCTACTCTGCAACATTTCAGCAGGTTATTATGAAAAAGATCCTACTCCCTACCATTCGCCTCGGTCTGCTGCTCCTCCTCTTTATCGCCGCCACGGCTCATGCCGGGGCCCGGACGCCCCGTATCGTCATGCGCCCCGAGCTGTGGCAGAGCCCGGTCCCCGGAGCGCTCTATGGGGTCGGCATCCCCTTCTTTATCGGAACGCACATGAGCAAGAAGGCGATCGATGCGGCGGAGGACTATACCATGACGGCCCGCGTCTATCATGGAGAGATCAGTAAATATGAGACGACGATTCCGCTCACGGGCGCCTGGGATGAGAAGCAGATCCAGTCGCAACTGGCCTTTACGCCGACCGATACGGGGCTGCACCGGGTCGAACTGATCATCGCAAGCGAGATGGACGGCTCATACGATTCCCTGGGCTGGACGTTCAGAACGACGGCCGACATCAAGGGGAAGGTTCTCTTCACGAAGTCGAAAAAGCAGGACTTCACCCCGGTCGGCGGCACGACATACGGGAGCGAGGACTCGATTCCGGTACGCCTCTGGATCACCAACGAACGGAACGTCACGGTCCCCAACGCCACCGTCAACCTGGCGATATATAGAAACGACGGACGGTTCGAGTCCTCTATGTCCCACGTCTCGACGAATATGGAGCCGGGAGCCACCCGGGAGGTGATTCTTCCGCATATCCAGCTGCGAGATTTAAGCGGCTACTCGAAGTGCTTCAGGATCAATCTCAGCATACCCGAACTGTCGGATACCCTCAGCGGATGCTTCGGCGTGAACTACACGAAACCGTCGAATATCGATATACGACTTGTCGAACCGGGCGACACCACGGCAGTGCCGTGGGCCGGCTCCCTTCAGCGCAAGGGGGTCGAATATTCCGTCATCGCCGGGATTCGGAACCCGAACGCCCTTGCCGATATGCCGGGCACGTCACTCGTCGCCGAGATCGTCAACTCCGCCGGAACCCGGGTCGGCTCCTGGCAGATCAACACCCACAAGATCGAAGCGCAGCCGACCGTTCGGATAGGGGTCAGCAACATCACTCAGCAGGATACCGGAACGTATCGCATCACTTACCGTCTGTTCCATCGCGCCGTGCCGTTCGACAGCACCACCTGGACCTACCGGGTGGTCGAAGACAGCGGCAGAGGCTTTTACGTGCGGCTGGTCACCGAGGGGGAGCTCTCCTACAGCCCTGCCGATAAAAGCATCCATCTGCTGAAGGAGGGCGTTCCGATCAGGGTGACGGTGAACAACGGCGGCGAGGAGCTGGCATCCCTCGTGACGATATCGGTGGCGATCACCGACATGGCGGGCACAAGGCTCTACAGAAGCAATCCCACTCCGTTCAATCTGCCGCCGCTGGAGCAGAAGACGCTCGACCTTGCACGGTTCCATCCCACCCTCGAAGGGGTGTACGGAATGACCGTCCTGGTCACATCCGACGGCATCGGACGCGACACCGTCTTCTCTACGTTCAGGATGCAGACGACATCGGGCATCGATGTTTCGGAAACCGGGGATATCGTCTCCGTGACTCCGAATCCGGCCGGACCGGATGAAGCTCGCGTGACGATCAGCGGGCACGGCACCTTCACAGTTTCGCTTTACGATATGCTTGGGAGAAGGATCTCGACTCCCGTGGAAACCTACGTCGAGGGGACGGCCGAGGTTCCCCTGCAGGCGGAGGGCGAAGCCCCGGGTCTCTACATGGTACGTGTGGTCCCCGAATCGGGGGAGGTCTTCCACCTTCCGCTCCATATCCGCCAGCGATAGAACCGGGCGAAGGGATCTCCCCTGCCGCAGCCGAGCCGCGGATCGTCGTCGCGATCCGCGGCAGAAACTCTAGACTCTACAACGAACGGCTCCGGTCGTGGAGTAGAAAAGGCGCCCCCGAAGGGTGCAGACGGGGGCGCCCGGGTCAGGGCGACCGGAGAGTGCAGAACCGGTCGTCCCCTGTTCACCTCAATCGTCGTGCCGGAGTAGTCCGGAGATCCGATCTATCATCCACCAAACACGGTAGCTCGACGGCCTGCCGACAACTCCGAACCACCATTTCCGCACTCCGTAGACTTCATCCCCTTCTCCCCCCATACACACCCTCTCACGGTCCGGCACTGTCCGAAGCGAATATCGGGTCGAGCCCGGAAACGACGGCCGGTAAGGATCTCTCCCGGATTCCTGTCCTTATAGGTACTTTCATGCGCCAACCGGCGCACGGAGACGGCACGACTGTTGCATCCCGGATGTCGACGCCGGAACCGAGCAGGCATACCGCTTCAATGTATCGCGGAGCGGTTTCGATCGGAGAGGAACACGGTTTCATACCGACCATCCTGTTTCGATCTTAAGAGAGACATCGATTGCGAATCGTCATGAATCATCCACGACAGATATACGATCTGAACGCCCCCCTCCCGTTCGTCGGGCGGCTTGAGGAATGTTCACGGCTGACGGCGTTCTGGGACCGCTCCCGCTATGCGGACGGCGCATACCTGGGGCTGATGACCGGGGAGGCGGGCGTCGGGAAGAGCCGACTGCTGCAGGAGACGCTCCCGGCGATCGAACGGGCGGGGGGCGCGGTGGTTCACGCCAAGCTCTATCCCCACTCCTCCACCGATATCGTGGAGCTGATAGGACGCGCCGTGACGACATCGGAGATCCGGAGACGCCTCCCCGCGCGGAAGCCCGGGAGAGGCCCGACCGCCGTCACGGAGGAGCTGCGCCGCCTGAGCCGCCTGCGAAGGACGCTCCTGGTTCTCGAGGATCTCCATCTTCTGGAAGCCGAAGGGAGGCGCCTGCTGGAAAACCTGGTCCGCTCGATCGCGGACGATCCTATTGCGATACTCTGTGCCGCCCGGCCGACGGGAGTGAACATGGGGCCGCTGCTGGAGGATCTCACGGTCGAACGGATCGATCTGAGGGGACTGGGCCGCGCCGATCTGACCGATCTCTGGCTCCGTGTATTCGGATCGGATGCCGATAGTCATCTGATCGAACGGCTCCTGGAGACCACCGGCGGCAACAGCCTCGCCGTCCGCTCCGCGCTCAGAGGGGTCGTGGAATCCGGCGCGCTTACGCTCGGGGATCACGGCGCCGTCGTCGCGGACCCCCTCTTCACGCATGTGGCGCGACGGAAGGTCAGTTTGTTCGCGAAGGGATTGATGGGACATCTGACGCCGGAGGAGAAGAACGCGGCGGCGGCGCTCGCTCATCTTGGTGAAGTCTTTGCGCGTGAGACGGCGGAGATGCTGCTGCCGGATGCCGACGCCATGCTCGCGCGGCTGATCGACAAACAGATCGTATCGACGATGGAACGACCGGTCATGCCGCTGGTCGGCTTCATCGAGGCGGGGAGACCGTTCGACAGGAGGTGCGATTATCCCACGCCGACGAGCGGCTCGCTCCTTCTTTCCTTCACCCACACCCTGCTCCATAGAGAGCTGCTGGCGGAAGGGCCGCCGTCGTGGCCCCGTCTGGCGCGGGCCGTGGCGCGGAACATGCCGCTCTATTCTCTTGTCCCGACCCAGTACGTCGGCGAGATGATCCGATCGGACGGGACCGACCCGGAGGATCTGCGCCTGGCGTTCCATCGGATATGTGTGATCTCTCATCATCTGAACGAGGGACCGGGGTGGCGATCCGCCGTCGACCAGGCAGAGGCGGCGGGGACGATCCTCAACGGCAGACCCGATCTGTGGCCCGAATATCGGGACCTGATGGAAGCCGAACTCCTCCTTGCTCACCTCATCACCCGCCGGCGATCCTTCACCGATCCCGACTACCAGCCGACGTACGAACGCCTCGACCGGCTCACCGCCGATCCGACCTCGGCGGAGATGGCATCCTATCGATTCGCGATGTACAACTCCCGTATCTGGATGGGACCGGTCGTGAACGTCTCCGACCTCATCGCCGGCGACATCGAATCGATGCTGGCAAGGTTCCCGGAACTGAGAGCGGGGAGCGAATATCTTCTCTATCTCAAAATGATGGCACTCATTACGATACAGAGAGATCCCCCGGCCGCTCGGAGACTCGAACAGGGTCTGATGGAGTTCATGGCCGATCGATCGCGGTTCGACAGGTACCGTACGGAAATCAACGCGCTCCGATTATCCTTCCTCAACCTTTATGAGAGCCGCGGGGAAATGGAGCTTCGCCGCGAGCAGCTCGGGGCGCTCATCCGGGAGCTCGGGCCCGAACATGAGGCCACGGCCGTGGCGCGGTGCCGATTTCTGGGATTCACCGGACGGCTGGAGGACGCGGCGGAGGTGGCAACGGCGCTCGCCCGACAGCTTGCAGGTTTCGAGGCGAACGGATACGGCATGCTGAACATCCTCTCGATGCGATCGATCGCCCTCTCCGGCTTCGAACCGGATCTGACCAGGGTCGAGACCGATATCCGGGAGCTGCACGATCGATTCGTCCATCGCGAAGGGAAGACGGCGATGATCGTCTCCATCGCTCTTATCGCCGTGGGACTGATGCGGGGGGAGACCGCATGGCTGAAGGAGATATCGAGCCGCCCCCTCTCCCCCGGCGTGGAGTTTCAGAAGGCGTTCTCGCTCCAGCGGCTCCAGATGAACGTCCTCTCCCTCGACGCATCGGGGATGCGGGAAGATCTCGACGCATCGCGGGGCGATCTGCCGGCTCCGCTTCACGCTCTGCTCCTCTCCATGATCGACGTGCTGGAGGAGCGCGCCGAGGTCGACACGGCGCTCCGTTCGTTCGCGGAATTCTTCGAACGGGATATCGTGAGGCTGCCAACCATGGTCTATCTGCATGCGATCATCGCGCTGATCGAACGCTGCCGGGAATCGTCGTACGGAACCGAACTGGCGGAACGCGCCGCGCCGATCGTCGGGTCGGCGCTCCGGCGATGGCTGGAGTGGCTGGCGGAACGCTCCCTCTTCGTCTACATCAGGCTGCTGATCGAGCGGTACGGAACGTATCTCGACGCCGCCTCGATCGGATCGTTCCTCTCACGCGCCGAGGCGATGGAACGGGAACGGCGCGCGCGACTCGCGACGGAATCGGACGCGCGGATCGAGGTCTCGATGCTCGACACGATCGGAATCGTTCGTCCGGGAAGAGAGGTCGACCCGCTGCGCGGCGCCCGCATGCGGACATTGCTGGGGTTGATGACGGCCGACAGAATGATGACGCATCCTCTCTCCCACAACGACTTCATCGAACTGATCGCGGGAGAGGAGGGGACGGTGGAGCATCCGAGGAAGGTGATGAATCTGACGGTCTTCCGTCTGCGCGAGGCGCTGGGCGCCGACGCGGTGCTGACCGACTCCGATACACCTCGTCTGAACACCGGGCGTGTCCGGATCGACCTGCTGGAAGCCGACGCTCTCGCACGACGGGCCGATCGACATCTCTTCAACGGAGATCTGGCGCGAGCCGTCCCCGCGATCACCGAGGCGCTCGAGATCATCGACGGCAGGACGCCGTTTCCGGGGCTCTACGACAGATTCTTCGAGGCGATGCGGGAGGATCTGGAGAACCGCCTGCGGGCGACGACCCTGAACACGGCCCGGCTCGCGCTGCGGCGCGACGATCCCGACGGGGCCGAACGGGTGCTCCGCCCGGGAGTCGCGGCGCTCCCCGGCGACGAGGAGCTCGCCGACCTTCTGGCGGAAGCTCTCAGAACGATGAACCGACGGGCCGAGGCCGAACGGCTGACAGCACGTGTCGCATGACCCGGCCCCGCCGCTACTGCTTCACGACGCTCACGGCGGTCACCGGCAGACCGTCGGCATCGTATATCGATACGATATAGGCGCCCGGCCCGATCTCCCCCGGTTTCCAGAGGGCCGACCCACGCTACGGCTCGACCCGGCCCTCGGCGACCGTGCGACCGAGCAGGTCATGCACGACGCTCCCCCGTCGGTGATCGAGAAGGCGGGGTTGCCGGCTCCGAAATCCTCCCATCCGTCACCGTTGACATCTCCGATCGGTCTCCTGAACGCGAAGACCTCCGATACCTGATCGACATCCGGGTAGACCGCATCGTAGAGCGAGTCGACCCCGTTGATGCCGCCGCTGAACCAGAATCCCTGCGCGCTGCCGGTCATGAGCAGGGTCTCATAGCGCCTTTCCCGGTCGTTCAGATACCCGCCGGGGGATGGGATCGACGCGTCCGGAAGGGACAATCGGATGTCGGCGTCGATATCTCCGAATTCGACATGTCCCGTCGAGACGAAGAGCTGTCTGTCGTCGACAAATGTCGCTGTCGGATTCTTCAGGGAGAATTCCTTTCCCCCTTTATAAAAAGCGATGCGGATGCTTCACCCTCGCACGATTCCACGATTGCAAGCTCATCCCCCGGTTCGCGATCGAGATCTATCGCGTATGCATCGACGACGCAGCGCAGATCGCCGGTGGTGTCGTAGCCGATATCGGCAATCGCCCCCGATTTCACCTCATGGAACATGAACCTGTCGAACCTCTGCGGCTGATTCGGGTCGCTCATATCCTCCCGATACCCTCCGAATCCGATCATCGGACGACCGTCGCCGAAGAAATCGCCGTATCCATCCCCGTTCACATCGACCCGCCCGCCGATCCCTCCCCCGAACCGTTCAACCGGTCCCCCGGCCTTCCTCCACAACTCGGTCAGCCGGACAAGATTCGGGCTGGGGGTGACGGTTCCCTGCGCCCGGGATGCCGTCACGGCAAGGGTCTGAAGAAGCATTGGAATAATGATCCGAACGGCTCTGCGATTCATGAGTGTCCAACGATAATATCTAGCAGGTCTATCGAAAATGAAGCCGTCAACCTACGAAAGTCTCCATTCCTGTCGCGGCGATTTCACGGAGATTTCTCGACGACCGCGCGACGTCCCATCCCCTCAACCTTCTTATACTCCCCCGCCGCAGAGAGCGCCCGCCGGGCACCGGATGACCGGGTGAGATGTTGAATAATCTGAACACTATGGTTATGGAGACTCTTCGCTACGCTCTTGTTCTTCAGCTCGACCCGGACTCGGAACGGGAGATCGACTCTCTCCGGAACCGCCTTGCGTCGATGGGACTCGGCAGCCCCATGCACGCCGGGGCCGCCCCTCCCCACCTCTCGCTCGGCGTCTGCCGGGAGCTCGACGTGGAGCGGCTGACCCGATATCTCTCCATGAACGGCCGGGTCCGTCCCTCTCTCGAACTCGATTTCTCCGGCATCGGGATCTTCCCCACCGCCGACGGGGTCGTCTATCTGGCGCCCGTCGTGACCGGGGAACTGGTGGCGTTCCATCGTGAGATCTACCCCATCTTCCTGAACGCGGCGACCGAGCCGCTCGCCTACTACACGCCCGGACGATGGGTGCCGCACTGCACGATCGGACATGGACTGACGACCGGAGAACTGTCGGCCGTCGTCGCCGAATGCCACAGGTCGGCGACCCGCATCGTCGGCAGGGCCACGCGGCTCTCGGTGCTGCACGGCACACCCGATGCCGCCGAACTCCTCGCCTCCTGGCCGCTGGGGGCGCTCAACGGGGAGATCTCCTCCCCGGCACCGATCCTCGAATTCGGCCGGTCGACGCCGGGCTCCGACTACATCCTCCGGCCGGGAGGGTACGCCGTGATCTTCAACGCCCAGGGAGAAGTGGCGGTCGTCTCGACGCCGAAGGGAATCGCTCTGCCGGGCGGAGGCCAGGAACCGGGGGAAACGCCTGAAGATGCCGCGATCCGCGAAACCCTTGAAGAATGCGGTCTGATGATCGCGCTCGGCGAAAGGATCGGCCTCTGCGACGAGCTTGTCGACCCGCTCGACGAGCCCGCCCGCTACCGCAAACGATGCGCCTTCTTTCTGGCCGAGCCGCTGGAACCGTCGGGAATCGGCGAATCCGATCATGAGCTTCTCTGGATCCCCCCCTCCGTCGCGATCTCCCTTCTCCGTCACGAAAGCCAGCAGTGGGCCGTGGCGGGGGCGCTGACCCTGCGGAGAACACCCCACGACAGGATCACACAACGATAATCGGGCGGCTCGCCCGGTTCGAATCGAGGGTTCATTCCATGTACCGGCCGGGTTGCAGGGAACCCGGCCGGAGGGCGTGCGTCTATTTGTCGTCTTGTCCTCCATCGACCGAGTCGGATGAAACTCTTCTCTCCCTTGTTCGTCAGGGGATCGATTTCAACAACCTATTCCCCGAATCCCCATGAGCCGTCCCGTACACCCTCCGACCCGACCGTCGACCGATGTTCTCATCTTCATGGCCCTCTTCCTGGCGCCGATCGTGGCGCTGGCCCAGTCGACCGGCACCGTCACCGGCACCGTCAGGGACGCCGTTTCCGGGTCGCCGATGGTCTCGGCCAGCGTGAAGCTCCGCGACCCGGCCGATTCGACGGCGAGGATCCTTGGGGATCTCACCGACGCGAAGGGAGCCTTCTCGATCGACCAGATCCCGCTCGGCAGGAGCTGGACCCTGGAGGTCGTCTACGTGGGGTACGAGAAGCATACGGTGGAGAAGGTGACGGTCACGGCCGCGAAGCCGAACCTGAGCCTCGGGGAGATCAAACTGCAGCCGGGCGCGGTCGAGGGGAAGGAAGTGGAGGTGACGACGGAGCGGCAGCAGGTGGTGGTAAAGGCCGATAAGACGATCTATAATGTGGAGGATAATCCCTCCTATACGGCGACCAACGTGAGCGAGCTTCTGGGACAGCTCCCGCAGGTGGAGGTCGACGAGGAGGGGAAGGTGTCGCTCCGCGGAGAGGAGAACGTGACGATCATGATGAACGGCCGCCCGCTGACGATGCCGGTCGAGCAGCGGAACAAGTTCCTCCAGTCGCTCCCCTCCGGCATGGTGAAGAATATCGAGATACGAACGAACCCGGGGGCGCAGTTCGAGGCGAAGAATCAGGGAGGGATCATCAATATCGTCTCGGTCAAGACGATGAGCGATATGTTCGGCGGGAACGTCTCGGGGGGAGTCGATACACGGGTGGGGGCCAGAACAAACGGCGGTCTCTTCTACAACGGCGGAGATCTGAACGCATCGATCGGCGGAGGGTACAACTACGATCCGGGAGAGGGGACGAACAGGAGCATCCGCATAAACTATCGCGACACGAATGAACGGCGCGATCAGGGAACGGGCACGACCGCGTCCGAGAACCAGTCCTACTATATCTACGGGCAGGTCGACTACAAGCTGACCGAGAAGGATCTGGTCTCCCTCTCGTTCAACAGCAACCGCTGGATGAACGACTATACGTCGTACGGAGCCCACTCTCTCTACAACGCGGCCGATCAGCGGATAGGATATTATCGTGATACGACCACACCGGACGCCGACGGCGGATCGGGGGGCTTCAGCAGCGCCTCCATCCTTCTGCGACACGATTTCGGTCAGGACCACAAGATCAGCTTCGACGCCGCGTACAACGAACACGCGTACAACGGCGGCAACACGTACGACATCAAGTATTTCCGGGCCGACGATTCGTTCGATTCCCTCAGAAGCTCCCGCCGTACCTATTCGAACGAGAACAGAAACGCGTCGTTCATCACCTCGCTCGATTACGAAAATCCGATCAGCGACACACTGACGCTTTCGCTCGGGGCCAGGAACGAGATCAACTGGATCGACAACAACACCTCGGTCAGCAACAGAGACAGGATGACGGGAGAGTTCGTGCCGGACACGGTGCAGACGAACCATTATCTCCCTCGGAACACGATCTATGCGCTCTACGGCAACGCTTCGTACAGGCCGATCAAGGAGTTGAGCCTGCAGGCGGGAGTGCGGCTGGAGGCGGCGAACGTCTCGGCCAAGTATGCCTCGGGTTCGGAGATCATATCGCGTGACTACACGAACCTCTTCCCCAGCGGCTCGATCGGCTACAACTTCACCGACGCCCACAGCCTGACGCTATCCTACAGGCGGAGCATTGCGCTCCCCGACATCGACGCGCTGAACCCGACGAGGATCAAATGGGGAGACTTCGCGGAGTTCTCCGGCAACCCCGATCTGGAACCGGAGTTCTCCCAGACGATGGAGATGAGCTACAGCGCGTTCTGGGAATCGGGAAGCTCGCTGACCGTCACCCCCTACTACGGCACGACCAGGGGGAACATCGAACGGAGCGAGCGGCTGGTGAACGGTGTGACCTATTCACGGTCGGAGAACTTCAACGGCGCCTATAATCTCGGAACGAGCATGTCGGTCGGCGTGAAGCCCTTATCGTGGCTCGATCTCCGTCTCTCCGGCTCGGTCTACAACAAGGTGAACAGGGGAAGCGATATTCCGGGCGACCTCCCCAGCTCCGGCGTCGGCTACCAGGGGAACGGGTTCGTGACGGCGACCCTGTGGGAGGGAATGACCCTCAGCCTGAGCAACTACTTCAACCAGCAGCCGAAGGTCGGCGCAACGAAGCGGAAGGGACATTTCCACATGGACGTCTCGCTGCGTCAGCGGCTGCTCGACAACAAGCTGACCGTGACGCTCCAGGCGAGCGATCCCCTGAACCTCCAGGGATGGGAGTTCATCAACGACTCCCCCGATTTCTACACGCTCTCCAGCGGCACCTGGACCTCGCGCAGGGTCGGCCTCTACCTCAACTATACCTTCGGCACCACGCCGCGCATGGAGACGCACAGGCAGGAGAAGTCGGAGACGAAGGGAGGCGGCGGCGGTGGGGGCGGCTCGCAGTAACCGGTGAGCCCCCGGGTCCGATTGCGCTGCTCCCCGTGCGGATGCTATTATTGCCGCACAGAGAAGCAACCGTCACCCGCACGATCCGGCATGCCACGATATATAGCCTTTCTCCGCGCCATCAACGTCGGCGGTCGTACCGTCAAGATGGATCGTCTTCAGACTCTTTTCGAGGAGCTGGGGTTCACCGATGTGGCGACCTTCATCGCCAGCGGAAATGTGATCTTCGACTCCCCCGCCCGCGGGGCCGCCGCGCTGGAACGGCGGATAGAGGAACATCTGAAGAAGAGCCTGGGGTACGAGGTCGAGACCTTTCTCAGAACCCCGGCGCAGCTTGCCGGGGTCGCGGAGTACAGGGCGTTCGATCTGTCGGAGGAGGAGATGGAGGGACGGGTCCTCTGGGTGGCGTTCCTGAAGGATGAGCCGGACGACGAGGCGATCGCCCGGCTCATGAGCTGCCGGAGCGATCTGAACGATTTCGGCCCGCACGGCCGGGAGCTCTACTGGCTCCGCCGCCCCGGCGTCAACGACCCGAAATTCTCCGGAGACCGGATGGAGCGCACCCTGAAGGCAAAAGTCACCGTGCGCAACATCACCACCGTCCGAAAGCTCGTCGCGAAATATCCTGCCGCGCGCTGATCGCCGAATCATCCCACTGTTGACTCGTTCCCGTCGATGCCGTATGTTCGGGCCGCCCGGTATCGCCCCCCGGGAGCATGCAGAGGCTCCGAATCTGTGACAACACCCACTGTGAACCAAACCGCAGGAGATCACCGATGCGTACGTTTGCACGGAAGCCGAGTCGGGAGACGGGAAGGATCATCGCCACGCAGCAAGCCCCTTCTCATTCCGATATGTTGAGCCGACCCTTCACGGCCCGGGAAGCATCCGCGCCCGGCGCGACCCACTCCAACCCTCACGACGTCAGCACGATACCGATGTCGCCGGAGCTCCATCCGCAGGAGACCCACGGACTGGCACGGCGCGGCACTTCGGGCGCCGGAGGCCCCCTCCCCTATCTGGAGAGGATCGGACGCTCCTTCGGCACGGGGCACCGGCTGAACGACGTGAGAGCCCATACGGGGGCCGAGGCCGCACGCTCGGCCCGGGGGATGGGAGCCGCAGCCTACGCCACGGGGAAGAATATCGCGTTCGGCGGAACACCGAGCCTCCGGATTGCCGCGCACGAGGCGGCCCATATCATCCAGCAGCAGCACGGCGTGCGCCTGGGTGACGGCATCGGCCGGAAGGGAGACACCTACGAACGGAACGCGGACGAGGTAGCCGACCGGGTCGTCAGAGGAGAATCGGCAGCCGATCTTCTTCCCTCCCCCGCCCCACGCTTCGGCGGATTCGGGAACGGATCGACCGGCGCGCCGGTGCAGAAGTACACGGAGGTCACCGGCCTCCCCTACGACCGTCTCGCCGACGACGGAAAGATGGCGGTGCTCGACCACAAACGGAAGGCGTGGGCCGAATCGGCCAACATCGCGAGCTCGAACAAGGTGCTGGACGATATCAAATCGAAGGTGAAACTGCAGGAGGTATCGGGAGGCGACATAACGACCTCTCCCCCCGGCAAGGCCAAGACGACGCTGAAGCTCAAGCAGTTCAAGGTGATCGACCGTGCCGGCGGAGGGGAGGCGAGCCTTGTCGACGACTGCGGCACGGCATGCCAGCAGATCCTCGGATCGGAAAAGGCAGGCTACGAATCGTTCACCGCCGTCACCAGGCGCGGGACGACCGAGGAGTTTACCGGCCCGTCGGCCTACATCGCCGACGACAACTCGGCCGGGGGGATCGTCTCCACCACCGAGAAGATGTCGGGCGAGATCTACATCCGGATCTTCGATCGCGAGTTCGGCAAGAAGCTGACCCGGCTGGAGGCGCTGAAGGAATGGGATAAACTGAGCTCGGACGAGCAGAAGAGGTTGAGCGAGAAGTACGGCATCAACAAGTACGCGGTGCCGAAAGTGGGCCAGGGGGTCACGATCGGCAGCGAGCGCGATATGCCGGGCGCCTCCGAGACGGGATACAACTTCCACTTCGGGTTCAACATCATGGCCTCCGGTCACGATTATATCACACTGGAGGATTACGACAGCTCCGGCGTCCCCTACTACTTCGATATGTACGGCCCGGAGAGCAAGAAGCAGTCGTGGGCGGAGGCAAGCTCCAACGTCAACGCCGTCGACGACAAGTTCACGACGATGGTGGTGCAGCATCCGGAGACGCTGAACGGCATCGTCAACAAGGACGGGGTCTTTTTCGAGGATGACCCGGCCGCTCCCGCCGGCAAGAAGACCCTCTCCAAGGATACCAAGGTGACGATCATCCGGAAGGGGCAGAGCTGGATGAAGGTGCTCGTCACATCCGGACCGAAGCTGAACGAATCGGGCTGGATTCTCAACCAGTTCTTCACCGACAACTAATCGGAGCCCGATATCATGAAGCATTATACCGATCCCCCCTCCTGCGGCACGCGTCGATGCCTTGAGGGGCATGAGGGGGAGATGGTCGATATCACGGGCCGATATATCTACCCGAAGGAACCGGCGTTCGCCGTGAACAAGCTGGAGCTGAAGGATGGAACGACGATCGTGGTCTCCGTGCCGCAGAACGAACTCGCCGATATGTTCATCGAGGAGAACGACGGCGCGGAGCTCACGATCCGCGGCCGGATCTTCACCGGAATGATCCCCGACAAGTATCGGATCAAGGGAAGAACGGCGGAGCCGCATCTGCTCGATGTGGAGCGTGTCGAGCGGGCGGATCAGTAAATCCCCAGTCTCTCCTTCCACCTCCGGATCTGCACCAGAACCTCCTCCCCTCCGGTGCTTCCGGAGGAGCGCTTGGCGTTGATGCTCGCGCGCGGGTCCAGGACGTGCACGGCGTCCGGGAGGAAGAGGGGGGAGAATTCTTGAAGATCGGAAGGCGAGAGATCGTGCAGCTCGCAGCCGCGCCTCACGCATTCGGCGACGATACGGCCGACGACGTGGTGCGCGTCGCGGAACGGGATTCCCTTTCTGACAAGGTAGTCGGCCAGCTCGGTGGCCGTCGAATATTCGCCGGCGGCGGCCGCTTCCATGCGGTCGGTGTGGTAGGTCGTCGCCTCGATCATTCCGGTCATCACCAGCAGCGAGTTCATCAGCGTGTCGGCCGCATCGAAGAGCGGGGGCTTGTCCTCCTGCATATCGCGATTGTAGGAGAGCGGAAGTCCCTTCATCATCGTCAGCAGGCTCATGAGCGCGCCGTAGACCCGTCCCGTCTTTCCCCGCACCAGCTCGGCCATGTCAGGGTTCTTCTTCTGCGGCATGATGCTGCTGCCGGTCGTGTAGGCGTCGCTGATGGTGATGTAGCGGAACTCGCGGGTCGACCAGAGGACAAGCTCCTCGGCGACACGGCTCAGATGCATCATCGTGATGCTCGCGGCCGACAGGAACTCCAGCAGCGCATCGCGATCGGATACGGCATCGATGCTGTTCTCATCGATATCCGATAGACCGAGATCGAGCGCCGTCGAGAACCGGTCGATCGGGAAGGAGGTCCCCGCAAGGGCCGCGGCCCCGAGAGGGGAACGATCGGCGCGGCGCCGGCAGTCGAGCATCCTGCCGGCGTCGCGATCGAGCATGGAGACATAGGCGAGCAGATGATGCGCCAGCAGAATCGGCTGCGCCCGCTGCATGTGGGTGTAGCCCGGCATCATCGTTTCGCGATGAAGCTCCGCCTGCCTGACGAACGCCCGCTGAAGATCGCGGATCGCCGCCGTCATATCATCTATCGTGCCGAGAATATAGAGCCGGAGATCGAGCGCCACCTGGTCGTTCCGGCTCCGCGCCGTGTGGAGCATCCCCCCGACCGGCCCTATCCGCTCGATCAGGATCCGCTCGACGGCCAGATGGACATCCTCCTCGTCGGAGGAGAGCCGTATCCGGCCGTCGTCGAGATCCGCGCCGATGCCGGCGAGCCCCTCCACGATCAGATCGGCCTCCTCCGGAGAGAGGACGCCGCACCTGCCGAGCATCGACGCGTGCGCCATACTCCCCCGGATATCGTGTCGGGCAAGCCGCCTGTCGTATTCGATCGATGAGGAATATCGGAAAGCGACATCGGCAAGAGTCTCGCCGAATCGCCCTCCCCAGAGTCGCTGACCGGACATGTCGATACGTGTATTGGAAGTGACAGGTTCCCCTTCGTCGACGTTCATCCCCTTCAACCCGCCAGGCTCTCCTCAACAGGCTCCGGGAGCGCCGCAGCCTGCGCCACGGCATCGTTGACCCGCTTCCAGGTCCGCAGCGGAAGGCTGTAGATATCGATGAACCCCTTGCTCGCCTTGTGGTCGAAGGTATCCTCGGAGGTGTAGGTCGCCAGATTCGTATCGTAGAGCGAGTTCGGCGAGATCCGGCTCATCGTCTCCATCGTCCCCTTGTAGAGCCGCAGCGAGACCGAGCCGTTCACCGTGCGCTGCGTCTCGCGGATGAACCCGTCGAACGCCAGGCGCAGGGGGGAATACCAGAGACCGTTGTAGATGAGATCGGCGTAGTCGGAGGCGATCCTCATTTTCTGACGCATCGTGTCACGATCGAGCACGATCCTTTCCAGCTCGCTGTGGGCCCTGTGCAGGATCACGGCGGCGGGGGCCTCGTAGATCTCGCGCGACTTGATCCCCACCAGACGGTTCTCCACCAGATCGATCCTCCCCACGCCGTGGGCCGCCCCCAGCTCGTTGAGCGCCTCGATCAGATCGACGCCGTCGATCGCCGCGCCGTTCAGGGCGACGGGGATTCCATCGCGGAAGGTCACGGTGATCTCGGCCGGGGTCTCCGGCGCGTTCATCGGAGAGGTCGTGTGCTGCCAGGCGTCGGCGGGGGGAGGCACACGGAGATCCTCCAGAATCCCGCATTCGATGCTCGTCCCCCAGAGGTTCTCATCGATCGAGTAGGGGCTTGCCTTCGTGGCGGCGATCGGGATGCCGTGTTTCTCGCAATAGGCGATCTCCTCCTCGCGCGAACGGAACTCCCACTCGCGGACCGGGGCCAGCACCTCCAGTTCCGGCGCGAGCGCGGCGATCGACGCCTCGAACCTGACCTGGTCGTTCCCCTTGCCGGTGCAGCCGTGGGCGACGGCGGTGCATCCTTCGGCACGGGCGATCTCGGCCAGCGTCCGCGCCAGCAGAGGGCGGCCGAGCGCCGTCGCCATCGGATAGACTCCCTCGTAGAGAGCTCCGGCGCGGAGCGCGGGGAAGACGAAGTCGTTCACGAACTCCGTGCGGAGATCGGGAAGATAGATCGCGGAGGCGCCCACCAGACGGGCCTTCTCCTCCACCCCGGTCAGCTCCTTCTTCTGCCCGAGATTACCTGTCACGGTGATGATCTCCGCTCCATACTTTTCCTGAAGCCAGCGAAGAATCACCGACGTATCGAGCCCGCCGGAATAGGCGAGCGCTATTTTCTCATGGTTCACTCGTTCGTCCGATTCAGATCGAGATTGTTGTGTATCGGGCCGGCAGGTATATGCCCCCCGTGTGACTCATTATCCACCCCCTTCCTTCATCACCATGCTCCGAAGATCCTTCAGAAGCTCGTCGATCTTCGCGACCGATCGCGGCGCGATAAAGATCGTGTTGTCCCCGGCAATCGTCCCCAGGATCTCGGGATGGCGGAACCTGTCCAGGACCTCGGCGACCCCCTGCGCCCGACCGGGGAGGGTACGAATGACGATCAGCGACTCGTTGCTCTCCATCGCCTCGATCTCCAGCGCAAAGAGCGCCGCCAGCCTGTTCTCCGATCCCCGCGTCTCCAGCATGTAGCGGGGGCCGTCGTTCCCCAGGACACGGGTCACCCCAAGCTCATGCATGTCCCGCGAAAGGGTGGCCTGGGTCACCTCGATTCCACGGCCCTGCAGGAGCGATCGGAGTTCCTCCTGGCTGCCTACGATATTCTGGGAGATGATCTCCCTGATCACGAAGTGTCTGCTCTGTTTGTTCAAGCCTAGATACGCAATACCGTTTGGAGGGATTGATGAGGCCGCTCCGCGGTGCGCCACCGTTCCACCAGTCCGGTCAGCAGCGCCTTCTGCATGTGCAGGCGGTTTTCGGCCTGGTCAAAGATAATGGAACGATCAGACTCCAGAACCTCGTGTGTGACCTCTTCTCCCCTGTGCGCCGGCAGGCAGTGCATGAAGAGCGACTCGGGCGCGTTGTTCATCAGCGCCATATCGACCCGGTATCCCTCAAATGCCGTTTTCCGGAGAGCAGCCGAATCCTCCTGTCCCATGCTGGTCCAGACGTCGGTGTAGACGACATCGGCCCCGGCGACGGCGGCAACCGGATCGCGGACGATCTCGACCCTGCTCACCCCCGCGTTCCACGCCTGCCGAAGTATCGTCTCCGATGGATCGTATCCCTTCGGCGCGGCAAGAACGAAATGGAGCGGATAGATCGCGGCAAGCTCCAGCCAGCTGTTGACGACGTTGTTCCCATCCCCCACGAAGACGATCTTCATCCCCTCGCGGAGCCTTCCGTGCTGACGTATCGTATAGAGATCGGAGATGATCTGACAGGGATGCGAGAGATCGCTCAGGGCGTTGACCACGGGAACGTCGCTGTTCCGCGCCAGATCGGTGAGGACGCCGTGCCTGAAGACGCGGGCCACGATAAGCTGGGTGCATCGGTTCAGGAACCTGGCGATATCGGCCGCCGACTCGCGCACATCGATGCCGATGCCGTCGTCGGAGAGGAGGGTGGTCATCCCGCCGAGCTGCTTGATGCCGAGCTCGAACGAGGCGCGCGTCCGGAGCGAGGGCTTCTCGAAGATGAGCGCCGCCGAGATCCCTTTCAGCGGTTTGAACTCGCTGCTGAGCCTGAGCTCGTCCGCCAGGGCGAAGAGTTCCTCCAGCTCATCCCGTGTCAGATCGCATACCGACAGAAAATCCTTGTTCATCCCTGTTCCTCGACTAAGTGTAGGTCCTGCGACGCGCCGGCCCGGGCCGACCCGTCCCCGAGTTCAATGGCCGTTCCCACCGGTTCCCCGGCAAGTCCCCGGCGGAGCGACTCCGCCCTCCCCTGCACGATCCGCACGCGTCCCGCCCCTTTCCGCAGGGCATCGAGCGCCGTCCGCACCTTCGGTATCATCCCTCCCGTGACGATCCCGCCGTCGATCAGGGCGGTCGCCTCCTCCGGCGTCATTCGCTCCACGACGGCTCCGTCGACCATGATCCCCGGGACATCGGTCACGTAGATCAGGCTCCCGGCTCCGAGCGCCCCCGCGACGGCGGCAGCGGCAAGATCGGCGTTCACGTTCAGGATGGTCCCCTCCCCGAACGCCACGGGAGCGACCACCGGCAGATAGCCGGCCGAGAGAAGAAGATCGAGCAACGATCCGTTCACCCCTGAGGGCTCGCCCACCAGGCCGAGCGCCCGGGTACGATCCGTGATCTCCGCCCGGATCAGCGAGCCGTCCACGCCGGAGAGGCCGACGGCGGGGACGCCCGCATCGCAGAGCGCCCGCACAAGCCGTTTGTTGATGGAGCCTGCAAGGGTCATGGTCGCGGCCTCCAGCATCGCCGCGTCGGTGACGCGCTGGCCGGCGACGAACCGGCTCTCGATGCCGAGTCTTCCCGCGAGCGCCGTCGTCTCCGGTCCTCCGCCGTGGAGGACCACGCAACGGATTCCGGAGGCGACGGCCTCGGCGATCGCTCCCACGAGCTCATGCTCCGTCCCTCCCGATTCGATGGCGGCGCCGCCGCACTTGATCACCACATCGACGACCGGGGCTCCCGGCTCACGAGCGATAGCTGGCGTTGATGTGGACATATTCCTTGGTAAGATCACAGGTGTAGAAGGTCGCCTCGGCCGTTCCCTGCCCCAGCAGGACGTCGACGAAGACGGTGTCGAGCTTGAGGGCGGCCGCGGCGGCATCCTCATCTATCACAATACGATATCCGCTTGCCAGCACCGGAACGCCGTTCAACCTGATCTCCACGCGCTCGGGATCGAACTCCACGCCGGAGTAGCCGACCGCGGCGATGATCCGTCCCCAGTTGGCGTCGCCGCCGTGGATGGCGGTCTTCACCAGGTTGGAGTTGGCGATCGAACGGGCGGCGGCGGCGGCCGTGGCCTCGTCGGCGGCTCCCCCCACATGCACCTCGATCAGCTTCGTCGCCCCTTCCCCGTCGCGCGCCACCATCCTGGCGATCTGCACGAGGAGTCCCTCCAATGCATCTCGGAACCGGATATAATCCTCGCTGTCGAGAGCGATCTGCGGCAGACCGGCGCGGCCGTTCGCCATCACCAGGATCATATCGTTCGTGCTCGTGTCGCCGTCGACCGTCAGCCTGTTGAACGAGCGCTCGTTGGCGTAGCGGAGCGCCTCGTTCAGAACATCGACCGAAAGGTTCGCGTCGGTGGTCACGAACGCAAGGGTCGTCGCCATGTTCGGCGCGACCATCCCGGAGCCCTTTCCTATCGCACCAAGATATATAGTTCCGGTCGTCAGCTCCAGCCGCACCGCCGACTGCTTGGAATGGGTGTCGGTGGTCATGATCGCCTCGGCCGCGTCCGGGCTGCCGTTCGGGGTCAGGCGCGGGGCAAGGGCGTCGATACCGACCAGCAGCTTCTCGATCGGCAGGAACTGTCCGATGACACCGGTGGAGGAGACAAGAGCCTCATGGTCCGACAGACCGAGGGAAGCGGCCGTCGCGGCCGCCATCGCCCAGGCGTCCCCAAGGCCGCGCTCGCCGGTGCAGGCGTTGGCGTTGCCGCTGTTGATGACGATCGCCCGTGCGCATCCCTCCCCTTTGCGAAGCTGCGCCTTGGTGACGAGCACCGGCGCGGCCTGCACGCGGTTGGTGGTAAAGACTCCCGCCGTCGCAGCAGGGGTATCCGACAGGATGATCGCGAGATCCTTCCTGCGGCGCCTGACTCCGCAATGAATCCCGCCGGCCGTGAAGCCCGCGGGCGCCGTCACCCCTCCCTGCCAGGGAGTGCTGTACTGAGATATCATCGTAGTGCCTGTGCCTCGGGAAAACCCATAAGAACGTTGAAATTCTGGACGGCCTGACCCGCCGCTCCCTTCATGAGATTATCGATCGTCGAGAGGAGCGTGATCCGGCCGGTACGCTCCTCCACCCTGTAGCCGATATCCGCGCAGTTGGTGCGGACGACGCTTCCGATCTCCGGAACCCCGTCGTGCAGCACGCGGATGAACTGCTCGCTCCCGTAGGCGTCGTTGTAGGCGTCGGCGACATCGGCCGAGTCGACGCCGGGGGCGAGCGGGGCGGAGATCGTCGTGTAGATCCCCCTGGTCATCGGGACGAGATGGGGGGTAAAGGTGACCGACACATCGCGGCCCGAGAGACGCCGGAGCGCCCGCTCGATCTCCGGGATATGCTGATGGCTCCCGACCCGATACGCACGGATATTCTCATTCACCTCGCTGAACGATGTTGCGAGCGATCCGCTCCGTCCCGCCCCGGAGGCGCCCGACATCGAAGCGATGACGATATCCTTCACAGCCTCTCCCCCATCCCCCAGCAGCCCCGCTTTCAGGAGCGGAACCAGCGGAAGCACGGCCCCGGTCGGATAGCAGCCGGGATTGGCGACGAGGGTCGAGGTCGTGAGCTCCGGACGGGCCCACTCCGTCAGACCGTAGACGGCCCCCGGCAGCAGGTGGGGCGCAACGTGCTCATGGCCGTAGTAGGCCTCGTAGGAATCGGGCTCCAGCCGGAAGTCGCCGCTCAGGTCGATGACGGTGATCCCGCTCCCCTCAAGCGCCGCCACGGCATTCATCGACTCCCCCGACGGAAGCGCCGTGAAGAGAAGATCGCAGTCGGCGGCCGCCTCCGGCGAGAAGGTCTCGTATCGCATGTCGACGAGTCCGCGGAGCCTGGGATGAACCGACGCCGCCTCGCTCCCCGCGCCGTTTCCGGCGAAGAGCCTGCTGATCTGCACGCCGGGATGCCGGACGAGCAGTTCCGTCAGCTCCGCCCCGGCGTATCCGGTGGCGCCGACGATTCCGATGTTGATTCTCTGTTGGACGTGCATTTCCCCGTTGCTTTTACGCAAATATGCATCGATCACGTATGTTTATGCAATAGTATGCATAAAAATTAACATTCAGGTTACGGTGAGGGAATGACGGGTCGTGGGGATGGATTGGAGGGAATGCAATGAAGTGGTGCTGCGGATCGAGGAATCGGACGGGAGCGCGGAGCGGGGTGTTCAGGATCGTGTGGTCCCTTCGACCGTTGTGGCCTGTGTGAGCAGTCGATACAGTTCCTCGAATTCCGATCTGTCGGCCATCATTGACTGCGATATATTCAACCTGCCGTGCCCGTGATGGACGACCATGAAACGTTCCCTTCGGATCTTCATCATTTCGACCTCAAGGATCTCGTCCAGTAAAACAACCGTATCGTTGCGCGACCAGATAAATCTTGGCATGGCGAGCGCGGCGTTATCAATCGTGATGCGATGATTTCGAAGGGGACGCGTCATCAATCCAAATATCGCGACGAGAACAAAGCCGACCGATAATCCGCACAGGATCCAGTAGAAGATCGCCGCTTTTTCTCCGGAAAGCTCCATGAAGAATACTCTGACCCTCTCTTCATCGCTCCGGGCAATGAAGCCGGCAACGACGGCACAGACGCCGAAGAATACGATACCGAGAACCATCGGGATCACGCGTGGTTTGTAGGTGAACTCTCTGACTGTGCTCATGATCCGCTTCTCATTCCTTGAACAACAACGATCAAACAGAACTGAAGAATCACCGAAAAGACAACCCCTGAGCGATCGACCCCCACACATCACATCACGATCCTCCATACAACAGCGACGTGCGGCGCTCATCTCTGAGGCGCCGCACGTCGCATGATCGGGTCGGGACCAATCCCCTAGTTTCCGGCCTGGCCGGAGACGGGAGGCGGTATGTAGTAGATCGCGTTCTCACGCGGCTGGTTGTAGAGGTCCGGATGCAGGTAGCGGCCGCGCTCCTTATCCGACTTCTGCACTTCCACCTGGACACGATGAGCCTTGGCGTACGGATCCTGGCGGATGCCGGTCACCTGCCACGAGACTTCCATTCCCGGCGCGCCGCCGGCGATACGGAAACGGTTGCCGTTGATCTTCTCGGCGACATGAAGGTTCGGACCCGGAGCTCCGACAGCCGTGAGCTGATACCGGAACTCCATGTTCAGGACCGAGAACCACTCCGGCATCGTCACCTCGGCGCTTCCGGAGCCGTCCAGGATCGCGTTGCCGTTGTAGATGTTCATCATGTCGGGCGACTCGACGAACGAGTGATAGAGGAACTTGTTCGCCGGATCGAGCGGATGGTCGATCTTGAACGTTCCGGCGCCCTTGGCGAGCGTTCCGGTGATCGTCGCGTTCGACGTTACCGTCACGTTGCCGAAGAAGTAACCGGCCACGGCTCCTGCTCCGTTCGCGTATCCCAGCACGGCCAGGCCGGTTTCCGACACACCGCTGACTCCGTACGAGTTCGGGCTGTAGCCGGCGACGCCGCTGTTCGAGAGGTAGTTGAACGTGGTCTGCATCGTTCCGACCGTTCCCGCGCGCGCCGTCGACGCCGTCCGTCCCACGATACCGAAACCGGAGGTGCTCAGGCCGGAGATACCGTTGCCGGTGCCGGTCGTGCTGGCATCGAGGGCGGCGTTCGCGTTGCCGCTGTTGGTGATCGTGAAGACGCCGGCGCGACCGCTGGTGCTCGCGGCGTTGACGCCGCTGCCGTTGGTGCTGTTGGCGTTGACGGCGCTGCCGCCGGTGCTGGTGGCGTTGAGACCGTTGCCGCTGGTGCTTGTGGCGTTGACGCCGTTGCCGGTGTTGGCGACACCGGAGACGCCGTTGCCGCCGGTGGCCGTGCCGAGTATCGCCGTGCCGGTCGATCCGGCCGTCGTCGCCTCAAGCGTGTTCGTGTTGTTGGCGCTGCTGGTCGACTGGAAGTAGCCGGCGCGACCGCTGCCGCCGGTCTGCAGACCGAGGACCGCCGTTCCACTGCCGGCCGTGCTGCCGGTGAGCGCCGTGCCCCCCCCCGCGCCGGAGACCGCGAAGTTCCCGGCCCCTCCTGCCCCGCTGTTCGTGATCGAGAAGAGAGGGCTGGGGTTGGAAGCGGTCTGCGAGTACGGCAGCGAAAGAGCGCCTGCCGAGGGGAACGCGAAACCGACCTTCGACCCGTCGTAGATCAGGGCCTGTCCCGAGACGGCGCCTGTCGTGTTGAACTTGGCTCCCGTCACGGAGGCGTCGGCGAGCTTCGCCGTCGTGACCGCGCCGTCGGCGATCTTGGGCGCCGTCACGGCGTTCAGGCCGAGCTTGCTGGCGGTCACCGCTCCCGGAGCGATCTTCGGCTCCTCGAACACTTCGTTGGCGAGCTTGCGGGTGGTGATGGCGCCGTCGGTGATCGCCAGGCTTCCGACCGAATTCTCGGCCAGCTCACGCGCGCTGATGCCGCCCGGAGCAACGTTGATCGTCGTGAGCGGTCCCTCGGCGTCCGTGATCTGCAGCGTGCCGTTGGTCGTACGAAGTTCGGCGATGCCGCTGTTGTCCATCGTCGAGGAGATCGTGAACTGCCCCCCCGAGCTGGAGACCGTCGTGGAGCCTGAGCCGACGAGCTGGATCGCGCCCGACTGTCCGTTGAGCGACGTCACGACGCCGCTGGCGCCGGGAAGAAGGCCGCGGGCAACGTTGGCCGATGCCGCCGTGCGCGAGCTGTCGGCGAACTGCGCCGTGGAGGCGCTCGTCGCATGGAGCGAGTAGGGGGACGCCGTCAGCGCCGTGCGCGGGCTGAGCTCGGCGGCGCCGTCGACGGCGACACCGAGGAAGTATGCGCGATCGAACGAGAGAGTCGGGGGGAGCGGGGTCTTCGATCCCATGATGATATTGAAGACTCCCTTTTTCACCACGACGTCATGAGATTCCGAGAAGAGAGCCGTGCCGCCTGTTGCCGCGTCGTAGAGGCTCAGGGCCAGAGCATGGTTCCCGTCGGGAACGATGACACCGTTTGCGTCGGTCAGTATTCCCTGATAACTGATCTGACGCGGCACCTGTGCTACGACTCCCCCCATCGCCATGAGGGTAAATAGTGTCACAAGGACGAACTTTCTGTTCATTGCACTCTCCGTAGGCCTTATTGTAGGATGGTTGAGCGACCCGATGTGATATGTATGGTTCAGACACGCGTCCTGTGTGCATCCCTGATGCCGAAGCGGGAGCTGCACCGCACCCGTGGTCTGCGTGATCGTCGCCGATCGGGGTCCGTCGATTTACTTACCGCCGGGAAACGACGGCATGGAGGTCCGCTGCACGTTCGGTCGGCTGTGAACGGTCGTCTCTTCGGAAGATCCTCTGGTGTTCCCCGAGAAAGGCGTGCGTCCCACCGGGGATGGCCGGTCACAGTCGTGGAGGAAGAAGGCCCGGGGAGAGCCCGATCGGCTCGGACGCCGGTTTCAGGCGACCCCGAAGGAGGTCCCGGGCAACAGATCGAACCCGCCGGAGGTTCGACCCGCAACATCGTGAGAGGTACCGACTGTTACAGGGCGGTCGGGAGGATGGGCTGGAATGTATATCCTCCGATATCGACTATGCCGTCGAAACCGGGAAACCGACCTGTTCCGGCGTGTAACAAGATACTGCGGAAATCGATGCGTTCGACGGGATTTGACGTATCGGAGGAGGATTTTTTCGAGAAAAAAGTGCGAATTCGGACGAATTTTCCTCCCATGGAAGCGGACATCGCCGGAATCCCCCTCCCCCCCTCCTACGAACATCCCTCCACCCACTCCACCTCCGGAGTCTTCCCGACCCTGAAACGGGTCACCCGGGTCGAGTCGGTCTCGAAAATGATCCGGCGCTCCGGCGTCTGCGGGGTCACGATCAGGTACTTCCCGTCGGTGTACTTGTGAGGTTGCTCGGTCACCGTTCCGGGGTAGAGCTGGCGTATCCGGCCCGGTTCGTCGCCGACCGCCGCCCCCTCTCCGGTCGTTATCCCCGCCTCGGTCACCTCGACCCGCGCGACCCGGCCGCCGGAGATCATGACCAGCAGTCCGGCCGGCGCGTTGCGGGGTCGGACATGGAAACAGGAGGCCGTGGAATCGATCTCCGTCGCCTCGAGTTCGACCGCGCCGCGCAGTTCGGCCAGACTCATTCCGATCCGGACGGGGCCGACCCCCTCGACCGTCACGGTCCAGTCGGACGACGGGAGGGACGGGGTTGCGGATGTATCTCCCTGTACGATATTCGAATCGGTTTGCGGAACCGTGTCGGTATCGGTGTCGGAACAGGCGGAGAGAAGAAGGAGTGCCGCCGAAAGAACGGGAACGAGATTCCGGGTGAGCAACATGGAGGATCGAAGGCTTGTCGATAAGAGCCGCGAAGCCTTCACGGGAAGGCCGGCGGGGTGATCCTTCTGCACAACATCCGAGCCATGAAATAATTCCCGGGGGCCTGATCCCCCCGACGGAAAATGTATCGGACCCGGCGGCCGACACGTTCGAACATCGCTATCCGATCAGGTATCTCACGCCGTCGCCCCCGCCATCCGGACGCGAACCGCCTCGGTCGCCTTGCCGGCGGCACGGAGCGTCTCCTCGAGAAGCTCGGCGATCTCCTCATCCTCCTTCATCCAGCCGAAGGCGGCCCCGAGCAGCTCCTCGGCGCCGGCATGATCCTCCTCGGCGAGAAGACGACGCGCAGCCTCCACGATCGCCCTTCTGGAACGGCTTTCGAACTCCTCCCGCGCCGACTCGAAGAATCTGTCGTAGAGCCCCGGATAGGGAACCTCGCCGCGGGTGACGGCGAGCATGGCGAGAAGCGCCTCGCGCCCCCTGGAGAGATTCCGTTCGCGCAGGGCCAGCTCCGCGCTCACAAGCAGCGACTCGGCCTCGATCAGATCGACGGTCACCAGTTCAAGGTTCAGCCCGGGCGTCTCCCCTCCGGTGACGATCGCCTCGTTGCCGATCGCCTCGCGAAGCCGGAGCACCGCCTTGTTCGTCCACTGCCGCGCCTTCTCCGGATCATCGATCTCACCCGAGGCGAGGGCCAGGAACTCGGCGCGCTGGAGCTTCTTCTTCAGGAGCGCCTGCGCCACCAGCAACCCGAGCAGCGCCTGATGACGCGCCCCCCGCAGGCGTTGCGGCTCCTCTCCCGGCCGGATCGTCTGAATCGCCCCGAGCATCGTCACCGTCAGACGGCTCTCCCCCTTCAGCTCCGGCTCGTCGTTCGTCACGCTCCAGGCTCCTTCCAGATCCTTCGCGAGCCCGCGCCATATCTCGAGCTGTTCGGGGGGAAGATATCGGCCGCAGAGATCGAGGGTCGGGATCATATACGCTCCGATCCTTCGCTCATGGAGCCAGAGCACGATCGCCTCCACGCACGATCCGATCGTTTCGCGAGATTCCCGGGAGATCGAATCGGGATATCGTTTCCAGATAGATTCAACGAGCCCGATCAGGCATCGGGCGGTAAGAATATCGTAGTAGTTGAGAATCGGCTTCCGGAGCACGACGAGCGCATCGGCGATCGCGGCCTCTGCCCCATCGGGGTCCGACCCGCCGGTCGCGGCAAGAGCCATCCGCACCACCAGATCGTCGTTCCGTCCCGAGCGGTAGAGCCAGTCGGTCGGCGACGCATGGTGACGGACCACGATCCCGCACGCCCACGGGAGCCGGTCCCGGACGATCGCCGCCAGAAGCAGCTCGCAGAAGGGAAACATCGGATTGGCGATGCTCGCCTCATACTCCTCCATGATCGCGTCGACCCACTCCATCTCGTTCCGGAGGAGCGCGGCCGTCAGCAGTTCGGCGGTCAGGCCGACCGTGAAGCTCGGCTTGAAGGAGTAGACGCAGGTCTCGACCAGGGCGCGCGCGGCGGCGGCGATCTCCCGCCACGGTTCTCCCCGGGCGCCGTCCAGCACCATCCGGACGCGACGGGTGATGAAATAGGTGGTCATCACCCCGAGCTTCCGCATCGCCTCGGCGGCGGCGTCGACGATCGGGTCGACGAAGGGGATGTCGAGCGTATGGACATGCAGTTCGATCACCCTGAACTGCGCCAGCCAGTCGAAGGGGGCGGCGATCTCCAGCAGGGCGACGGCCTCCCGCTTCCTCCGGAGCACCTCCTCCTCCGATTCATAAAGCTGCAGCAGATGGGAGCCGATCTTGGTTCTGGCCTCGTGGATGACGGCCGGGCCCGCGTCGGGCCATGCGATCAGCATCTCGTAACGCGATTCGACCTGCCGAAGTATCCCGAAGTGATCCTCCTTGCGAATCAGTTCGGTCACGTTCGCCGTGAAGCTGAGGAAGTTGAGATAGCCGGCGGTGACGATCAGCGACGGATCGAGCTCGAGGAGCGCCTCGGCCCGATCCCAGATCTCGGGGCTCGGCTTCTGGGTTTCATCGACATGAATGTCGTAGGCGTAGGCGAGGGCATGGAGTCGGCCGGGGCGAAGATGCTCCGGCAGCGGCTCCTCGGTCAGCTCCATCAGTCGTCCGGCCGCCTCCTTGATCGTCTTGATCGAGAGGGGATCGAAGTTCCGCCCCCTGTTGATCAGGTAGATCTCGAGATGGATGAGCCGGATGCTGTACTCACGGACGGCGGCGGGATCGGATCTTCCGGCATGTATCGCGGTGAGACGTTCGGCGGCGCGCCATGCCTCCCGCACGAGCTGCCAGTCGGGGGTGGGGCTCAGGTGGCGCGTGATCTCGTAGGCGAGCTGGATGGCGTCCCCGATCTCCTCCTGCGTGCCGGTGAAGGCTCCCGCCGACCCCGCGATGATCTGGAACGGCAGCACCGAATAGAGGGGGGCGCGCGACAGCACGGTCCGGACCAGCCGGTCGACGTCGTGGTCGGTCGATTCGGCGAAGGTTTTATGGAGAAGGGAATGGGTGAAGGCGAGAAGCATCCCGTCGCTCCGCGCGCCGTTGATCGAGCTGGCCGCCGTCGTCGAGCGGACCAGCACGCCGCGGAAGAGGAGCGAATCGAGAAGAGCTTCCTCCCCGTCCGGGATCAGTTTCGCCGCCGCCTCGCGCGAGAAGACCTCCCCGAGCGCCGAGAGAAGGGCCGCGACCCTCCGTTCCTCATCTCCAAGATGACTCGTCATGCCGAGCGTGAGCTGCCGGGCGTTCCGCCCCGCAAGCTCGGCGAAGGCCCCCCGGGAGACCTGCACCCGCCACCCGCCGTCACGTTCCGGACCGATCGCCCCCGCGTTGATGGCGCCCCGGAGGACCGAACGGAGCGCCAGAGCGTTCCCGCGCGTGGCGTCCAGCAGAGCCGTGACGATGGCCGGTTCCGGAACGCCGCCGAAGATACCGCTCCACATCTCGCCGATCTCCTCCCCGGTCAATGTCCCCAGCCGCATCTCCTCGGTCGGACGGCTCTCCAGCGTCCCCCGCGCCGCGATCTCCACGGGACGGGCGGCGGCAAGAAGCGCCAGATGTTCATCGGCAAGTGCCTCGACGAGAAGAGCGAACTCGCGGAGCGTCGCCCCTTCCAGCAGATGGATATCCTCGATCACCAGGAGCACGCGCCGCAGGCCGCAGAGCCTTCTGAGGAGGGCGATGACCGCCGGAAGGCTTTCGTCGGGGGGCTGCCGGAGGATCTGCCTGCCGATCTCCGAGCGCCAGAGTCCCTGCGCCAGAAGAGGGGCGATCGAGACCGCTCCCTCCGGACGAAGCCTGACATGCACCACCGCGCCGCCGGCGGCCATGACCGCCGGGAAGGTCTCATCCAGAAGCCTGCTCTTCCCCGACCCCGCCTCGCCGATCACCAGGAACGCGCGCAGCCCGTGCGATTCCGGCGCTCCCCGCCAGAAGGCGACGATCCTGTCGCGCTCGGCCCTGCGCCCCACGAACGGAAGGGTCCCGTGGTTCAGGAACTCGATGAAAAGAGGTGTGGACGACATGAGCTTGAGGAGAAAAAAGGGGGCGAAGTCGGTTCTCCGCGCGATTTCGACGAACTGTCCCCGCCGTCGCCGGCTTTTGTCCCCGGTCGGGAATACCTTGAAGAACGATGACAGCCGCGGACAAGATAGCGCGGCAGGCGAAAACAAGGACCGGCGTCGAACCATGAACACTCCGCTGACAGCCCCCCCGTACCTCGGGACAGTCCCCCACTGTCCTCTCTGCCGGACCGCCGGCTACGACGAGGATAGATTCTGCCCCAACTGCGGCTCGCCGCTGGTGCGCCGCTGCGGAACCTGCGGAGAGATGATCCGCCACGCCATCGCCTTCTTCTGCTCCAGGTGCGGCGCCTCCCTTGGATCGCCCCGCACGCCCGGCTCGCAGATCCCCCGGAACGGGAGCGGATAAGGGGCCGCAACCGACCAAACGACCTTCAACGAACGCTTCAATCGACCTCAACAACATTCCGAGATACGAGACATGACGAACAGGAACATCCTCACGATTGCAGGGCTGGCGCTGCTGGTGGCGGGCAGCCTGGCGGCACAGCCGGTCCCGAACGCTCCCCCGAACGGAGCGACCGATCAGCCGATCGACGTCACCCTCTCCTGGCGCCCCCTTTCAACGGCGAGCGCCTACGAGGTCCATCTCTCCATGACCGACGACTTCACCGAGTACGAAGAGGCGACGGTCGGCGAGTCGACCGCCGGCTTCACGAATCTCCTCTTCCAGAAGAGCTACCACTGGCGGGTCAGGGGTCTCGATCCTCTCGGAAATCCCACCCCCTGGTCGGCGGTCAACACCTTTACGACCCGCCCCTCGACCGGCATCCCCCAGCTCCTTCTCCCGGCGGACGGGACGACCGACATGGAGGGAGCCGTGAAGCTGGAATGGACGGCGATCGCGGGGGCGGGAGATTATGAGGTGGAATGGGCGGAGAACGGGGAGTTCAGACCTTCCGAACGGGCGCAGACCACCATGCCTGAGAAGCTCCTGACCGGGCTGAAGCAGGGGACGCAGTACTTCTGGCGGGCCCGGCTGGTCGGCGCGGCCGCCCCCGGCGTCTGGTCGCGCTGGTTCACCTTCACGACGGCATGGCCGGCCCCCGCGCCCCTCCCGACTCCGGTTCTCATCTCCCCCGCCGACGGCGCCGCCTCGCTCCCCGGCGACGTGGCGCTGATCTGGAGCGGAACGGCCGCCATGAAGGTCCGGTACGACGTCGAGGTCGCGCGAACGAACGACTTCACCGAGCTCGTGGCCGCGGCGGCCGATCTCGACTCGACGGCGTTCGACGCGGTGAACCTCACGCCGGGAGAGACCTACTTCTGGCGCGTGCGAAGCTCCGGCGACGAGAGCAGAAGCGAGTGGACAAAGGAGTTCAGCTTCTCGACAGCCCCGCCGAAGCCCTCCGGCCCGGTCGCGCCGCAGCTTCTGCTGCCGGCGAACGGGGCGACCTACATCCCGGAAACGGTGATGCTCTCCTGGGACAGCATCCCCGACGCGACGGGCTACACCCTCCAGCTCTCCCACGACCCGGAGTTCGCCCTCCTGACCGGCGGCGGGAGGACGACGACCGCCTCCTACGAGATCTCCGGACTGACCCTCGATTCGACCTATCACTGGCGGGTCCGCGCGGAGAACGGCGTCGGCGAGAGCGCCTGGTCGCGTCCCTTCAGCTTCAGCACGAAGACGGCGCAGGCGGAGACTCCGTCGAAGCCGCTCCTGATCTCCCCGGCCGATGCCTCCGGCGACGCGACGCTCCCGACGGAGCTGGTCTGGGAGAGGGCGAAGAACGCCACCTCCTACATCGTCGAAATATCTCCCGATGAGAGCTTCGGGGAGGAATCGACCCGGCTTGCCGCGCTGGAGCCGACGGCCGTCGCCGCCGATCTGGAGAAGGGAACGACCTACCGCTGGCGGGTGCGGGCGCTGAACGAGAGCGGGCCGAGCGCCTGGTCGGACGTCTGGAGCTTCACCACGGAGGCGGGGACGTCGGACGTGGAGACGGAGGCTCCGGCGGCGCCGCCGGCGGCGAAGATCTATCCGATTCCGGCGGCATACGATATGACGGTGCAGGTCCACTGCGGCGAGTCGGCCGAGGTGCTGATCGAGCTCTACGACCTGGCCGGGAACCGCGTGACCGGAGGAACCTTCACCGGCCGGAGCGCCGGTTCGACCGGACTGACGATCCCCCTGAACGGCGTGGCCGCCGGGATCTACTGCTGCCGGATCACGACCGGAACCCTCAGCACCACGAAGATGATCACCGTCATCAGATAACATTCATCGCGCAGCGATCCATCAAACAATATCATACCGGATATCATGAACGCATACAACAGGATCGTTTCAACGTTCTGCCTCTGCGCTCTCGCGGCGCTTCAGGCCGCCGCGCAGCCGGCGGACCATGCGACGGCGATCAACGCCCACACGCTCTGGAACGCCCCGTACAAGCTCAACGGCGAGGGACAGCGGGTCGGCATCTTCGAGTTCCAGCGCTCCCCCACCAAGACCCATCCGGAGTTCAAGGGGGTCACGAATCTTTTCGTCTACGCCGCCCCGACGATCGGCATCACGGGGCTCCACCCCACCCAGGTCACCGGGCTGATCCTGGCGCAGGGGAAGCACCCGAGGGCGCGGGGGATCGCTCGCGCATCGCGTGGCGATATGTTCATCGTCGACGGCTCGATCCAGATGTTTCTGGATCAGGTGGGGGGATGGGAATGGGATGTGAGCTGTCACTCCTACGGCATCAACCGGGGGTGGCGCCAGGTCGGCCCCACCCAGTGGCAGTGGACCGGAACGCTTGAAGGACTCAACGAGCTGAACGTCGCAGGGTCGGAGGAGCGGGCGTTCGGCTACTACGATACATGGGCCAAAAAGCTCGACTCGGTGATCTTCAAATATCGCACCCAGATACCGGTGGTGGCCGCCGGCAACCAGCGCTGGCTCGCCCCCTCCCCCGGCACCGAGTACGACGCGGCGAAATCGGACGGGACCTTCGTGAGGAGCAGCACGCTCCACCCGAAGAACGGCGGCGAGGGGGGCTACGACGTGCTGGTGTCGCAGGCGACCGCCAAGAACGCCATCGTGGTCGGGGCGGTGGACAGGAACGGTCTTCTCTGGCCCCAGAGCAGCACAGGGCCCACCGACGACGGCCGGATCAAGCCCGATGTGGTGGCCCTCGGAGTCGATGTCACCGTCTGTGGAAAACCGAGCTCGATGGTGCAGTACGACTCCAGCGTCGACGGAACATCGTATGCGACACCGGCCGTGGCGGGAGCCGTTCTGCTGATGAAGCAGCAGTGGGAGAAGAAGATCCCCTTCCCGAACATGCTCGCCTCCACGGCGCGCGGCCTGCTGATCCACACGGCGAAGGACCTGGGAAGGCCGGGCCCCGACTACCTCTACGGCTGGGGCCAGGTCGACGTCAAGGCCGCCGTCGACCTGATCACGCAGAGCACGACCAACGGCGGGTTCTCGGTCAGGCAGGATACTCTATCGCAGAATGAAGTTGTCGAGTTCTATGTGAGGGGCAACCCCAACCAGTTCGGCAGGATCACGATCGCATGGACCGACCCCGAGGGAACACCCGCCGACAAGATCGGAACCTACCTCCCGCTGAACGACAGGAAGCGGATGCTGGTCAACGACCTCGACCTGAAGCTCTACCCGATCATCAACGGCATGCAGTCCGTTCTCCCGATCCTCCCCTACGCGCTCGACCCGGCCAGCCCGACCGCCGAGGCGAAGCACGACGACAACAAGGTCGACAACGTCGAGCAGATCTACTTCAAGTCGGCCGATCTTTCGTTCCTCGGGACCTTCGCGCATATCTACAAGGTCACGGTGACCGGCAAGGGGACTCTGCGCGGCGGAAGCCAGGCGTATTCGATCTGCATCAACGGTCTGTCGCAGTATCTCATGCCTCCGACCGGCGTGACCGTCGCTTCGGCCGGGATCACACGCAAGAGATCGGAGACCCCGCAGGCCGGAAACACGGCGGTGGTGAAGTGGACCAGGTCGGCGGGCGCCACCGCCTACGAGGTGCAGTACAGAAAGGTCGGGGCCGCGAGCTGGACGACGATCGGTCAGGTAACCCTGAACGAGGCGAAGCTGGAGAATCTGGAGCAGGCGAACTATCAGGTGCGGATCAGGGCGCGGAACGGCAACACCTTCAGCGCCTACACAGCGCTCGTTCAGTTCTTCGGGGGGAACCCGGTGGAGCCCGAAGAGCTCTGGGCTTCGACGATCACGCCGACGACGGCAAAGCTGAACTGGACGCAGGTTCCCGGTGTAACGCAGTACGAGATGATCTCCGCGCGTGTCTCGCAGAACGGGACGGCGCTCAGCCCCTGGACATATCGCACCGTGAACGGGACATCGGTCATCCTCACCCTTCTGCAGCCGGATCAGCGGTACGCCTGCTACGTCCGCTCCAAGTATTCGAACAACCTCTACAGCGACTGGAGCCCCGGCGCCGCCTTCTACACCACGGTCGACTGCGGTTCGTACGAACCGGACAACACCTTCGACAAGGCGCGGAGGATTCCGACCAACGAATACTATATCGGACTGCTCTGCAAGAATGACAAGGAGGACTGGCTCCAGATCAAGCATACGGAGACGACGACCAACCTGCAGGTGGTGCTCTACGAACACTCGAAGCCGTACAGGCTGACCCTCTATCGCCGGGCCAAGTCGGGGGGGAACGTCACCGCCATCCCGGGATCGCCGCCGGCGGGGATCGGCGAGAAGGTCATGACGGTCAACGGCGCGGACTTCAAGAACTACGACTACTGGATCCAGGTCTGGTCGACAGATCCCGCGACGATCTATCACGAGAGCGAGGAGTACTGGATCCTGGCGCAGACGAGCAACATCCCGTTCCTCGCGGCCCCGGGGAAAGGGGGCTCGCGCAAGGCCGAGGGAAGAGGGTCCGAAGGGAAGGATGAAGGCTCCGGAGCGATCGGCGCTCTGAAGCTCTACCCGAACCCGGCGAGAGAGTCGGCGACGGCGCTCTTCACCTCCGAAACCGCCGGAGAGCCGGCCGAACTCACGCTCTACGATATGACGGGGAGCGAACTGACAAGGCGGATCCTGGTCACGAGCGCCGGCGAGACGCGGGCCGAGATCCCCGTCGCCGGGCTCCCGGACGGAGCCTATCTGATCCGGATCAGGGTCGACGGACGATGGTTGACGCAGAGGTTGAACGTGCAGCGATAGATGAACGGAACCCGCATACGATGCCGCAGATCATGAACGAACCGGCCCCGCGGCTCCCGGAGAGATCCGGGAATCGCGGGGCCGTTCAATGTCCGGATGCTCCCTGCGGGAGCCGATCAGCCTTCGTCGGTTCTTCCCCATTCGGTGACGCCGCCGCTTTTCTTCGACTGGAGGTCGCGGCGGATTGCGACCCCTTCCATCGCGATGCGGCTCCGTGATCCGAGGCCGACGACGGCGCCGACCAGGGCCCACATCACCAGCAGCGAGCTTGCTCCGCTGGAGACGAGCGGCAGGGTGATGCCGGTCATCGGGAGGATGTTCATGGTGCCGGCGATATGGACGAACGCCTGGGAGGAGAGAAGAAGGATATATCCCGTCACGAGGAGACCGGCGAACGAGTCCTCACCTATCTCCTTCGCCGTTCTCAGCCCGATCACCGCCAGCGACACGAACGCCAGGACGATCAGTCCCGCGCCGATGATCCCGAGTTCCTCGCCGATCGCGGCGAAGATGAAATCGGAGCTCGCCTTCGGGATCAGGAACGGCGTGCCGTGCCCCAGGCCGCGTCCCGGCAGGCCGCCGGCGTCGAAGGCGTAGAGCGATTCTATCACCTGCCGCGATCTGTCCCACCATCCGGAGTCGCCGTGGCGGTTGAAGAGATCGGCCCAGAGGAGGAATCTCTCCCTCGGCGTCTCCATCGCCTGGCGCACGAACGGAAGCTGGGCCGCCAGGAACGCGACGACCGTGTATCCGGCCAGCACCAGCGCGCCGGAGGTCCAGAGGACGTCGCGACGGCGGAAGCGTTCCAGCCACGCGATGATCAGCACGGCCGCCACCAGGATCGCCAGCAGCGTCAGCGGCGTTGTTCCGCCGACGGGCGATCCCCCCATCACGACCACCGCCGTCACCAGCAGCGCCGCAAGCGCCATCACGATATAAAGAGCGCTCCGGGTGAAGTAGGCAAGAAGGAGCACCTGCGCGATCCCGATCGTGAGGAACTGACCGAAATCTCTCATCACGATAAAGATAATCAGCGGGAAGGTGAGGAGCGCCAGGACGTAGAGCCAGATCGCCATCGGGTTCCGGGTGAAGATCTCGCGCGAGCCGGAGCGGAGCGCATCGCGGTAGTGGATCAGGAACCCGGCCCAGCCGATCGGAACGGCGAGCTTCAGCAGCTCCTGCGGCGCGAAGTTCGCCCCACGGATGCCGCCCGCCCCGGAGAGATAGAAGAAGACCCCGACGCAGAGAAGCAGACTCCCGTAGAACCCGATGAGCCGCCATCTGGCCGAAAGAATCAGGGGAAGATTGGAGCGCGCGAAAAGAGCCACGACCCCGATGAAGACGAAGACGGGAAGGAGACGGATGAAGGGATTGTCGGTGACCGCCTCCTCCCTGTTCTCCAGAATCCGCCGGGTCATCTCGGTCTCGCCGTACTCCGCCTTCAGCGCCTGGGCCAGCCGGGTGTCGACTCTCGCGGCCTCGAAGTCCCGCCGGAGTATCGCGTTCTCTCGCCGCACGACGGCGGTGGCGACCCTGCGGGCCGAGTCGATCGGAACGTCCGGCATCGATGCGGTCACGGAGTCGCGGATCGCGTCGATCTCATCGTTGGAGAGCTGGCGCGGGGCGTCGTGTCCCAGCCTGAACTGCACGGCCAGGCCGATCCCGAAGAGCGCCCCGGCGATCAGCATCACCGCCTCGGTGTTGCGGCGCCGTCCCCCGGAGGGGATCATCAGCCACCCCACGAGGAGCGCAACGGCGACCGCCGCAGTGTTCCGGGTCACCGTGAACATGGAGGGGCGCTGCACGAACCACTCGTACCCGGCCTGATAGACCGCATAGTTCGCGGCCGCCGTAAGGGCGATCACCAGCAGTGCGAGAATCGGAAAGGCTATCGCTCTCTTCATGCGGATTGATTGTTCCTTGTGATCCTTCCGTTCACTACTTCCGTCGTATCCCTTCCGGGACGCCGCTCGATCCGGCCCCGGTGGAATCGGCGGGCCGAGCCGCGGGAGCCGGTGTGAAATAGCCGTAGGCGTCCAGCGACTCGTAGAGCCTGCGCGCCATCGGGGCGTTCACCTCTCCCGCATACTTCCCCTCACGGTTCTGGATCGCGACGATCACGACATATCGCTTTCCGTTCTTTTCAGCGTACGATATCCACCACGACGGTTCGCGGCCGTCCGGCTCCATGTCGGCGGTGCCGGTCTTGCCGTAGACGGTGAACCCCTTCTGGTCGAACCCGGCGAACGCCCCCGCGCCGGTCCCTCCGGGGAGAAGCGGCTCGCGGAGCAGACCCTCGAGCCACTGCGCCGCGGAGGGGGAGATCCTCCAGGGGAGCGTGTCCGCCTCCCTCCCCCGTTCCAGTGTCGGACGCATGAAGACGCCGCCGTTCGCGATACCGGCAAGGAGCGCCGCCACATGGAGCGGGTTTGTCTTGATCGAGGCCTGCCCGATGCCGACCCTTGTCTTGGCGATCTCATCCCGCGCCCGTGTCCAGCTCACGGCCGGCAGAAGCGTGGAATACTCGTTGAGGAAGATCCCGGTGTTCCATCTCAACCGTTCGTTGAAGCCGAGCGAGTCAAGGTATCGCGCCATCGCGTCGAACGTGACGAGCTTGTAGGCGAGATAGGAGAAGTAGACGTTGCAGGAGACGCGCATGGCACGGGCGATGTCGAGCCGCCCGTGCGAGCTGCCGTGATCGCCGATCGGCTTGATTCTGGAGGAAGGGCTATACGACCCGTTGCAGACGAACCCTTGCTCCTCCGGCAGTTCGGTCCCCAGATCGTGCGCCGTGAGCGCCACCCACGGCTTCACCGAGGAGCCGGGGGAGAAGTTGTCCTTGATGGCGCGCGAGGTAAGGGGACGGAGTTTGAGATCGAGGACGTAGCGCCGCCAGGCAGTATCGTTCCAGATGCGGTTCGGATCGTAGTTGGGGTAGTTGGCGGCGGTGAGGATCTCTCCGTTCGACGGGTCCATCACGACGATCGCCCCGATCTTCCGTCCCAGAGCGGCCACGGCGTCCCGCTGCAGCCGCAGATCGATCGTGAGATTGACGTCGTGGGGACGGTCATCCTTCAGGGAATCGTTCAGCAGGGTCAGCCCCTTCTCGATGCCGACGCCGTCGCGCAGGGGGCCGGTCCAGTATCCGACAAGATGCGCCGTCGCCTCCCCCGCCGGATAGGTACGGCGCAGATGCCCGTCGATCATCCCATACCCTGCAAGCTGCTTCCCCGTTCTGTCGAAGACGCGACCGAGCGGCTGCGCCATGCTTCTGAACCGGGACTTGGTGTCGAACCCGGACGAGACGGAGTCCGCCGGCGTCGGTCCGGTGACGACCCACCCTTCCCGCTCGGGGTTCATGTAGATCGTCCCACGATAATAAAGCGCCCCGAGCACACCCACGGTCAGTATCGCCGCGATCAGTTTCGGGCCGATCCGTTCCAGCCTCCGGATGCTGTCGATGAAGCCGCCGTTCTGAATCAGGATGACGACCATGAGGAGCGCGAAGAGAGCCAGGACGATGGTCGAGAGAAATGTCATGCGGATTACCCGTTGTACGTCAGACACCGATCCGGACGACCCTGATCCCGCAGCCGCCGCACCGTATCAGATCGCCGTTGTTCAGCATGAACTCCGGCTCCGTGATCGGAACCGCGTTCACGGTCGTGGGGTTCCTCCCGAGCAGTTTTCCCTTGAGGGTAAGGTCGGCGAACTCGAGTGAAAGATGACGTCGCGATACGACACGTTCAGGGTCGTCCAGAGAGATGAACGCCCCGGGCCGCTCCGGGTGATCGCGTCCTACCACGATCACCGTGTTCTTCACCGCGACCTGCCGTTCCCCCTTTCCGTCGACGATCGAAAGATCGTAGAGCGATTCGGCCGGGCGGACCTGCACAAGGCAGTCCTGCGGAATGGTGCGGATCAGAAAATTCATCACGAACGACCCGAACCCGGCGAAGCGCCATCCGCTCGCCTCCACATACTCCACCGCCCGCTGATGCAGCTCGCGCCGGAAGCGCGACGCCTCCTCGGCGAACGGCCCCCGATGTTCGGCCACGAAACGGTCGCGCCTGACGGAGACGACCGCGAAGTTCGGCGCCTGGGGGATCCCTCCCCGCATCGTGAGGCCGTTGCCGATCGCCTGCTGCAGAGTAAGCTGGACGGTGCCGAAAAGTGTGGTCAACGCCATGAACCGGCTCCGTCAGCTCGTGATCGTGATCTCATAGTCGTCGATGTAGAAAGGGGTTCCCATCTCGAGCGTACGGCTCTCCCCCTCGCCGAGCGTATCGCGTTTCGATATCGACATCGGCGCCTTGCCGATCCGCTGCACGGTGATCCGCCCGCCGGAGAGATCGACCCTGGCCTGCTCGCGGGAGATCGTCTCGCGCAGATTCAGATCGAGCTTCCGGTAGCCGACCGGGATCGGACGTCCGCTCCCCCCCCGGCGTCCCACGATCCATCTGTCGCCGGAGAGGACCTCCTCTCCGCGAAACCCGTTCGGGCCGGTCACGACAAGGTTGTAGCGGTCGGGGGCAAGGGTCTGCTCCGGCGGAGCCATGACCGCCGTGGGAGACTCCTCGGCGTCGAGAACGCGGGTGGAATCGGAGACGGGGGGGGGCGCCGCGCTCCCCCCCTTCGACGAGGGAGCGCTCTTCTCCGGCGTGACCACCGCCGCGTAGAGCTCGGCCGGACCGAGCTGTTCGTCGGAGCCGATGGCGACACGGATCGCATGATCGCCGAAGGTTCTCATCCCCTCGGCCGCCAGATCCTTCATCAGCTCATCGGTAAAGAAATACTCCAGGTCGCGCATCGCCTGCATCCGGACCAGTTCGTCGTAGCGTTCGCCGGAGACGCGAAGCTCCAGATGCGAGGGGACGCGCCGGACCTCCCCCATGCCGAACGCATGCTCGTCGCGCACCATCCGGAGCGCCTCCAGTCCGCGGGTCACGAACTCGCTGGTCCCCTGCTGCGAATCCTCGGTCGGAAAGATGCGGTCGATAAGAGTGCGGAATCCCGATTTTGCCATGGTCTGATATATCGTGTTCGTCCTAAGAAAAAATCAATCGTACAGCGATCTCCTTCTCACCGCTCCCCTGTCTCGGAACTTCCGGAGCCCGAGCGCCCGCTTTGTGAGCGGACACCGCTTCCGTCCGGCGGGTTGCCGACCCGGCTCGGAGACTCCAGCGTGATGCTGTCGGTCGTGTCGCTCCCCGATCCGGCGGAATCCCCTCCCGGCCCGAGCCGTGGAGCGGAATCGACCGCCTGATCGCCGGGGGTGAGCTGCGGCGCCGCCGAGTCGAACCCGAGCCGCTCGTACCGCTGAAGCTCTCCCCCCTCCCGCAGCGAATCGGAGAGGGTCCGTTCATCGGAGCCGCCCGGGACGTTGCCGGCCACAAGCCAGACGAGTCCCGCGACGGCGGTCATTATCAGAAAGAGATAGAGGAAGTTCCAGCCTCTCCGTGCCGGACCCGGGATCGTGTCGGGATCGGTGACCGGCCCGCCGCCGAACGCCTGGTCGTTCCCCGCCACGGCGAGCAGCGCCACCGTCACGTTGTCGACGCCTCCGCGCGCCAGCGCCTCCTCCACGAGGGCATCGCAGGAGTGCTCCGGGTTCGAGGTGCGGGCGAGGATCGATCGGATCACCTCGTCCGACATGAGCCCGTGCAGCCCGTCGGTCGCCAGCAGGAGTCTGTCTCCCTTCCTGAGATCGAGATCGAACAGATCGGGACGCACCGCCGAACCGACGCCGAGAGCTCTGGTGATGAGATTCCGCTGCGGGTGGATCATCGCCTCCTCTTCGGTCAGCTCTCCCCTCGCCACCAGTTCGCCGACGTGGGAGTGATCGTTCGTGATCCGGCGGAGCCCGTCATCGCGCATCAGATAGGCGCGGCTGTCGCCGATGTTGAGGAGCGTGCACTCTCCCCCGACGACGAGCGCCGCAACGAGCGTGGTTCCCATCCCCCGGAATTCGGGATGAGCGACCGACTCCTCGTAGACGGCGCGGTTGGCCCGGCCGGCAGCGAGCGTAAGGATCGAGGTCGCGGAGCTCTCATCCGCTCCCTCCCCGTCGTGTACGCTCTGCGTGAAGACTTCAACAGCGAGGCGGCTTGCGCGTTCCCCCCCCTGATGTCCCCCCATGCCGTCGCAGACCACCAGGAGCAGGCCGTGCCGGGTATGGTCGATTCCGAGAAAATCCTCGTTCCGCACACGGCGCAGTCCGATGTCGGTCTTGGTCCCGATGCGATATGCTCCCGACTCGTTCGCGGAGAGATTCTCGTTCTGTGACACCGGTCAGTCCTTGTTCTTGTTGACTCGTTCCTTCTTGGCGTCGACCTTCTGTCTGGCGGGAGAGAAGACATTCCCGTTGCCGTTGCCGTCCGGGTTTCTGCGGCGCACGCGCGACTCCGGCGGGTTCCTGTTGAAGATCGACCCTCCGTCGCGCTGCGGCTCGCGGACCCTTGCCGTGTCGGCCGGCGGCGGGTTGACATCCTTGACGGTCGGCTCCGGCACCTGATCGCTCGGCGTCTCCTGGGGAGTCTCCGAAGTCGACGGGACCGGGGCGATGTCCGACGCCGTGTCGGCGGCGGGGGGCGGGGTGTTCTCCCTGTTGATCCATTTCTGGACCTGACGGGTGATGAGCCACTCTCCCCCCTCCCCCTGTCGGGAGAGGGTGATCAGGTTGGAGGTCAGGCCGCGCAGCCGCGTGCCGTCATCCTTCAATCTGTCGTAACCGATCCACCATTCCGACTGGATCGTGGAGTCGTTCAGCGCGCGGGCGCTCTTGATCTCCACATCCATTCTGTCGGTTCTCTCGATCTCGTTGTAGAACTTCCGCGAGTCGTCCTCGATCATCTTCCGTGTCGCCTTCTTGAACCTGAAGTACTCCACGTTCCGTTCGCCGTAGAGCGAGGCAAGTCCCGGCACGATATGCTGACGGGCAAACCGGGTGTAGTCCGCCACGACGCTTCTGGTAACCTCCATCGCGCTCCCATCGTTCAGCGTCGCGGTGACCTGCACGCCGCGGTTCTCCTGATACCATCGGTATCCGAAGTATCCGCCGATCCCCAGGATCACCAGGGCGAGCATGATCCAGATCGGGGCGCTGCTCACCTTTTTCTCCTCCTCATCCTGTCCCAGTCTCGGGGAAGCAGCGGAGGAGTCGACACGATTCTCCCTTCGACCTCCGACCGGAACCGAGGCCCCGACCACGGTCGGCGGCGACATCTCGTTCTCATCGACGGCATCGAGCGCCGCCAGCAGCTCCGCGGCGGTCTGATACCGTTCGCTCGGGTTCTTCGCCGTCGCCTTCGTCAGCAGTTCGACGACCGACGCGGGAAGCCCCGGCTGGAACGCCCGCGGATCGGGGAGCGGCTCGGTAAGAACGCTCTGGATCACCTCCACATAGGCCATCGGCGTCTGCTCCTGCCGGGAGAAGGGCTTACGCGCCGTGAGCATCTCGAAGAGGGTGATCCCCAGCGAATAAATATCGGTACGCGAATCGATCTCCTTCCCCCGCGCCTGCTCCGGCGACATATACTCCGGCGTGCCGAGCCCCTTCTGCGTCTTCGTCTCCCCCTGCTGCCAGGCGAACTTGGCGATGCCGAAGTCGGCCAGCTTCACGGTGCCGTCGCGGGCCACGAGGATGTTGGAAGGTTTGATGTCGCGATGGATGATCCCGAGCGTATGAAGATGCTCCACGGCCGCCAGCGTCTGCCGCATATACTCCCGCGCGCGGGCGAACGGCATGGGGCCCGATTCACGATAGATGATGGAGGAGAGGGAACGGCCGTCGACGAACTCCATCACCAGATAGAACTCGTCGTGCTCACGGAACCAGTCCATCAGCTCCACGATATTCCTATGCCCGATCCCCCGCTGCACCTCCGGCTCGCGCCGCAGCCGCCGCTCGTAATCGGACGCCATATCCTCGATCCGGATCACCTTGACGGCATAGCTCGTATCGCTCCCCGTTTTCACGGCACGATAGACACGGCTCATGCCGCCGGCGCCGATCTCCTCGCGCAGTTCGTAGTTGCCAACACGCCGTGTCGGTCGCAGGTCTCCGGGTCGTGGAATTGTGTCGGACACGTCGATTCCAATTGAAGTTCGTTAAGATATTCCTCCGATTGAAACGGAGGAAAATAGAGATTATCGGCATAATCGGACCCTGAGACACAACAGCCCTCCGGACAGTTTAGTGCCTCCGCAGCGGTCCTCGCGCGCTACGTTTTCACACAATAGAGCGCTCTCCGTTACCGGACCGGCGGAGGATGTGCGATCGACCTCCACGCGCTATCTTTGCGGTTTCCCGTTTCGTCGGCGCCGCCGACCCCAAACAGATACCGGAGCATTCAGATGAAAGGTACACCCCTGACCGACCCGATCGTCGACTATATGATCGATCTCTTCCCGGCCGAGGACGACCTGCTGCGCGATCTGCGCCGCGCCGCGATCGAGGCGGAGATCCCGGAGATCCAGATCAGCCCGGAGCAGGGAGCGTTCATGCAGGTCCTGCTGAAGGGGATCGCCGCCCGCCGCGTGCTGGAGATCGGCACGCTCGGCGGCTATTCGGCGATCATCATGGCGCGTGTCCTCCCCCCCGGCGGCAGGCTCGTCACCGTCGAGCGCGATCCGTTCCGCGCCGAGTTCGCGCGGCTCTGGGCGCGCAGAGCGGGACTGGAAGAAGTGATCGAGGTCCGCACCGGCTCCGGGATCGACGTGCTGGAACGGGATCTCGCCGGCGCCGAACCGTTCGACTTTGTCTTCATCGACGCCGACAAACCTGCCTACGTCCGCTATCTGGAACTCGCGCTCCCTCTTGTCCGGAACGGCGGGATGATCGCCGGCGACAACGCGCTCGCCTGGGGAAGAATCGCCGACGCCGGGACCGACGACCTGGATGTGCGCGGCATGCAGGCGTTCAACAGGGCGATGGCGGATCACCCCTCCATCAGGTCGAGCATCGTTCCCGTGGGGGACGGGATGTGCATCGGGGTGGTGGAACGCGGCTGATCGCGGGGGGCCGCCCGGGCCTGCTTCGTTTTTGCAAACTGTAGTGGATTCGCCCCGGCACGGGCGCTTCCACTTGTCGTACCTTTATCGCATGACTCAACAAGAGATGTATGAAGAGCTGAAGGCGGTCGCCGATCAGCTCGGACTGGCGGTGCGTCTGGAACTCGGTGATTTTGAAGGGGGACTCTGCGTGGTGAAGGAGAAGAGAGTGATTCTGGTGAACCGGCGGCACGACATGGGCCGCCGCCTGAGCGTGATAGCCCGCGCTCTGCACAAGGCCGGGCTCGAATCGGTCTACGTCAAACCGGCAATCCGGGAGATCATCGAGGAGGAGGTCAGCCTCCACTCCCACTGACCCCGTACACCCGCGCCCCGATCGCGAAGAGGCGGCCGGGGCGCTTATCCAAAAGGATCGCAATGTTTACTGGTCTGGTCGAGGAGACGGGGAGGATCGAGGAGGTTCGCCGCGACGGCGGCGCGCTCCGGATCACGGTGGCGGCGGGGATCGTCATGGAGGGATTGAAGATCGACGACTCGGTGGCGCTCAACGGCTGCTGCCAGACCGTGGTGGAACGCCGCGACGGGGCGTTCACCGTCGTGGCCGTGGAGGAGACGCTGGCGAAAACCACGCTCGGAACGTTCGCCGCCGGAATGAGCGTTAATCTGGAACGGGCCCTGCGCGTGGGGGAGAGGCTGGGGGGACATTTCGTACAGGGACATGTGGACTGCGTCGGAACCGTGGTCGAAATGTACGAACGGGAGAGTTCCCACGTCTACTGGGTGGAATATCCCGACAGGTTCGCCCCGCTCGTGATTCCGGTCGGCTCCATTGCGATAGATGGGGTGTCGCTGACGGCCGCCGACGTACGGGAGAACCGCTGCATGGTCTCGATCATACCGCATACGTATCAGGTTACGATGTTCAAGCGGATCGCCCGGGGAGACCGGGTCAACCTGGAGTTCGATATGATCGGGAAGTATATCCGGAATTTCGTGAGCCCGCCCGCCGCGGGACTCACACCGGAACGGATGCGGGAACTGGGATATTGATCCGCATCGGCGTTGAGGGAACAACCGCTGCGCCGTCTCACAATTATTGATGATGTCGTCAGATGCCACGAGCGCTTCGATACTATATCCCGGACACCGGGGAGAGCGACGTAACAACTCAGATCTGGACGGAGATCGTGAAGATGCAGCACTGGTACAACTCCGAGTTCATCTGGAGCTGCGACAAGATCGGACTGAAACGATACATTCTCTTCCCGAACTACGACAAGATCCCGGAGATGCCGTACCACACGGCACGCTACCATTTCCGGAAACGACTCCTCGCCAAGAAGATCGAGCTGCAGGATGAGATCGCCGCCATCAGGGCGATGGAGGAGGAAGGACTCTTCACGGTCCGCTGGGGAGGGGTCCGCGACGACTCGATCGCCAGCGGGATCACCCATGTGGCCGACAACGAGTTCAACGCCTACCTCCTCTGCGAGTTCCTGCTGAAATGCTCGGTGCTGGCGCCGAACGTCTCGTTCCACGTCGAGGACGAGGGACGGTTCGTTCTGGCTCGCAGAGCGATGTTCAGGAACGGCGAGGTCTTCGTCCACCGCGAGGACCTCTACGGCGACAGCGAGAATACCCCGCTCGACACCCCCCAGGTCTTCTCCGTGGTCAATCCCGTCAAGTACGACGAACACCCGAGGTTCTCGGAGACGGTGGAGGATTTCGAGGATCTGGACGAGGAGGCCGTGACCGAGACGGTCAGCAGATACGGCGTGCTCGGGTTCTCGCAGAACTACGAGACGGCGTGGGGAGACAACGAGGGATTGAACCTGCAGCAGCGGGCCCGGAAGGTGGTTCTTATCTGAACAGGATAGAAGAAAGCCGGGGAGGGATATCGCATCCGATTGCGATATCCCTCCCTGTTCGTTTACTCCCCTCCCGTCGTGTCGGGCCCGGCGTCCGGTCCCTCGTCGACCCGGGAATCGTGCAGATCGATCACCTTGTCGTCGGTCACATCGACCATCACCCCTCTGAGTCGTTCGGCGCGTCCGTTTTCGTTGCGCGCAACGTAGACGATATCGCGCAGCCAGACGGTGCGTCCGTCGGCGGCGATCGCCCGATATCTCAGATCGTGATCCATTGCCGCCGACGCCGCGGCCTTTCTCGCCTGAACGGTCTTCTCACGATCGGCCGGGTGGATGATCGAGGCCCAGAAGTTCGGCCGCGAGAGCCAGTCGTCGATCGAGTAGCCGAGGATCGCCTCCGCCCTTCTGCTGACGAAGAGGAACCGTTCGGTGGTCGGGTCCGCCTCCCAGAAGATCCCCGCGAGCGTGTTGACCAGATCGCGGAATCTCCGCTCGGAATCTTCCGCCTCCCCCAGCAGCCGGTTCCGCTCCTCATCCCGCAGCATCCTGTCGTTGATATCCTGCAGAAAGATCGAAAGGCCCTCGTACGAGGGATAGACATAGACGTTGAACCACCCCCCCAGTTCGGGATACTGGAAGATGAACTGGACCGGCTGCTGGTCGCGGCTCGCCTGATGGAACCGCTCGTAGGCTTCGGTCCAGATCATATCCGGGATCACCGCCCAGATATTTCTGTCGATGATGTCGGTGACCTCCAGCCCGAGCCGCGAGAAGAGCTCGGCCGCCTTCTGGTTCACGTAGGAGAAGCGCCATTCGGCGTCGAGCGCGATGAAGGAGTCGCCGATGCTCTCCAGCAGTCTGAGCGTCTTCTGCGTGGAGCGGCGCAGAGCGTCCTCCGCCCGGCGCTGTTCGGTGACGTCGTGGAAGACGAGGATGACGCCGATGATCCTGCCCAGGGGATCGCGGATCGGCGCGGCGCTGTCGGCGATCGGAATCTCGCGTCCGTCCCTGGCCAGAAGGAGCGTATGGTTCGCCAGCCCGACGATCTGTCCCGAGCGGAGAACTTCGGCCACCGGGTTGTCGACCGGCTCCCCCGTCGTCTCGTTGACGATCCTGAAGACCTCGGTCAGCGGAATCCCGCTCGACTCCTCCAGCCGCCATCCGGTCAGTTCCTCCGCCACCGGGTTCAGGAACGTCACCATGCCGTGAACATCGGCGGCGATGACGGCGTCGCCGATGCTGGCGAGGGTGACCTGGAACCATTCGCGCTGCGCGCGGAGCTCCTCCTCCTGTCTCTTCCGTTCCGATATATCGTGGAACGCGATGATCGTTCCGGAAAAGGCCCCCTCCTTCAGCACCGGTGAGGCGGTGTATTCCACCGGCAGCAGGGATCCCTCGCCCGTGAGGAAGAGGGCGTCGTCGTTCCGGTTCACGGCGTGGCTGCGGAGCGATTTCATCAGGGCGCACTCCCCGCCGCGGATATGCTCACCGGTGTCGGGACGAGTATGGACCAGATCGTGGAACCCCTTTCCGATGATCTCCCCGCTCGACCTGCCGAGCATCCGTTCGGCGGCGGGGTTCAGGTAGGTCACCCTTCCCTCGGCGTCCAGGGCGCAGACGCCGTCGCCGAGGCTCGACATGATCGAGTTCATGAAGTCGAGCTGATCGCGCAGCGCCGACTCGGCCAGATGGACACGCTTCACCAGATTGGCGTTGTCGATGGCGACGGCGGCGCGGCGGGCGAGATCCTCGGCGAGCGCCACATCCTCCTCGTCGTAGTGCCGCCCCGACTCGGCGGAGACGAAGCTGATGCCCCCGAGCACCCGCTCATGAACGATCAGCGGCACCACCATGTAGGAGACGAGCCCCAGCTCGACAATCAGTCTGCGATGTTCTTCGTCGACGGCGGCGCCGGTCAGAAGCTCCTGCGGGATCTCCCCCATATACTCCGACTTCCCCGTGCGAAGAACGTTCGGCAGGCCGATCGGGGCATCGGGATCGGGGGGATACTTCTTCTCCAGTTCGTACGCCAGATCGACCTTTTCGGGATCGACATGCGCCACCGTCAGCCGCTGGACCGACGAGCGATCGTCGCAGTAGGGACCGCCGCAGATGTCGACGGCGCACCAGTCGGCGATATGGGGGACGGCAAGCCGGGCGACGTTGGCGAGCGTCGTCTTGAAATCGAGCGAGCTCGCCAGCATTTCGCTCGCCGTTTCCAGGAACTCGAACCGGCGCCGCAGGTCGTCCACCAGCGCCCCTCCGGACGTACCGGATGCTGCAGGTTCGGCGTGCTCCTTCTGAGCATCGCCCGGCGATATGTTATGATCGTTCGGCTTTTTTGTCATGTAGCTTGAGGCTTCCAGAGGATGATCGATCCCGGCTTCACGGCGCTTCCCGTCTCATGCGGGGCGACCGAGCGGCGTATAATACCATCCCGACACGACCGATGAAAATCGAATCCGTCATACGGCAGACGGTTCTCATGATCGCGACCCTCCCCCTCCTCCCCGTTTCGGGGGCGGGACAGACCGAACGGAGCGACTCTTCGTCGATCGATTGCGCGCGTCTGGGAGTCGTGGCCGGGGTCACGACCGGAGCGTTCGTGGTAGGTCACGTGATGCTGAACGACCTATGGTGGAAAGGGGAACGATCCGATTTTCATGTCGACTGGGACCACGACCGCCTCTACGCTCTGGGAGCGGACAAGGCCGGGCACGCCTATTTCCCCTACGCCGCGGCGACCCTCTACTCCCAGGCGCTGGAATGGACCGGGATCGATTCGACGGCGGCGGTCTGGGGAGGCTCCGGCGTGGCGCTCGCGTATCAGACGTACATCGAGGTGCGGGACGGATTCTCCCGCGACTGGGGGTTCAGCTGGGGAGACATGGGCGCGAACATCGTGGGAAGCGCTCTTCCGGTGATCCGGCATTACGTGCCGGAGGCGCGCATCGTCTCGCCGAAAATCAGTTTCTATCCCAGCACGAAGTTCCGGAACGGCGGGTTCGGGGCGATCATCGACGACTACGAGAGCACCTTCCACTGGTTGAGCATCGACCTCCATGAACTGCTGCCGGAGGGGCTCCGGGAGATCTATCCCCCCTACATCAATATCGCAATCGGCCACAGCGTCCGCGACCTGGACGGCAGGGGGGGCGGGAAGCACGAGATCTATCTGAGTCTCGATCTGGACCCGAGAAAACTGCCGGGGGATTCCCCCATCCTTCGTTTCCTGAAACGGAACCTGAACCTCTATCATCTTCCGGCGCCCGCCGTACGGATCACGCCGGAGGTGGTGTGGTACGGGATTCATTTCTGAAGAAAGCGAGAGAGCAGCGACGACGCATCGTTCAGAATCCCGCCTTCCTGCGCCGCAACGTCACCGACACCTCCCGGCGCCTATTTTCCCCTCTTCCCGCGTCCCCACATGAACGCCAATGCTCCGGCCGGCTTCGGATGGCGGAACCGATAGCCGGGGACATCAGGCGCATCCGAGGTTTCGGCGACGATCCCGCGCAGCTCATCGGCCGGGGGAACCCCGAAGAGCCCTCCCACCTTCGCAAGCGACGAAGGGAACCTGACCGGCCTTCCCGCCGCGGCCGCGGTGGCCTCCATCAGATCGTACATCGAGACGGTTGACGGAGCGGCGATCTTCACCGTTCCCTCATCCCCGTTCATGACGAGGTGATGGAGCAGGCCGATCGCATCGTCGAACGATATCCAGGGGATATGCGCGCCGAGCCCCCGATCCTTCCCGAACCAGGAGGCCGCGGCCAGCCCTTTCAGCAGCCCGGCCTTCGGCGTCAGGAGAGGCGCCGTCCCTGCAATAACGGCACTTATGCCTGCCTGCCTTGCAATCGAAACCGCATCCGCCACGACCGCGCGATCGGCGGAAGTCGCAATCATCCCCAGAGGAACCGCGATGACCGCCCGACGTGGAGGCACGGGGAGCCGGGCGAGAGCGGCGCTTACCGAACGGATCGCATCCGGTCCGTTCCGCTGTGCTGCATGAGTCGCATCACGATGAAGAATATCCTCCTCGATCGGATATACCGCCGCATCGAACACGGCATGATCCTGCACCCGCCCCGCGACCAGATCGGCAGCGGAAACGGAAACGACGGTATGCCCTCCGGTGGTCAGGAATGGAGAAAGTCCGCTCGCCAGTAGTCCCTCCCCCACGATCAGAACCCGAAGTCGCGGCCGGTCCGCATAGAGCATGTGATCCCGAAGATCGTCGGAAGTGATCGCATGGCGATATTCGAACAGGCGCTCCAGCTCCGCGCGAACCGGTCTCCCCGCGACAACCCGTCCCGCAATGCCCAGAGGAAGCTCGTATTCGATCGCATCCTCCAGCCAGGCATTCCTCTCCCCGGCCGGCTCCACCAGATGCCGGTGAACCCAATGCGTGAACGGACCTCTGACCTGGAGATCCTCGAACTGCCTCCCTGCGATATAGTTTCCATGCCTGATCCTCCACGGCAGGGTGATCGGCCCCATGCGCATGGCAAGATTCACGAGGTCGCCGTCGCGGATTCCTCCGGTGCTGTCGATCACCTCCAGATCGGTCCAGGGAGGCGAAAGCCGCAGGAAGGCGCCGGGCCGTTCATGCCATGCAAAGAGTTCGGCGGCGGGAGCCGCCATCAGGGTGCGCTTGACGAAGTTGGGATTCATCTTCTCGGCGATAACCGTCCATGGTGTTCGCAGGCGTTCGGATGTCGCATGATACCACCAAATCGTTATTCACGACCGGTCCCCCTGAGCTTTACCGTCAGGAAGCGCCGGAACAATCGAATATGCGTTGATGTTCCGACTCATGTTCCGTATCGTCCGTCCTTGGATAATCCTCTCTCTTCCGAACATCATATACTGCGAGATATACGACATGAACGGTTCCGGCGATAGAATGAACGGCCTCTACCGGGCCCTGGTCAGACCCTGGTCGACCGACCTCGGACTCCTGATGCTCCGCCTGGTCACGGGGCTCTTCATGGCGTTCGGGCACGGGCTTTCGAAAGTGACGGGCGACCTGACCGGCCTTACGGGCCGGGCCGCGGAGATGGGCTTCCCGGCTCCGGGATTCTTCGCGTATGCGGCGGCGTACGGGGAGTTCGTCGGAGGGATCTTTCTGGCGCTCGGGTTCGCGACACGCCCCTCGGCGTTCGTGATCGCGCTGACCATGGTCACGGCGGGATTCATCCGTCATGCGGCCGACCCGTTCGGAAAGAAGGAACTGGCCTTCCTCTATCTGGGGATCGCATGCGTCATTCTTCTGACGGGACCGGGCCGCTTCAGCCTGGACCGTCTGATATTCGACAGGACCTCCGAGACCCGCTGACCCGGCCTACGCCCCTGCCGCGCGGCGCCACAGCTCGAAGGTCAGCCACCAGTCGACCTCGCCGGCCAGCCCGGTTTCACCGGCATAGAATCTCTCGACACGATCAATCACGGCGCGATGGTCGTAGAGAGGAAACGACCGGACCTCCTCCGAGTGCGCCGTATCGACGACGAACTCGCGGAGCGCGTGCAGGAAGGTCGGAGAGGTCGGGTCGGCACCGGCCAGGCCGAGCATCGACTTCCCCCTGGTCCAGAACCACGACGAGAGAGTCGTAAGACGATAGGGATAGGTCATGTTGCTCTTCACGAGCGGATACCGCTCCAGACGGGGCGCGACCCTGTGGAGGATGGAACGGTAGAGGCGCGCGTTCTTCCGACGGGAGAGGGGGACGCGAAAGACCGTATCGAGATAGGAAGGCTGCGCGAACGGCATGTAGTTGGCGATCATGGAGTCGACACGGGCCTGCTCGATCCCTCCGATGTTCGGGAATCGCGCCCTGACGATGAGGAGATCGAGGAAGTTGCCGACCCCTATCTCATCGACACGCGGCATCGTCCCCCAGAGCGTTTCGATCTGCCTGTCGATCCCCCGATGCATCGCGGCAAGAGCATCGGCGTTGAATATCCCGGAACGATGCAGCGCGACGTAGGGGAGCAGGGCCCTCGGGTCCCCCGACCGGATGACCCCCTTCCCCCCCTTGAGAAACCTGTTGAAGAACTGGCGTCGACCGATCTCGCCGTAGCCCCCGTCGATCATCACCGCCCGTGATCCCCCCAGCCTGGGGTAATGCCCGAGCTTGGTGATGGAGGAGACCGGCTCGGCCACGGAGACCTGCCCCGCATATTCGGTAAGCCCCGCCGGATCTATCGCGGGACGCTCCCCGACACTATCGTAATAGGTGACTTCAAGCCCCTCCCCCGCCGCCACTCTCTTCGCGATCGTGACATCCAGTTCCTCCTCGGCGCCGAAGATGTGGACGTGGATCGGCCGCCGCTCCCCACCGAGAAGCATCGCAAGGAGCAGGCGCGAGTCGAACCCGCCGGAGAGCCCGAGCGAGAGACGGAACCCCTCCGGAATCTCCGGCTCCACGAACGACTTCAACGTCCGCTCCAGATCGTGCGCCCCCTGGAACGACGAAGGGGACCAGAGTTTCTCTTCAACGTCGATCCTTCCCCGCTCGATCATCGCCCGGCCGCGCTGACCGAGACGGTCGACTCCGACAAGCGGGGTCTCGCAGAGCCACTGGTTGAACGTCAGCCAGTGCGGACCGAACGACGAGAGATCGATCCTGTTCGCTCCCCTGAACCGCGCGACCCAGTCGAGACGGGTGGAGAAGACGAACCCCGTATCGCTCTGCGAGTAGTAGAGGGTCCTCATTCCGAGACGGTCGCAGAGGAGCTCGACCCGTTCCCCCTTCCATCGGACCATCGCGAAATGTCCGTCGATCCGGTCGACCGAGTCGGGAGCCGACTCGACGACGACGTTCCATCCCTCCCTCCCCAGCATCGCAACACGATCTTCGCGATATTCCAGCCCGATGCCGGCAGCGACCCAGTTCCAGGAATCGCCGGAGACACCGGCCTCCCGCCGCAAGGGGGAGGAGACCGGATCGATATTCGAGAAGAGCGTCTCGGGAATCCCCCCGGCGGCTATGTAGATCGGCCCGCGATCGAACTGAAATATCGGAGCATGGTGGATCGTCGCCGCGCGCCGCACGGCATCTCCTCCGGGTCCGGAGGAGACGACGCCGAAGATCCAGCTCATCGGGCGGGATCGGTTCCGCCGGGCGATGTTCCGGCGACGTGATGAATGAAGTCCGCGACGGCGCCTGCGGTGGGATCGGACGACGGACCGAACCTCCGCACGATGGAGAAATGATCCCGCTCCTTGATGCTGGCGAACCAGACATCGGTGCCGAGCTCGCGAAGCGCCGTCGAGAACTCCTTCCCCTGTTCTCTCATCCGTTCGGGATCATCCTCCGCCACCAGCACCAGAAACGGTGGGAGACCCGGACGGAGATGGGATACGGGAGACGCGCTTCCAAGCTCCGACGGCGTGGAGCCGAACGCCTCGTGAATCATCTCGCGAGAGGTGAACCCCGGGCTCTCCGCATGCGAGCGAAGATCGTAGACGCCGCTGACGACAGCCACCCCCCGCACTGCATCCGGCGCCCCCGCTCCGTTGAGATAGGAGCCGTCGATCGCCAGGAGCGCCGCAAGATGCGCGCCGGCGGAATGTCCCATCAGAAACATCTTCTTCGGATCGCCGCCGCGCGACGCGATATTCGCAACGGTCCAGGCGACGGCGTTCGCCGCGTCCTCGGCATGCTCGGGATGCGACACTTCCGGCGTCAGCCTGTAGTTCACGGTGACGGCGATGATCCCCCGCACGACGAACGCGCGTCCCAGATGCTCGAAGAGTCGCTTGTCCCCGCTCCGCCAGCCCCCTCCGTAGAGATAGATCACAACGGGATACGGCCCCTCTCCCGTCGGCGCATAGATGTCGAGAGTGTGGCGGGGATGATCGCTCCGGGAATCGTAGCGGATATCGCGTTCGATTCGGACATGCGCCTTGAAGAGATCCTGAAAGGTCATGAGGGTTGAGGGGTCTTCGACGTGGCTGAGTTCGATGAATCGCCGCTCGATGCTTCAGGGCCCCTGCCCGAGGTCTCCCGGCCCGCGGCGGCACGGCCGGCGACCCGTCCCGTGGCGAACGCGGCCTGCAGGTTGTATCCTCCGACGCTCCCGGCGATGTCGAGCGCCTCCCCTGCGAAATAGAGCGCCGGAACGCGCTTCGATTCCATTGTGACGGGAGAGACTTCGGAGAGCGCCACTCCCCCCGCCGTGACCTCTCCCCGGTCGATCGGAACCTCCCCGACGGGACCGAGGGCCCATCCCTTCATCGTCGCCAGAAGCCGGGCCCGCTCCTCGCGGGTCGTCCGCGCCGTCTTCGTCCCGTCGGGAACCCCCGCGGACTCGAGAAGGAAGGGAATCACCCCGCGGGGCATGTATCCCTCCAGAAAGGTCTGCACCTCCCCTTTCGGCGATTCGGCGGTGCGGCGGTTCCAGGCCTCGGTCAGCTCCTCCATCGAAAGATCGGGGAGGATATCGACCAGCAGCCGTACCTCGGCGCCGCTCTCCAGCGAGAGGGCCGCGCTTCTGCTCACCTCCAGCACCGCCGGCCCGCTGACGCCGCGATGGGTGAAGAGAAGATCGTCACGCCATGTTTCGGGATAGATCCCCCTGCGGGCACGTCCCGGCGCGACGGGACCGGGATCGACCGAGAGCGATATATCGCGCAGCGCCACCCCCTGCAGCCGGGGATGCGGAGGCGGGGCAAAATAGATCGGAGCGAGAGCCGCGCGGAGGGGAACGATCGTATGTCCCAGCCTCTCCGCCCAGCGTATGCCGTCACCCGTGGTCCCGACCTTCCTGTAGGAGATCCCCCCGGTCGTCACGATGACCGCATCGAAACGGAGAGCGTTTTCCTCCCCCTCCGGCCGGACGCCGACGGCGCGCCCCTCCTCGACGACGATCTCTCCGACCCGGCATCCGGTTCTGATCTCCACGCCGCTCCGGGCCAGCATCCGCTCGAACGCCGAAAGGACGTCGTCGGCCCGGCCGCTTACCGGAAAGACCCGGCCGTTCGGGCGGGTGTAGGTTTCAACTCCCTCGGCCTCAAGAGCGGAAATCAGATCCTCGGCCGTCAGCTCGTGCAGCGCGTACCGGAGGAAGCGGGCCTCCCCCCTGATGAACCCCGCTTCGACCTCCGCAGGCGCGGCGCGGTGGGTGATGTTGCACTTCCCTCCCCCCGATATCAGGATCTTGATGCCGATCCGGTCGTTCCGCTCGAAGATGACGACCCGGGCGCCCCCCTCCGCCGCCGAGAGCGCGGCGAAGATCCCGGCCGCGCCCCCTCCGACGACGGCGACTCTCGGCCCGGCCGACCGGGAGGGCTCAGGCATTGTCCGCAAGATTGACCTGACGGCGCAGCGCCGAGAGCTCCTTGCGGGTGAGATATCTCCATTCGCCGCGGGCAAGGCCGCGCGTGGTCAGCCCCGCATACATGGAGCGATGAAGTCTGATCACCTCGTAGTCGAACGCCTCGAAGAGACGGCGCACCTCGCGGTTCTTCCCCTCGCGCAGCAGGATCGAGACATGCTTCGCGTCCCGTTCCTCCACGAACAGATCGCACGGCTGCGTCGTGTCGCCGTTATCGAGTTCGACTCCGGCCGCGATCTTCTTTGCGTGCTTCTGCTCCAGCGGTCTGTCCAGCACGACCTCGTAGAAGCGCTCCACCTGGTAGCGCGGATGCATCATCCTGTGGGCCAGATCGCCGTCGTTGGTGAGCAGGAGGATTCCTGTCGTGTTGCGATCGAGCCGTCCGACCGGATAGATCCTGTCATGATATTCAACGAGATCGAGGACGGTGCGTCGTCCCCGCTCGTCCTTCGTGGTCGTGATCGTATCCTTCGGCTTGTTGAGCAGGATATAGACATGGCGCGCGGGATCGGCGATGATCTTGCCGTCGACGGAGACCCTGTCGGTCATCGTGACCCGCGTTCCCAGCTCGGTCACGACCTTGCCGTTGACCTGGACCCGCCCCTCGGCGATCATCGCGTCGGCCGCACGCCTTGAGGCGACGCCGGCATCGGCCAGAACCTTGTTGATCCTGAACCCATCCTGCTCGGCTCCCTTCGAAGCCGCCCCCCTGGAAGAAGCTCCTTTCGAGGCAATTCCCTTTGAAGCGGTTCCCTTCGCGGCCGCCCCTTTCGGGACCGCTCCTTTCGGGACCGCCGTCTTCGAAGCGGTTCGCTTTACCCCGGCTCCCTGCGAGGCTCTCTCCGACGTTGCGCCGGACGATCTGCCCGTGGCTCTGCCGGGGCTCGCGCTTCCGCGGGCCGTTCCGGTCGTCTCTCTTCCCGATCCGCCGGCCGCGCTTCGGCGCCCGCCGGTCGTTCCCCCCGTTCTCTTCCCGGGGCGATTGTCCGATCCCTTGCGTGGAGTAGTCATCGTCAAGTAAAAAGTGTCCGGTAAAGATAACATTGCAACCCGTCAGCACAGGCAACGTTCGGTATCGGCCGTTACGCCGTCGGAAGCGGCTTGCCGAAGAAGCGCGCTATCCCTATAATCGGCCCCGTCGCAGCGTGAACGCTCATCGTGAGATCCATTCTTCATATCGTCGCAGCTCTTCTCTGCTCGCTTCCCTCCCCTTCAGGGGAGAGGGGCGGGGGGAATCCGACGTTCCCCAGGATCGCATCGAGCTACGATGCTGTGGTTCTGGTGGCCGACGCATCCACCGGCCGCATGCTCGGAGGAGTACGGACCGAACAGGCGTTCGAGCGGCGCTACCATCCGGCGTCGCTCTTCAAGCTGGCGATCGCCCACTGCGCCCTCACCGACGGCGGAACCGGAACCACGCTCCGATACAGATGCCGCGGCGTCGACACGATCGACGGCGTGCCGGAGGAGTGCTGGCTCGGCTCGGGCCACGGAAGCCTGCGGTTCCGGGAGGCGCTGGGGGTCTCGTGCAACCTCTATTTCCGTCGCCTTGCGTCGTCGATGTCGACGGCCGGTATTCTACGATCGGCGGCTGCCCTGGGGATGACCGAAGGCTCCGGATTTCCGGGCGATCCGGTCTCGGCGGCCCCCGCCCTCTCATTGACCCGCGAGACGCTCCTTGGGGAGGCGTTCACGGTATCTCCCGCTCAGATGCTTCGCACCGGGCTCCTCCTCGCCTCGCGGGGACGCCTGGGAGTTCCCCCCACGGGAATGGCCGGGGGTCGGTTCCTTCCGCTCTACGACGGCCTCCGTTACTGTATCAGGGAGGGAACCGGCAAGGGAGCCTGGTCGAGACGATATACGGTTGCGGGGAAGACCGGCACCGCGATCGTACAGGGGACCTCCACCAGAACAGTGGGATGGTTCGTCGGATTCGCTCCGGCCGACCAGCCGCGCTACGTCGTGACGGTCCTGCTGCATGACGGCAAGGGAGCCGATGCGGCGGTCGTTGCCGGCAAGATCCTTCAGGAGCTGATGTGAGCTCCTTCGTCGCCATCTTCTCTCTCGCGATTGCGGCCCTGACGCTTCCGTCGGACCTCTCCCCTCTTCCCGGCCGCGCTTCCGCCGTTCATATCGCAGAGAGTGATTCGGCGGGGATCGTGCGCGATGCCTCGGCCGTCGCTCCCGATTCGGTCAGGCTCCTCCTCTTCGCGCAGGGGGTTATACGGAAGATCACCGTCGAGGGAGGAGACCGCCGAGGATCACGGCATGATATTTCAATCGCGCCCGACAACGGGGCGCTTCTGATCGACGGATCGCGAAGCGATACATATAAAACCACGGCGCCGCCCGGCAGAATTATCGTTCTGCGATCCGGAAGCCGTCTGCGGCGGGTATCGGGCCGTCTGGAGATCGTCGCGGCCGAGGGGCTGCTCCACGCCGTGGCGACGATGCCGGTCCGCGACTATCTCGCCGCCGCGCTCGCCGCCGAGACGGTGACCGGCGATCCGGATGAATTTCTGACCGCGCTTTCGGTCCTCCAGCACAACTACCTGACCACGCACCGGAAGAGGCACGCCCCCTTCGCCGACCTGTGCGACAACACCCACTGCCAGGTCGCAAGCCTCCCCGAACGCCGCCCCGCCGTGAGCGCCGCCGTCGATGAGGCGATGAGGATCGGACTGCGAGCGGGAGACGCCTTCCCCTGCTACTACTCCGCCAACTGCGGCGGCTCGACCCTCACGCCGGAACAGGTCTGGGGACGGTTCGAGCCGGGCTACGGCAACATCGTCTGCGGCCACTGCCGGCAGGGGAAATGGCACTCCTGGACCCGCTCCACCCCCGCGACTCCCGCACTGGAAGCGCGCATGGGGGACGCCCCGACTCCCCCGTTCGTCAACGACGACTTCAAGATGAGCGTGGGACGGCTGATAGGATTCAATATCGTACTGAGCAATACGGTCGACCGGATAGAACGGCGCGACGGCCGCTACATCTTCCACGGACGGGGGTTCGGCCACCGCGTGGGGATGTGCGCCGAAGGAGCCGCCCGGCTGGCACGCAACGGCAGGGAGGCGCGGGAGATTCTCCGCTACTACTTCCCCGACGCCGAACTCTCAACCCGATGACCCGTAATCCCGCATCTCACGTATGAGGCCACCGGTTTCTCTCCTCTTCCCGGCGCGCGGCCCCGGCGCCGACACACTCCTGCGACCGATCCTGATGGGGATCGTCAACGTCACCCCCGACAGCTTTTCCGACGGGGGACTCCATGCCGACCCGGAGGCCGCGGCCGCCCACGCGCTGCGGCTTCTGGAGGAAGGGGCCGATATCGTCGACATCGGCGGCGAGTCGACGCGCCCGCCGGGGCGGAGCTACGGCGCGGGCTCCCTCCGCGTCGACGCGAAGGAGGAGGTCGGGCGCGTGGTTCCGGTCGTCGAACTGATCCGCTCGGCCCGGCCGGACGCCGTCATCTCCGTCGACACCATGAAGGGGGAGGTCGCGCGGAAGGCGCTTGAGGCGGGAGCCGACATCATCAACGACGTCAGCGCGGGAAGATTCGACCCCGTGATCAGGAACGTCGCGGCGAAGTTCGATGTTCCGTACATCCTGATGCATGGGCACGACCCGGCCGATCTGCGGCCGGCCGATACCTTCATCTATCGTGACCTGATCGGCGAGGTGTACAGGTTTCTTCAGGAGAGGATAGCTTCCGCGCGGAACGCGGGGGTATCAAGGATCATCGCCGACGTAGGAATAGGCTTTGCCAAGGGGGGCGGAGAAAACGCCCTGCTGCTCCGCCGCCACAGGGAATTTCTCGACCTCGGCGTTCCGATGCTGGTGGGGGCCTCACGGAAGGCGTTCATCGGCGCCCTGCTCGGAGGTGCTCCCCCCGGCGCGCGGGTCAACGGGACGCTGGCGGCGCACGCCATCGCCGCGATCAACGGCGCCTCGATCCTCCGTGTCCACGACGTCCGCCCGGCGCGCGAATTCTTCGACGTCTTTTACGGGGTGGGGCTGGAAGGCCATCCGGAGGGGGCCGACGATTTCCGATCAAATGCCTAAGTTTGATCTCTCCGGTCGACCCGGGCCGGTCGCGACCCGGGATTCCTCCCATCGACGCCACCGATCCCGACCGGTCCGAAGCAGGGAACAACAACTCTCATACAGATTACAAGGGAATGAGAACAGTAGCTTTGTACCAGATGCTGTTCGGCATCGTGACGCTTGTCGGAGGGATCGTCGGATTCGTCCAGAAGGATAGCGTCATTTCACTCATCGCCGGCGGTCTTCTGGGACTGCTTCTCATCGTTGCGGGGCTGACCATGCAGAAGGGGAAGAAGTCCGGGATCTACATGTCGCTGATCGCCACGCTGGCGATCCTGGGACAGTTCGGCAGAACATACTTCTTCGGCGACGGGACGTTCATGTGGAGCGGGTTGATGTCGATCCTCGGCATCCTTTCCCTCCTGCTTCTCATCGTCCTCATGGTTCAGCCGGCGGAACGGAAACGGATTTTCTGAGCTTGCATCCACTGAGAATATATCAACCATGCCGCGACGAGCTGGCGATCTTCTGGCAGGGAGGAACGGAATCGAGGATTTCGACACGCGATCTTCGTCTGAACTGTCCCTGCACGGCCTGCACGTCGGCCGCCCGGAGCCGGAGCGCGACCTACATCCCCCTCCTTCCGCAGGCGGCGGTCACAATCCGCGAACTGACCCTGATCGGGAGTCATTCGCTCCAGGTCACCTGGGAGGACGGGCACTCGTGGGGGATCTATCCCTACGGCTATCTCCGGCAGATCGCGCCGCCGGGAGAACCGACCCCGGAAGGAACGGCAGCGGCATGATCGACCCGACATCGACCGACACGCGCTCCGGACCCCCCGGGCCGCGATTCCGCCCCACCCAGGCGCGGATCGACCTGGGGGCGCTGCGACGGAACGTCGCGACCCTCCGGAGCCGTCTTGCCCCCGGCGTCAGAATGATGGCCGTGGTCAAATCGAACTGCTACGGGCATGAGGCAACCCTCTGTGTGCCGGAACTGGTGAAGGCGGGGGCCGACATGTTCGGCGTCGCCACCGTCGAAGGGGGACGCCTTCTGCGGCGCCTCGGGGTGGAACGGAGGATCGTAGTGCTGAGCCCGCCGATCGAGGGGCAGATGGAGGAGTTCGGCGCCTTCGACCTGGAGCCGATGATCTCCACGCCGAGGATGGCCCGGGAGCTTGCAGAGGCAACTCCCCCAGGAACCCGCGTCACGGCCCATCTCTTCGTCGACACGGGGATGGGACGGAACGGCGCCCGGCCGGAGGATGTCGCCGAGACGCTGCGCGCCGCCTCCTCCCACGACAACATTTCGATCAGAGGCTTCGCCTCCCACTTCGCCACCAGCGACGAGCTCGGCAGCGGCTTCGCGGTCGAACAGCTCGAGCTCTTCGAGGGACTGCTCCGCCGGTCGCTGGACGCCGGATACTCGTTCGAGGATATCCACCTGGCGAACAGCGGCGGGCTTCTCAATCTTCCCGCGTCGCATTTCACGCTGGTGCGGCCGGGGCTCGCCCTCTACGGGTATCATCCCACGGTCGCGCTCCAGAACGACTCCGGGCTGGAGCCGGTGATGACCCTCCGGACGACTCTCTCCAACATCACGCCGATGCCGGCCGGGGTTTCGATCAGCTACGGCCGCCGCTATTACACGACCGGCCCGACCCGGATCGCCACGATCCCGATCGGCTACGGCGACGGCCTCATGCGCTCCCTCACCAACAGGCTCCGGGTCCTGGTGCGGGGACGCCGCTATCCGATCGTCGGCACGATCTGCATGGATGAGGTGATGATCGATCTGGGGGGAGAAAGCGACGTCGAGATCGGCGACGAGGCGGTGCTGATCGGCACGGACGGAACCGACCGGATCGACGCCTGGGAACTGGCGACGGCGATCGAGACCATTCCATACGAGATCTGCACCCATATCTCCGCCCGTGTCCCCCGGGTTCCGGTGGAGAGGTGATCGAAGAGAGGAGACCGCGGGGAGGGACGCGACACGGCAACTGAACGAACCTTACTTTTCATTCCTACATGAAGATATACGCAATCATCATGGCCGGCGGCGTCGGATCACGCCTGTGGCCCAGAAGCCGCGAGGCCTCCCCGAAGCAGCTTCTCCACATTCTGGGCGAAGGGACGATGATCCAGAACACGATCGCCCGTCTGCAGCCGATGATCCCCCACGAGGATATCATCATCGTCACCAACAAGACCCAGGTGGACGGGCTGCGGGAACAGGTGCCGCAGGTCCCGGTCGGGAACCTGATCGCCGAACCGTTCGGACGGAACACCGCCCCCTGCATCGCGCTGGCGGCCTCGATGATCCGCGACCGTGATCCGGAGGCGGTGATGGTGGTGCTGCCGGCCGACCACTGGATCCAGAATGTCGGCGAATTCCAGCAGAAACTGCGGCTGGCGTGCGAGGCGGCGTTCGAGATGCGCTGCCTGGTGACGATGGGAATCACCCCCACCCGCCCGGAGACCGGCTACGGCTACATCCAGTGGAGCGACCGCCGCGAGGGGGAGAACCGTTTCTTCGACCAGGGGCTCCGTCCCGTCCTCACCTTCGCCGAGAAACCGGATCTGCCGACGGCCGAACGCTTCCTCTCCAGCGGCGACTTCCTCTGGAACAGCGGCATGTTCGTCTGGCGGGTCGACACGATCGCCGAGGAGATCCGCCGCCACCTCCCCGACCTCTACGACCAGGTGGAATCGATCCATGCCGCGCTGGGGGCCGACTACTACCAGGACCGGCTGGAGAGCGTCTACGGACAGATCCACCCGATTTCGATCGATTACGGCATCATGGAGAAGTCGGAGAACGTCTACGTCACCCAGTGCGAGTTCGGCTGGAGCGACGTGGGGAGCTGGGACGAGACCTACCGCCTCTCCCGCAAGGACAACAACGGCAACTCCATCGTGGGGGATGTGGTGACGATCGACACGGAGGGGAGCTTCATCAGGACGGCCGGCAAGATGATCGCCACGCTCGGCGTGAAGGATCTGATCATCGTCGACACGCCGGACGCCCTGCTGATCTGCCGGCGCGGGGAATCGCAGCGGGTCCAGGCGGTGGTCGATTATCTCCGCCGAAAGAAGATCAACAGTCTGCTGTAACGCGGGGGCCGGCGCCCCCTCAACCGGCGCCGGCCGCCGAATCCCTCGAAAATTCTCCCCCGCCCCGGCAAATCGTTACGATATCTAATATCTCCTCGCTATATTAGCCGATCGATCCGCCCCTCCACGGGGCGCCGTGTCGATCGTCTCGCCTCCTCTTCCATCCCCCGCGGTCGCACACCGCGGCATGCCCCGAATCACCGTTTCAATTGAGGAGAGGTCGTTGTCAGTTCTGGGAATCCTCCATCCCGATTTCAGGTTCATACGGTATTCGCTCCTCTGCCTCCTCCTTCTCTCCGGCTGCTTTCCGGCAACCCGACGGACGACGGAGAGAGCGGGAAGCGGCTCCTCGTCGGCCGCCGTGGCCGAGGGTGAGGCATCGTACTACGCCGACGTGTTCGAGGGGAGAACGACGGCAAGCGGGGAGATCTTCAGGCAGTCGGAACTTACCGGGGCCCACCGGGACTACCCGTTCGGAACGATCGTCCGGGTGGTGAACGTCAGGAACGGGCTCGAAGTGACGGTTCGGATCAACGATCGGGGGCCGTTCAAGCGTTCCAGGATCATCGACCTTTCACGGGGGGCGGCGGAGCGGATCGACCTGATCAAGGCAGGGGTCGGACCGGTCCGGCTGGAGGTTCTGAGCTGGGGTCAGGGAAGTTGAGAAGGTGGGAAAACGGCAGGGATCACGGTTCTTCCTTGCTTCCTTCCCTTCTTCGACTTTTTTTCCTCCCCCGGTAACACTTTCCCCGATACAGGGTCTTATTTACCGATCAACCGCCCGGCTTCCGCCAGATGGCCGGGCACCGATCTTCCCTCGTTTTTCTGCGGATTCCACCGCAGGAAGCGCCACAGGGAATCAAGGCGAGAATAAAGTTTCGGATCAAGCAGTTCTATTCACTCTCCAATTACCCAAAGCATGAGGGACAACGGCATGGGCAGACCTACTGCATGCAAGCGTCGCTTCCGGGTACTCTCGGCCTTAATGGCCTTCTTCGCTCTAGCGTTCGTGTTCCCCTCGGTACTGCAGGCGCAGGAACTTCCCGAGGATGCGATCACCGAATGTCAGGGCGGTCTGAAGTACATTCTGGCCTACCCGGATACGACGATGAACACGTTCGACGCCCGATTTGCGCCGACCATCGCGGACAAATTCCAGGTCTTCGTGTACTCGGCGATCGACAACAACCGGGTGAAGTTCGGACCCGGCAACGGTGCGTCGAGCACCAAGACTCTCAAGGCAGGGCGCTTTGAGATCATCGACATCAAGGGGAATGCGGTTGTTACCGAGTCGGGAGTCCCCAGTTTCACCACGTTCGGCCTTGAAGCGGACTATCCGGTCACGGTCTACTGCTACTTCGGCACGAAGTTCGGCGGTGAGGCCTGGACTCCGATTCCGGTCGAGTCGTGGGGTAACGAGTACTATGCCGCCGCGCATCCGGGCGAAGTCATCGGCGACATCCAGCCGGGCGGCGAGTTCAACTATCAGAAGACGAACAAGGCGGCCCCTGCCGAGATCCTGATCATCGCAGCGTTCGACGACACTCGCGTCACGATCTATCCGAACGGCCAGCTCGACAACTACCCGCAGACGGTGAACATCGACCTGAAGGCCTATCAGGCATACCAGGTTCAGTCGTATGTCGATACGCTGACCTCCAACATCGGTGCTCCGCAGCCCGATCTGGGCGGTTCGTGGATCACCTCCAACAAGCCGATCGGCGTCATCTCGGGTCTCACCCGCGGCGCCGTCATTCCGCTTGACGGCGGTCTTGCACAGAACTCGTTCAAGAACTCCTCCTTCGAGTGGATGCCGCCGAAGGATCAGTTCGGCACCGAGTTCGTCTACATGCCGACCTGGGACGCGCACCGTCCGAGCGGCGACAAGCTGGACGAGAAGCGTCAGGCCGAGTATATCCGTATCCACGGCGCCGCCGAGGGTTACCAGACCCTGGGTCAGCATACCGACGGCACCGCCGGAAGCAAGATCGGCTTCAAGGTTCCGATCCGCGGTCGCGACGAGGGTCTGAACTTCTTCCAGCTCCGTCAGGGCGTTCCGGTTCCGATTCATTTCAAGACCGATTCCTCCGCGCTCGCCATGATGACCTCGACGGCGGTCGTGAAGTTCAACGGCACGCAGATCTACTGGGGAAGCTACATCGGCGCCAGCTACCAGGCGCTCGCCTCCCCGTACATGGTCGAACTGACCCCGCGCGAGCAGTGGATCAACTTCGCGCCGTTCTACGCGCCGAGCCACCCGAACAACATGAATCACTACATCAACGTGGTGACCGACACGGCAAGCGCCAGCAAGGTCTTCTACAAGATGGGGAACGCCGGCGCCGAGCAGCAGTTCGTGATGAACCGCGGGAAGATCCCCGGCACCGATCTGATCTGGGGTAACATGCAGCTCGTTCCGGGGAACGATTACTACCTCCGCGGTCGCGAGGAGAGCTCGAAGTTCTACGGTTTCGTCTACGGCGAGTGGGAAGGCTACGAACTCTATCGCCCGGGCAAGACCAAGAAGGGTGACACGAAGTCGGCGCTTGCCGGCGGCGGCGACAAGGGGGGGAAGAACGTCCTCCATCCTTCCGAGTACGAAGAGAACATTTCGATCGCCTACGGCTATCCTCTGGCCCCGTCGCGCTGCGTCCTTGCGCCGCCCGATTCGCTGGAGATCAAGACCGAGCAGAACTGCGACGTGCTGACGATCAAGGTCCGCGCGCTCAACGACAACCCGGTCGGTCTGAAGACGATCACCCTTGAGAAGGGGACGAAGAACGCCCGCCTGAACTTCCTCAACCCGCCGCGCCCGGATCTGATCCTGCGCGCCGTCGAGGCCGAGTTCGAGGTCCGTCCGATCAACCCGGCCGAAGACGCCGAGGGAACCGTGCTCATCACGGACCGTACCGGTCACAAGACCCGTATCCCCTACCGCTACTTCGCCGAGCGCCTCGACCTCAAGCGCCCGTCGCCCAACGAGATCATCGGCGCAGAGGGTATCGACTTCGGTCCGGTCACGCTTCTGGACAAGTCGGCCGACTCCACCATCATCATGTGCAACCCGCTGGGTCGCGACCTGACGATCAAGGAGATCAAGTTCGTCATCGGAACGCAGCGCTTCGAGTTCGCCGAGGTTCCGAAGCTGCCGTTCACGCTGAAGCCGGGCGAGTGCGCCGAGATGAAGGTGAACGTGACGCCCGATATCGAGAACAAGCTCTATGAGGATTCGGTCGTCGTGATGACCGAGTGCGGCAAGTTCGGCGTGAAGCTCCGCGCGGAGACGGTGAAGCCGTGTCTGTATGTGGACGACCTGAACTTCGGCACGTTCGATCTCTCCGATCCGAAGGCGCTGGAGGGCCGTGTCCTCCCGCTGAAGATCTGCAACAACGGCCGCGGTACCGTCACGTTCCGTGATCCGGTTCTCAACCAGTTCGACAATGCGCACTTCACGCTCGAAGGCTCCTCGCTGGAAGACCTGAAGAACGCACGTCTGGGACCGAACCAGTGCATCACGATCTTCGTGAAGTTCACCCCGATCACCGACGAGACCGGCTCGTTCCGTACCGTCGGCCGCCTCTGGGCGAACACCCGCGACTGCCGCGACACCTCCGTCTGGACGGCTGTCGTCACCCAGCCGGGTCCGCAGATCCTCGGTTACGACTGGAAGGAGCGCTGGGTTGTTCTGACGAACAATTGCGGCGACGCCACCCCGGCCGACCCGAGCAACCCGAAGACGAAGAGCCAGACCGATCGCTACGAGGCGATGGTCCCGGTCTGGAACACCGGTAACTCGGAGTTCAAGATCGAGTCGATCACGATCGAAGGGGCCGACAAGGACTTCTTCGAGCTCGACAAGAGCGGTGATGCTGCGATCAACATCACCCCGGGCATGTCGGTCCGTCCGGCAGCCGCAGGCGACACGCACAAGATCTGGCAGAAGGTCTACTTCTATCCGAAGGATGAGCGTGCCTATCAGGCCGAGGTCGTCGTCGGCACCACCGCCGGCACGGTCCGCGCCTTCCTGGACGGCATCGGCATCGAAGAGCATGTCTCGATCAGCGGCTTCGATTTCGGACGTCATCTCTATACGACTCCGGGATCGGTCGTCATCGACGGCACGATCAACATCTGCGCTCCGAAGTCGACCAAGCCGCTGGAGATCAACGGTCTGCAGCTGCGCAACGGCGACGCCGGCGAGTTCGAGATCGTCGGCCCGATGCCGCCGTACGTGCTCGGCAAGGACTCCTGCCTGACGGTGAACGTCCGGTTCCGTCCGAGCAAGTCGGGTAACTTCACGACGCAGATCGAGGCGATCGGTCTCCACTCGCGTTGCGACGACTCCGTCAACACGCTCGTGGGCGCGACCTATGTCAACGGCGTCATTGCCGCCGGCCACGACTTCGGCGCGCACCTGACCTGTAACGAGCCGAACGGACCGGTGACGGTTCAGAACACGGGCGAGTCTCCGCTCGTGATCACGAACGCCACGGTCAATGATCCGTCGGGCTACTTCCAGATCGACTTCTCGATCCTGCCTGATACGATCCAGCCGGGCCAGACGATCACCTATCCGGTGGACTTCACGCCGACGAGCGTCGGAGACTTCACGGCGACGGTCCAGTTCGAGGTCATGGACAGCACCGGTCTGGTGCCGGTGACCGAGCAGCCGGGCGCGGTCGAGGTGAAGGGAAGCGCCTACGTCGTCCAGTCGACGGCGAGCATCAGCCGCGACTTCATCCGCTACCCGGGCAGCAAGCTGATCGTTCCGGTCACGCTCGACGACTCGAAGATCAACGAGGTCGGCGTTACCACCTTCTACTTCAACATCAACTGGAACAAGGGAATGTTGAAGCTCCTCAGCAGCCTCCCCGAACTGAAGGGTACGCTGCTGGAAGGCTGGACGGTCAAGGTTGTCGATCAGGGATCGGATGTCTACTCGATCCAGTTCACGGCTCCGGACGGCAAGACCCTGCAGGGCCCGGGCACGCTGATGAACCTCGAGTACCTGACGTTCCTCGGCGACACGATGAGCAGTGAGCTGCCGTTCGAGATCACTCTCACCGGCAAGAGCATCTGCGCCTCGGTCGTCACGAACCCGGGTCGCGCACGGATCGATTCGGTCTGCGGTCTCAACTTCCGCCTGATCGAAGCGACCTCGTCCAACTACGCTCTCAACCAGAACAACCCGAATCCGTTCAACCCGACGACGGACATCACCTTCTCGGTCGGCCTCGACGGCCAGACCACGGTGGTCGTCTACAACGCCGTCGGCGAGAAGGTCGCGACGCTCGTCAGCGAGTACCTGCAGCCGGGCACCTACACGGTAACGTGGGATGCCAGCGCTCAGCCGTCCGGCCTCTACTACTACCGTCTGAACTCGGGTCACTGGTCGACGACCAAGACGATGATCCTGAGGAAGTAACTCTCCTCACGACACGGAATCGACGGGAATCTCTCCCCTCCTTCCGGAAGACGACGACAGGAACGGCGCTCCCACTGCGGGAGCGCCGTTCTGCATTATATTCCCCCGCCGACGGACGGAACGCTCGTCCGATGAAGGCTGTTTGATCGTACAAATCGAGCATCAACCAGTGAGAGGAATCGGATGGAGATGAACGCATCACAGCCGCGACGCGGCGGCAAGTATATCGCAATCGCAGTCATAGGAGTGCTCCTCCTGATCCTCCTGTTCTCCGGCTGCGGGACGTACAACAGTCTGGTCTCGGCCGAGGAGGAGGTCAATCAGGCCTGGAGCCAGGTGGAGAATCAGTACCAGCGCCGGGCGGATCTGATCCCCAATCTGGTCGCCACCGTAAAGGGGTATGCGGCCCATGAGGAGAAGGTGCTTCGCGAAGTGACCGAGGCACGGGCACGGGTATCGCAGATCAACCTCTCCCCGGAGATGCTGAACGACCCGGCGGCGCTGACCCGGTTCGAGGGGGCGCAGGCGGAACTGAGCAGTGCGCTGGGAAGATTGATAGCGGTGGCGGAAGCGTATCCCGATCTGAAGGCAAACCAGAACTTCATGGCGCTCCAGACCCAGCTGGAAGGGACCGAGAACAGGATCTCGGTGGAGCGTCGACGGTTCAACGAGGTGGTGCAGAGCTACAACACGCAGGTGCGCCGCTTCCCCGCCTCCCTCTTCGCCGGGATCTTCGGGTTCGCCCAGAAGGCGTATTTCAAGTCGGCCCCCGGCTCCGAGACGGCGCCGAAGGTCGAGTTCTGAGATGAGCCCTGCTTCATCGATAACGGGAGGAATCGGGGCCCGGATGATCCGACGGAGCCTTTCGATCGTGATCTCACTGTTGACGGCGATCGCCTCGATCGGCGCCCCGACGACCGATGCGCAGAGCCTTCCCGTCCCCCGCCTGATGGCGCATGTGACCGACCAGGCGAACCTGCTGAACGAGGGGGAGATAACGGAGCTGGAACGGATGCTGGCCGCCTACGAGGATTCCACCTCCAACCAGTTTCTGGTCCTCCTCATCCCGACGCTCGCGGGGGAATCGCTGGAGGAATATTCGCTCAGTGTCGCCGAGACGAACAGGATAGGGACCGCCGGACACGACAACGGCCTGCTGATGCTGATAGCGGTCGAGGATCGAAAGATCCGGATCGAGGTCGGCTACGGTCTGGAAGGAGTCCTCCCCGACGCCCTGACGGCGACGATCCGGGAGAACGAGATCACCCCACGGTTCAGAGAGGGAGACTACGCCGGAGGAATCAGGGAAGGGATGCGGGGACTGATGGAGGCGGCCGCCGGAGAGTACAGAGCCGAACCGTCGGACGCGGCCGACGATATCGAGAGCATCGCCCCGGTCATCCTGATCCTGGTCGTCGTCTTCATCGTCATCGCCCTCATCGCACGGAAAGGGGGAGGCGGGTCGGGGAGAGGAGGTAGAGGAGGAGGAATTCTTCCCTGGCTTATCGCGTCGCAGATGATGCGCGGCGGCGGATCACGGGGAGGATCGAGCAGCGGCTGGAGCGGCGGCGGCTGGAGCGGCGGAGGGGGCGGCTGGAGCGGTGGCGGAGGATCGTTCGGCGGAGGAGGATCGAGCGGGGGATGGTGAAGCTCCCCCGGCCTCAGGCGAGGTCGGGCCGCGCCTCGCCGATATGATAGAGATATCCGTCCCCGCTCACCACAAGGATCTCCGAGGTTCCCCTCCCCCCCGGATCGGCGGCGACGACAGGCCCCAGGCTGTATCCGAGTGCGATCTTCCATTTCACCAGACCGCAGCCGCTGGTGGAGACCCCGACGGCCATGATCGATCCCTGCTGCGTGGCGAAAACGAACTCGATCCTTCCATCGCCGTCGATATCGCAGGTGATCACGTCGGTCGCCGTCTCCCCGATATGAAGCCGCCATTTCTCCATGCCGGTGTCGGCGCGCAGACAGACGAAATCGCCGTCGGCCTGGCTCATGCCGATCTCCGGAAGCCCGTCGCCGTCGACATCGGCCACCCCCGGAAACCCGCCGGTGAGGGTCGAGAGCGGAGCGCTCCGCCACCACCGCATCGATCGTCCCTCCTCGACCACCCCGATCCCCCCGTAGACCGCCGCGGCGATCCATTCCTCGACCCCGTCGCCATCCACATCGACAGGGATCAGCGAGCCGTAGGCGGCGAAATCGTCCATCGTCATCCCGCGCGCGGCCAGATCGGCCGTGTTGTAGGGACGGAGCTGCCACGGTGTGACGATCTCGCGACCGGTCGCGAGATCGAACCGGCAGACCGTATCCTTCGCGAGAAAGAGAAGTTCCCTCCCGTTCGCGCCGAGCGACCAGGCGTTCCAGGGACCGCACCCCCTTCCGTCGTCCCCCTCCCCGACCGTATTTCCTTCCCAGAGCCTCAGTCCCGTGGCGGGATCGATGCAGAAGGTCCGTTCGGAGTTCATGGAGGATGAGGCGTAACCCGATACAACGAGGAGAGGACGCGCGGGATCATCGATCAGGAGATAGTCGTGGATTCCGATCCTGCCGGGAGGAACCGACGGTGTGGTCGGGAGCCCGTCGATCCGCCACTCGTCGACGATCCGGAGCTTCATATCGAACGCCGCCAGGGTCGCGACCGGCCGATCGCCGACGGCGGCCAGCACGACACGTTCCCCCTTCCATTCGGCAAAGGGGAGGCTGTGATGCGCCTCCTCGGGGCCGAGCCTGCCGTGTCCCTCGACACGGCCGATCATATTGAATCGCGATGCATCATGATCCCATGCGCCGAGCCTGATCCCGCTCCCCCCGTCCGGGACGGCAAGGAGGCGACGCTCCCCGTCCGAACGGATTGTCGGGGACTGCATCGGCTTCGCCGAGTAGTACGGCCCGGTGCCGTGCCGGGTCCGCATGCCGGCCCTGAAACCGCCGAGACGGACGCCGTCGAGTCGGTCGATCGAGAGGGCGCCGTCCCCCCTGCTCAGGACCATCTCGGGACGGCCGTCGCCGTCGAGATCCTCCCACGCGAGCATCGCGACGATCCCGGGCTCGACCGGAACCGGGACGCGGCTCCATCCATCGCCTGACGATATGAGCAGAGAAAGCTCTCCTCCCCTCCCCAGAACAGGGACGGCCGCCGCCCCGTCGATCTCCCTGAACCAGACCTCATCCGACGGCGGCAGCTCGGTGCGGAAGACGGTGGTGAGATTATCGGTCGGCGTAAACCTGCCGACAAGGGAGGCATCGTCGCCGCGCCACAGTTCACGGAGCTCGTCGTCACGCCAGACCGCGACCATGACCGTCCCGAAGTCGGCGGGCTGGCGGTCGGTCTCGCGGCTGAGGAAGAGAGGGCGGGCCGTCTCCTGGCCCGTCGGAAGCCCGACGCCGCGCAGATAGAGGTCGGGAACCGATCCCTTCACCCTTCCATCCCATGCGTCCAGCACCTCCAGCCACCAGCGTTCGTCCCCCTTCTCGTTGAAGATCGAGACCACGAGCTCCGGGCGTCCGTCGCCGTCTATATCGCAGCAGGAGTCGAGTGTGTAGCGGATCTCCTTCTCGTCGACCGGATAGATATGCTCGATGAACCTGTCCCACCGGTTCCGCAGGGCGCCGCGGCCGTCGTTTTCGACCACGGCAAGATGCTTGGAGACCCGGCTGGACATGACGACGAAATCGAGCGTGCCGTCGCCGTTCAGGTCGCGCGCCAGAAAGAGACCGTAGTTCCGCTTGGAGGTTCCTCCGGAGGACCAGTGGCAGACGGAGACCTCCCGGCCGGTCGCCGGATCGAACGCATAGATCGCCGAATACTTGGTGACGATCAGCTCGTCCCGTCCGTCGCCGTCGATATCGGCGGCAAGGATCGAGGGGTGGAAGAAATCGTCCATCCAGAGGATGTGGAGGCGTTCAGGACGGTCGGCGCCGGGGGTGAAATCGTACACGACGACCTCCCGCGAACTGAGGAGCCCGACCGCGAGCTGCATCCCCGGTCCCACGTGCGGGAAGTGATGGAGCAGCGCTCCGGTGTGCATGAACCCGGCCGAAAAGGGGGGCCCCAGATATTCACGCCAGAGGATCGCGCCGTCGGAGGCGTCGAGCACGAAAAGGGATTTGCCGTTGGTGGCGACGATCTCCGTGCGCCCGTCGCGATCGAGATCGTCGACCCCGCAGACCCCCTCGATCCCCTCGGCCCCGCTCTTCCAGAGGAGGCCGCCGTGATGATCGAAGCAGTGCAGAGAGCCGCCGAACGGAATCAGCAGCCGGGTTCCCTCCGCCGTCGCGAAGGTCGTGGCGTCGAAGAGGGGGCCGCCGAGATATTCACGGCTTTGGATCGCGGGACGACGGATCGCTCCGGCCAGCGGCTGGTGACCGCTCAGGCGCGAATCGCGGCGGAAGTCGGGCCAGTCACCGGGGGATACGATCATGGAGAGATAAGCTTAGAGAACGATCTTCTGCGGAAGTCCGGTCCGCACGGCCTGGAACGCGGAGGTCACCATCGTCGTGGCCCGCAGGCCGTCGCGGTAGCCGGTTCGGGGAGGGCGGCCCGAGGTAAGGGCATCTATCAGCTCACGATTTTCCTCCACCATCCCCTCCTCTTCCTCCACCCTGATCTCCTCGACCTCTTCTCCGTCGAAGAAATGGGCGGCCCGCAGGCGATCGTGGAGATGGACCGACCTCCCGCCGCCGACGATCTGGAAGGAGAACTTGGAGACGTACGGCGTCCTTCCCGCATCGGCGATCACGACCGAACCGACCCGCCCGTCGACGAACCTGACGGTGGCGACGACCGTGTCGATCACGGAGCCCTCCGCATGGTTCATCCTCCCTCCCTCCGCGAATATCGTATCAGGTTCCGATCCGTTGAGGTGGCAGAGGAGATCCATGGCGTGGCATCCCTGCGAGAGAACGTTCCCCCCCCCGAGGATCGGGTCCTGCGCCCAGAAATCGTCGGGCCATCCGGCATCCAGGAGCTGGGCGATGACGATCGTCGGCGAGGGGAGAAAGGCCCGGGCGCGCTCCACGAGCGGGTAGTAGCGGAGCTTGAAGGCGGTCATCATGGTGATCCCGCTCCGCTCCACCGCTTCGCCGATCATGCGGCATCCCTCCACCGTGAGCGCCAGCGGCTTCTCCATCATGACGTGTCTGCCGGCCTCGCACGCGGCCAGGGCCAGCTGGACGTGGGAGTCGTGATGCGTGCAGATATAGACCACATCGATATGGTCGTCGGCGAAGATCCGGGCGGGATCGTCGGTCGCGGAGGAGCCGCCGTACGCCTGGAGCAGACGCGCGGCGCGCGACCGATCGACATCGCAGTATGCGGTAACCTCCAGTCCCTCCAGCCGCGCTATCGCCTTCAGGTGCTCCTCGGCGATAGCTCCGCATCCGATTATTCCAGCACGAAGACTCATCCGGTTCTACCTCAGCCATTGATCAAGGTTGTTGCCGACGAACCGATCGTCGGCAAGATCGGGGTACGATGCGTACACACGATCGATCTCCGCGAGCTGCCCCGGCGAAAGTCCCTCGTCGGGATCGAGGCAGCGGATGCTTTCCATGAGCCCCTGCCGCCGGAGCACCTCGTGAATGCCGGCGATGCAGCCGGCGAAGCGGTTGGCGGCGTCGAAGAAGGCGGCGTTGGCATCGGTCACGGCGGCGGCGAGCGTGAGGAGTTCGGCAGAGAGGACGCCGGAGTCCCGCGCGGCGCGGCACCGCTCAAGCAGGTCGACGGCCGAGCGGGTCCAGCAGGCCCAGTGCCCCAGGAGCCCCCCGACGATCCGCACCCGGACCTCGCTCCCCTCGCGGGCTATCGCATACTCGGTCAGCAGATCGACCACGATATTGTCGTCGTTCCCCGTATAGAGCGCAATGCGATCCTCCTGCCCTGATTCCGCGACGCCGCGCACGACATCGAGGGTCCGGTAACGATCGAACGGAGCGATCTTGATCGCGACCACATTGGGGATCGCCGCAAACTCCCGCCAGAACGCCGCCGAAAGATGACGTCCGCCGACGGCAGGCTGCAGATAGAATCCGACGAGAGGTATCCGATGCGCCACGGCGCGGCAGTGGTCGAGGATGGCCGATTCCGGCGCCTCGCGAAACGCGGAGAGGGAGAGAAGCCCGGCATGATAGCCGAGATCGATCGCAAGGCGGGCTTCGGAGATCGCCTGATCGGTTGGGCCGCAGACTCCGGCGATCATGACGGTGGAGCGTCCGGTCGCGGCATCGGCCTCGCGCACCGTCTCCGCCGCCAGTTCGAGCACCGGTCGCAGCAGCCCATGCTTCGGATCACGGATCGCGAACTGGGTGGTATGGACGCCGACGGCCAGCCCCCCCGCCCCCGCCGCATGATAGTAGCGGGAAAGGGCGCGCTGTCGCCGTTCGTCAAGACGACGGTTCGTATCGAGCGCGAGCGGATGCGCGGGGATCACGATCCCCCGGCGGAGCGCCCGGCATACCGGTTCCGGCGCCTCCGGATAGTCGTTCATAGGGGGTCAAGATAGGATTTGCGGCGGCAACGAAGAAACGACGGCGCGTGAGAATCCCCGTTCAGTGATCCGGTTACGACCCGGCGAACATCCCTGCGACGGGACGACGGCCGGATCGTAACCGGATACTCACGGTCAGGAGGCGGTCAGCGACCTCGATTTCTCGAGAATCACTACCTGAAAGAAGAGCAGAACGAAACGACCGATGGAGACCGATGAACGGAGGGCTCGAATCGATCGCGGGCTGAACGCCCCCTTGTGCGAGCGCGGGTCGGGCTGGATGATCATACCATCCCTCGATAGGGTGAACGGCATGGGTGAGACCGGCGAACGGATCACCCGTTGATGGACGGGCGCTTCGGATCGGGTCTGCATCGCGACACGATTATTCGAAGAGCCGGCGGCAACATAGATCGCATATCGAGCAAGCTCAAGAAGGGTCGGGCAGTATTTATGGAGTAGGAGGCGGTTTTCACGGGAGAGGGGAACGCGGCGGCGGAGGGGAGATCGGGACCGGAACGCTCTACAATCCCATCAGGACGGCGCCCAGATTGTCGGCGGGCCCCAGCCCCATCTTCCGGCGGATGTTGGCGCGATGGGTCTTGATGGTGAGCTCGGAAGCGAAGAGCGCCTCCCCTATCTGTTTGGTCGACATGTCGAGCATGAGAAGGACGCAGACACGTATCTCGGTGGGAGTCAATCCGGGGAAGCGGGCGCGAAGGCGGCGGATGAACTCATGATGCGTCCGTTCGAACTGTTCCTCGAACATCCTGTATTCGGCATGGTCGTCGAGCGCCGATGAGATCTCGCTCACGATCTTCCGGGCCAGGGCCTTCGTCTCGTCGGAGCCGGGGCGCGAGGCCGGCTCCACGATCCGCATGAGCGACTTCAATACCTTGTCGCGTCGCCCCAGACGGAGCAGGACCGTGTTCAGCTCCTTCGTCTTCGACTCCGCCTCCCTCCTGGCCTGATCGAGTTCCGCGTGCAGTTCGCGCCGCTCCCGTTCGTCGGTGATCTCGGTCCGCTTCCTGACCGCCTCCGAGACGGAGGCTCTCGCCTTCAGAAGGACTTCGCGCCTGCTCGCCGCCTCTTTCAAATGGTCGAGCGACTGCCTGTAATCGCCCACAAGGGAATAGATCTCAGAAAGATATTGATGTGCCCGAAGCCCCTGCCTTCCGACGTCATCCTCTTCAGCGATCTTCAACGCATTGAAGTATGCGGTGAACGCGCCGCTGAAATCGCCGCACCGCTGGCGCACCTGACCGATCCCTCCCCACGCCCCCGCCACGACCATCGGAGAACCGAGCGTGCGACCGATCTTCAGCGCACGCTCCAGCCATGCAAGCGCCTTCCGCGTGTTGCCCAGCTCCATGTAGAGCACTCCGATATTATTGAACACGCGGGCGGAGGCGCTCGGATTCCAGCCCGAAGCCAGAGCCCTCAGCGTCTCTTTATAGATCAGGATCGCCTCCTGATATTTCTTGAGTCCCAGAAGACATGCGGAGAGGACTTCCATCACATACAGCCGCACCCTCTGCTCCTTCGCCGTGCGACCGAGGCCGTAGGCTTCCCGGCAGTACGGCTCCCCGGTGACGTAATCCTCGAGAAGACAATGAAGGGCGCCGATCGCCGCATACGACTCGGCGACCGCAAGGGTATCTCCCGATTCGCGACGAAGCTCCAGAGCGCGGTACGCCGCCTCGAACGCCTCGTCGTACCGCCTGAAATCGGTGAGGATCGAGTGCCGCATTTCGAACGCCTTCGCCGTGACCCGCAGGTCGTTGACGCCGGAAAGAGCCAGCGCCGCATCGATCAGCTCCAGCCCGAGCTGCGGGCTTCCCCGAAGTCTGTAGAGACCGGCCGCTCGCTGAAGCGTCCTGGAACGGAAATCGGGGGACTCCACGGAAGGGACCAGGGAGACGATCCGTTCCAGGTAGCCGATCTCCTCGCTCCTTCGCTCCAGCATCAGGGCGGCTCTGTGGCAGGCAAAAAGAGAATTGATCAGCCACTTCCCATCCCCCCACCGTTCGGCCAGCCGGAGCCCCTTTCCGGCGAACCTGAGCCCTTCGACCGCATCGCCCGCCACGATCGCCTGTTTCGATCGTTCCAGCATCTCCTCGATCCGCTCCACACGCTCGTGGTTCCGAGCCTCACGGAGGTCCTCTCCGGTCGGTCTTCCTGCCGGGGTCGCTGCGACGGGTGGTGTTCTTCGAGATGCTTTCATGGCAAAGGGAGATGGAGAGCATCGAATGGGGAAGAACATAGAACGAAAAAGGGGTCTTCGCAATGAAGACCCCTTTCGTAAAGGTGCACCCGTAGGGATTCGAACCCCAAACCTTCTGATCCGTAGTCAGATGCTCTATCCAATTGAGCTACGGGTGCGGGCGACGGCGAACCGTTAGCGACCCACAGCGGCGATCAGGCGCGCCATCATCGATTTGCGGTTCGCAGCATAATTCTTGTGGATCAGCCCCTTGGCTGCCAGACGGTCGAGCACCTTGGTGGCAAGACGGCTCTTCTCGACCATATCCTCCTTCGAGGAAGCGGCCTTGAACTCCTTCATCGCAGTGCGCATCATCACCTTGTAGTAACGATTGTGAGCGCGACGCTTCGCCGTCTGGCGGACTCTCTTCTCTGCTGATACGTGCTGAGGCATATCCGTGCGTTATGAATCAGTTGCGTTTTGAGCCTGCAAAGATACGGCAGCGGGGACACGAGTCAAAGGGTTTTAAAGATTACTTACACGAACTATTTCTTTCCGGAGGTGCCCATGCGTCGTAGCTTTGCCGGATCGACTCCGATCGCACGACCCCGTGCGGGACCCCGTTCCCACCGTGTCGTCGATCCCCTCGAAACCGGATCACCGATGGTGTTGTTGATCGATTCGTTCGGCGCATCGCGATTCCGGCCTCTGCTGCCGGCGATCTTCCTGCTCCTCCTCTCCGTCGGGAACGCCGGCGCACAGCCGGACAATCTGGCCCGCCTGCAGGAGTGTGCCCGCGCGGCCGCCGACTCCCTGCTTGAAGGCTTCGCTGCCGGAGACACCCTCTGCCTTTCGGTGGCCGACCATCCGGCCGCCTGGATCGTGGAGCAGGCGGTGACGGCTGTTGCGAACGCGCGCCGGAACGTCATTGCAACATGTGGACCGGGCGATCCCCGCTCCCTCTCCGTCGCGATCACCGCGATCGGGGTGGAATATCGCGAGACGGAGGACTCCGATTCGCTTGAGCGGAACGCCCTCCTCTCGGTCAGCGCCCTGCTTCCGGGAGGGAGCCGGCCCGGCGGGATCTCCGGGCGAACCTCGCGAACCCTCTCCTCGGCACGCGCCGACACGGTGGCGACCGACGATCTGGGGGTTCTGGAGGGAGCCGGCTACCCGTTCGCGAAGGGGTCGAGCCCCGCGTCCTCCGGCGGCTTCTGGAGCAAGGTCGTGGAGCCCGCGATCGTGCTCGGGGCCACGGCCGTGGTCGTGATACTACTCTTTACCGTCAGAAGCCAGTAACGGCGCCTCACGGCGGGGTCGTTCATACTCGAATGGTGTTCTGCATGTCAACTGCATTTTGTATGATAGCGCCGATGACAACAAGACTTCTTCCGTTGATTCTGCTGGTGGCGGTATCGGCGCTGTCGGGATGCGGCAACTCATCCACGGCCGTCCAGTCCAAACCGACGAAGGAACGGTTCGACGAGGCTATGGCCGAGCTTGCCGACGAGGATTACGAGAGGGCCGCGCAGCTCTTCGATATCATCGTGACGCAGGACCCGGCGGGCGATCTGGCGGATGACGCGCAGTTCTATCTGGGGGAGGCTCATTTCCTCGACGAGAACTATCGTCTGGCGATGTTCAACTATCGCCGTCTGCTCAACTCCTTCCCCTCCAGCCCTTTCTACAAGCGGGCGATGTTCAGATCGGCGGAATCGGCCCTGAAGCTCTCCCCGCAGTTCGAACGGGATCAGACCGACACCGACAACGCCATCAAGCAGTTCCGGGTCTTCATCGACCTCTACCCCGCCGATTCCCTCTCCGGCGTGGCCCGCGAGCATGTCGCCTCGCTCCGGAACAAGCTGGCCCAGAAGGAGATGGCGGTCGCCACGCAGTATGTGAAGCTTCAGGAGTACAAGTCGGCCCTCGTCTACTTCCAGAAGGTGATCGACCTCTACCCCGACACCGACTCCCATCGCCCGGCGATCAACGGGAAGGTCGATATGCTCAACCGGCTCGGCAGGTCGGCGGAAGCGGCCGAGGAAGTGCAGAAGTTCAGGGATGCCAATCCCGGCACCTCGCTCAACAGTCAGTAGAACCACACCCCATGTCGATAGAAGATATCAGCGCACGTCCGGTTTCCGATTCACAGGTCGAGATGACCGAGCTCGTGCTGCCGAACGACACCAACCAGCTCGGCAATCTGCTGGGCGGACGCCTGATGCACTGGATCGACATCGCCGCCGCCCTCTGCGCCATGCGCCACGCCCGGCGCGTCTGCGTCACGGCCTCCGTGGACGGGATGAGCTTCCATGCGCCGATCAGACTGGGGAACATCGTGCGGCTGAAGGCCTCGGTCAACCGGGTCTTCAACACCTCGATGGAGGTCGGTGTCAGGGTGGAGATGGAGAACCCGCTGGAAGGGATCGTCCTCCACGCCAACACCGCCTATCTGACGTTCGTCGGGATCGACGCCGACGGACGGCCGCTGCCGTCGCCGCATGTCGTCCCGGAGAACGACGCCGAGCGGAAACGGTTCGATGCCGCGGGGATCCGCCGCGCCGGACGACTGGAGAACAGAAAACGGATCGAGGAACTCCACCAAACCTCAGCATAACCCGAGCGAGGAATGGCACGACATCTACGCCGGCTCCCCTTCCACCTTCCTCTGACCCTGATCCTTCTGGCGGCAGCCGCATCGGTTCTGCACGCCGGGACGGGGCATGAGGGAGACGATCACGATCATGACCATGGGGAGGGAACCGGCCCCAACCGCTGCTTCACCTTCTCGCAGGCCGATACGACCGCCGATCTCGCGTCAGGGAAGCAGGGGGCCGGCCTGCTCGCCTGCGCCCTCTGCGGGGGACGACCGGTGATGCCCCTTTCGCTTCAGTCGGAACATTTCTACATCCACTACTGGGGCTCAGGGAACGAGGCTCCCCCCCTGGCCGACAGAAACGCCAACGGCCACCCGGACTATATCGACTCGGTCGCCTTCTATCTGGAGATGGCGTGGCGGGTCGAGATCGACAGCATGGGCTACAAGGCCCCCGGACCGGACAACCGGAACCCGGGCCGGGGCGGACCCGACGGCAGAATCGACGTCTATATCTGCAATCTCGCACGCGGATATTACGGCGGCGCCTGCCCGGAAAGCGACAACCCGGTGGGGGACGGATACGCCTCCTACCTGGTCATGGACAACGATTATCAGGGGGGATATCCCAGCCCCGGCATCCTGGGGGTCCGTGTCACCGCCGCGCATGAATTCCACCATGTCGTCCAGTTCGGATACAAGGTCGATTTCAGCCAGCGCTCGATCTTCGAGGCGACGGCGGTCTGGATGGAACGGCAGCTCCACCCGGAGATCGACGACTACCTCCAGTACGTCGACTCCTTCCTCCACAGCCCGCAGAACTACCCGATCTCCACCAACAGCGTCGACGACGGCATCACCGGCTATGCCCATGTTCTCTATCTGGAATATCTCTCCAAGAAGTACGGACGGGATGTGATCAGGGAGATCTGGGAGGAGTTCAGGGGGACCGACGAGTTCAAGGCGATCGACAACGTGCTGCGGCGCCGGAGCTTCAATCTGGAAAACAGCTACTGCGAGTTCGCGGAATGGTGCTACTACACCGGCTCACGCGCTCGCGACACGACCTATCTGCCGAACGCCGAGAACCTCCCCACGATGCGCCCGGCCGACACCCGCCATATGTCCGATGGGAACGTTCTCTTCGAGGATGCCCTCTATCCCCTCAGCTTCGGGCTCTACAGGCTGACCGTGCCGACCGCGAACATCAACGTGCGCGACACCGTCGACTTCGTCGTCACAAATGCGCGATCCGATATAAACGGAGGGGGCTCGAACATCCAGCGCGAGGCGTTCGCGCTGGAGGCGGACGAGAGCGCCCGCCCGGACTTCACGGAGATCCCCCTTGCCGCCGGCAGCGTCTACTACCGTCTTGATGCGCCGAACCAGCAGTTCTGCCTCTTCAGGTCGGTCAACGGATCGGTGCAGCGGGCGATCGCCGTGCGGACATCGCCGCAGCCGTTCATCAACGACGGCGGCAACTCCCTCATCTTCGCGGTCCCGGAGACGACCGAGCTGATCAGGAAGATCAGGGTCTGGATCTACTCCAGCGGAATGACACGGGTCAGGGAGCTGGAACAGAAGGAACTGATAGGAGCCAACAACCTCCTCGGCGTGGTCTGGGACGGACTCGATCACGAGGGACGACCGGCCCCGAGCGGGATCTACATCTACGAGATGTCGATCAACGACGGCGACCCGAGCCTGGGGAAGTTCGCGGTGGTGGGGAAGTGAGCGGAACACGAACCGCCGAGCTGCGCGTGGAGGGGATCACCAAACGGTTCGGTCTCAGAACGATCTTCTCCAACCTGAACTTCACCCTGGAGACGGGGGATGTCATCGCCCTCACCGGGAGCAACGGGTCGGGGAAATCGACCCTCATGAAGATCATGGCGAACGTGGCCGAACGGACGGGGGGAAGGGTGAAGTGGTCGGTGGACGGAAAAGAAGTCTCGGATGACGATCTTCCTCCCAGGGTCGGATACGTGGCCCCCTATCTCCAGCTCTACACGGAGTTCACGCCGTGGGAACATCTCGATCTGCTGCAGAGGATGCGCGGCCTGGAGTTCGACGAGGAGCGGGGGATCTATCTGTTCGAGATATTCGGTCTCGCCGGACGGAGGAACGACCCGCTCCACACCTACAGCTCCGGCATGCTCCAGCGGGTCAAGTATATCTGCGCCCTCGTCCACGATCCCCCCTTCCTCTTCATCGACGAACCGGCCACGAACTTCGACGAGCGCGGGATCGCCGTGATCCGCGAGCTGGTCGCCTCCGGAAAGGGGTCGCGCGTCACGGTCGTGGCGACCAACGACGTGGAGGACCTGACGATGTGCACCAAGGCGCTCTCGCTGGAACGGAAGCTCGGTTGACCGCCGACGGCTCCTTCCCTCCTATCTCTCCGCCCACTCCCTCAGCTTCGCCTCAACCTCGGCTTCCGATAGAATCGATGAGTTGTACATCCCCCTGACCTGCCGCTGCCGCATCGCCTCGTAGAGGGTCACGGCGCAGGCGACGGAGATGTTCAGGCTCTGGATCAGTCCCACCATCGGGATCAGGATGTTCCCGTCGGCCAGACTCGACGCCTCCGGCGAGACCCCGCGGTGCTCGTTCCCGAAGACCAGCGCCGTCGGCCCGGCCATCTCGACATCGTAGATGCTCGTTGCGCGGTCGCTCAGGTCGGTGGCGTAGATCCGGCAGCCGAGCTCGCGGAGACCGTCGTAGCACTCCTCGATCCGGGTGTACTGCTTCATCTCCACCCATTTCCAGGCGCTTGCCGAGCTCGTCCGGCCGATCTTCGGGAACTTCTCCCTGTTGTAGACCAGATGCACCGTCCCCACCCCCACCGCGTCGCAGGTGCGGAGGACGGCGGAGACGTTGTGGGGATCGAAGACATCCTCCAGCACCAGATGCAGGTCGCGCTGACGCTTCTCGATCGTGGAACGGAGCCGCGCGATACGCCGCTCGGCACGGTGGTAGACCGGGTCGATCAGCAGTTGATCGAGCGCCGGCTCGGGTATCGGGTCGTCGAGGTTCTTCCGCATCTCACTCCATGTTCGCCTGCTCGAAGCGCTCGACGTTCTTGACGTTCCTGACCTTTCTCAGCCGCTCCATGAGCCTGTTGAGATGATCGATGTTCTTCACCATCACGGTCAGCACCCCCTCGAAGAGGGAATCCTGCGATTCGATATTCACGCTCCGGATGTTCGTGTTCTGATATGTCAGGATCGCGTGCGTCAGGTCGTTCAGGATGCCGGGACGGTCCTCGCCGGTCACCTTCACCGCCGACATGAACTCGAACCCGTCCGAGCTGGCCCACGACACCTCCACCGCGCGGTTCCGCACCCGGGGCTGCTTCAGCAGGTTCAGGATATTGTTGCACGTGACCCGATGGATCACCACCCCCTGTCCGGTCGAGACGATGCCGATCACCTTGTCGCCGGGGATCGGACCGCAGCACTTGGCGTAGGTGTACTTCAGCCCCTGGATCGTTCCATCGACGATGATGCCGGTGCTGGAGGTTCGCGCCTCCTGCACGAATCGGTCGTAGAGGACCTGCCCGGCGATCGAAGCGGAGTCATCCTTGACCGACGGAGCTTTCATCCTCTCGCGAACCGTCGCCACCGCCTGTTCCGCCGTCATCCGCCCGGTCCCGATCTCGGCGAAGAGCTCTCCCCTGTTCTCGTACTTGAGCAGGTGGGAGATCCTCTCCAGCTCGTCGTCGTTGATATGGAGCTTCTCCTTCTTCGCGCGCTTCTCCCACGCCTCGCGCCCTTCCTGCATCAGCCGCCGGTTCTCCTCGTTCAGCCATTTCCGCACGCCGCTGCGCGCCTTGTGGGTGACGGCGAACTTCTCCCAGTCGGGGCTGGGGGTCTGGTTCTTGGAGGTGAGGATCTCCACCTGGTCGCCCGACTTCAGGTCGGTGTCGAGCGGGACGATCTTCCCGTTGACCTTGGCGCCGATGCAGTGGAACCCGACCTTCGTGTGGATATCGAACGCGAAGTCGATCGGGGTGGCTCCCTTCGGCAGAATCCTCAGCTCACCTTTCGGCGTGAAGAGGTAGATCTCATCCTGGAAGAGGTTCAGCCTGAAGCTCTCCATCACCTCGGCGGGGGCCTCCTCGTTGCCGGCGTTCTCGAAGACGTCGCGGATCCAGTCGACCCATTCCTCCAGCTGGCGATCCTCGGTGATGAGGGGGTTGATCGAGGTCTCCTTGTAGATGAAGTGGGCGGCGACCCCCTTCTCGGCGATCTCGTGCATCTTCTTGGTGCGGATCTGCACCTCCACCTGGCGACCGTCGGGGCCGATCACCGTGGTATGGATCGACTGGTAGCCGTTCTTCTTCGGCACCGAGATATAGTTCTTGAAGCGCTCCGGCACCGGCGTGTAGATCTCGGAGACGATGCCGTAGACCGTGAAGCAGTCGTTCGGATGATCGGTCTCCAGGATGATCCTGATCGCGAAGAGATCGTGGATCTCATCCAGGGTCTTCCCCTGGATCAGCATCTTGTTGTAGATCGAGTAGAGATGTTTCGGACGGCCGGTGATCTCGAACTTCATCTTCTCGGCGGTCAGACGTTCGCCGATCGGCTCTATGCAGCGATGGATAAACTCGGAACGCTGCTGGCGCTTGGCGCGGAGCGTCGTCTTCAGCTCGTTGTAGGCGTCGGGGTTCAGGTACTTGAACGCCAGATCCTCGAGCTCCCATTTGATGTTGCCGAGGCCGAAACGATGGGCGAAGGGGGCGAAGATCTCCAGCGTCTCCTTCGCCATACGCTTCTGTTTCTGGGGCGAAAGGAACTGGAGGGTCCGCATGTTGTGGAGCCGGTCGGCGAACTTCACCAGCATCACCCGGACGTCGTTGACCATCGAGAGGAGGAGCTTGCGGTAGCTGGCCGCCTGGGTCACCTCGTGGCTGTTGAAGACGTCGGTGATCTTGGTGGCGCCGTCGACGATATCGGCGATGATCGGGCCGAACTCGGCGCGGACATCCTCGATCGTGTAGTCGGTATCCTCCACGACGTCGTGGAGCAGGGCCGCGGCGACGGAGACGTCGTCCAGCGTGATCTCCTGCGCCACGATCATGGCGACTTCGTAGGGATGGGTGTAGTACGGTTCTCCCGAGGCGCGGATCGTGTTCTTATGGGCGTCGACGCAGAGATAGAAGGCCTTGCTGATAAGGTTCTGATCGCAGATCCGGAGGTTGGTACGGCACGCCTCGAGCAGGTTGTTGAGGAGCGCCTGCGCCTGGGCCTTCTGCATCGCGGGAAGATCCTGCGACTCCAGCCCTCGTATGGCGTTGCTCCCCGACCTGTCGCGGACGGAGGGAGTTTCCTCCCGTCGTCCGTTGACCTGTTTATGCGGTTCGTCGACCGCCGGCTCCTTTTTGTTCTTTGTGATCATAACTCTCACCGCAAAATGTGACGGTAGCCCGCGCTCCTTCTCATCAGCACACCCCGATCGCTGCACCGTGTCCGGTTCGTTCGGCGATCGGGGATTATACGTACCTCGCTCCATTGGCGCACCGCATCCTTCGTTTCCGCGGAAGGGAAGAATGGCGCGCACCTTCGGCGCTCAAGAAATAATGGAACATCCACGGCTACACACGGTTCGCCCCTTCGGGGCTGAAGAGGGAGAGCGTCCCCGGTATCGCCTTGGGATTCTTCTCATGTAACGACGAGCCGGCATGGTCGTTAGTATCCGACCGGGCCGAGAGAGAGCCGGGTGGTCTCCCGGCCCTGTTCGATCTCCTTGTCCGGCCCCTCCCCTCGTTGGAACAAGGGGCTCAGCCCGGATAATAGACCCGCTCGATCTTGGCGTCGAGGTAGTCGAGGAAGTCGGCTTCCGAGAGGGGGCGTCCGCAGACGTCCATGACCAGCTCGGCGGCCGTCTTCGATTTCCCCCAGCGATGGATGTTTGTGCGGAGCCATGCGAGAAGCTCCGTGAAGTCCCCCGCCCCGATCTTCCCCTTCAGGTCGTCGATATCGCGCTCGGCCTGGTTGATGAACATCGCCGCGTAGAGCTTGCCGAGCGTGTAGCTGGGGAAGTAGCCGAACCCGCCGAACGACCAGTGGACATCCTGCAGACACCCCTGCGCGTCGTCGGCCGGCGTGACCCCGAGATACTCGGTCATCTTCGCGTTCCAGACCGCCGGGATATCGGCCACCTCCATCTTCCCCGTGATCAGCGCCTCCTCGATCTCGAACCGGAGGATGATATGCAGGTTGTAGGTCAGCTCGTCCGCCTCGACCCTGATGAAGCTGGGGCGCATGACGTTGATCGCCCTGTAGAAGTCGAACGCCGAGACCGAGGCAAGTTGTTCCGGGAAGGTCGACTGAAGGGTCGGGAACGCCCAGTTCCAGAACGGCTCGCTCCGCGCCACGGTGTTCTCCCAGAGGAGCGACTGCGACTCGTGGATCCCCATCGAAATGCCGGCCGCAAGCTCCGTGCGGGTGAGCTTGGGGTCGAATCCCTGCTCGTACATGCCGTGCCCCGCCTCGTGGATCAGCCCGAAGAGGCAGCTCCGGAGGTCATCTCTATAGACCCTGGTGGTCAGCCTGACGTCGCTCGGCCCGAAGGAGGTGCAGAAGGGATGGGCCGAGAGATCGACACGACCTGTCTCGAAGCTGAAGCCGAGACGCTCGATCACCCTCTTGCCGAACTCGAGCTGCCGGGCCTGATCGTAGTCGGTGAAGAGGATCGCGTCGTTCAGATCGGAACCGGAATCGGCGATCTTCTTCAGAAGACGCTGTGTCCCTACCCTCAGCCTGTCGAAGATCGGCTTCAGCTCGGCTGCGGTCATGCCGGGCTCGTAGAGGTCGATGAGGGCGTCGTACGGGCTCTCTTTGTAGCCGTAGTACTCGGCCGTGCGCCGCTTCAGTTCGACCAGATGGGTCAGCGACGGCGCGAAGATCTCGAAATTCTTCTCGGCGCGGGCACGCTTCCAGGTATGCTGCGCCAGCGACTGGGCACGCGAGACCTCTCCCACGAACTCCTCCGGCAGCTTGCTGGCACGGTCGTGCGAGCGGACCGCCTCGCGGATCGCCGCGATCTGCCATCCCTCCAGCTCCTCCCCGCTGACCTCTCCAAGGCGTCCGAGAAGCTCGGTGTAGTCGGGGGAGACGGTAAGCTGATGGATCAGGGTGTCGATGGTCGCCTGCTGCTCGGCACGGGCCTGGGCGGCGCCGTTCGGCATGTAGGTCTCCTGGTCCCAGTTCAGGACCGACGACGCGGCGCCCAGATCCATGAGCGTGCGGCTCTTCTGCAGAAAGGTGTTGAACAGCTCAGTCGACATGCATGTATCCTCGGTGTAAGAGTTGACGAAGGACGCGCGGTCATACCGGAGGCATATAGGGAACGCCGCGGGATTCCGCCACGAACGAGAGGGGGCTTCTGTCCGGGGAGAGATATCGTTGATGGAATTCGATCGCCCCCTGCTGCCAGAAGCCTCCCCGCAAGGTTCGTCCCCCCAGGTAACGCTCCTCGATCCGCCGGACGATCCGGTTGGTCGCCGCCGGCGGCGCCGTGCGATAGGCGCGGCAGGCTGCCTCCAGAATATCGTTCCGCCCGGTCGCGATCCCCGCCGCGGCGGCGACCGGCAGAAAGGCGTTGATGACGATCTCCATCCCCCGGTCCCCCCCCACCAGACTCTCCCCGCCGAGACGGACCGTGAGGCTTTGCGCGAGCGCCGCGGCCGGCTCCGGCGAACCGGTCAGGAGAGCAAACAGAGGGCGCAGCAGATCGTTCGCATAGAGATCGAACGTGAGCCGCGCGGCCCCCCAGAGCCTCCGCTCCGGAGCGCCGGCGGGACGGGAGGCGGGACGCCATCGGAGTCCCGATCCTTCTCCCCCGGCGAGTATCCGCGCGAGCGCTTCGCCGGAAAGGAAGCGGGCGCCGACGCGGGCCGCCGATTCCCGATCGATCCCCGCGTGACCGAACAATATCGTAGCGACCGTTTCGAACGAGGCGCCGGCCAGAGCCGGCTCGTCCGCGATCATCAGCGTTGCCAGACGTCGCATCGGATCGCGATTCGTCGAATAGCCGAGGCAGTCGTAGAGCCCCGTCAGGAAGGCTCTGCGGATGATGGCCGGCGTCGGGAGATCTCTGTCGCGACGCGATATCAGAACGACCCGCCGCAGGAACCGGGACCAGGCGCACTCGACCAGAAGCGCCGGGGAGATCGTGATCTCCCCCGATCGTTTCTCCCCTTGCTCGATTCCGCCCCCCCCAGCCCCTGGGAGCCGCGCGGCCATGACGGTCGCGATCGGAAGGCGGAGCGTCGCGGGGGGGTCGCGCAGCAGATGGAGGATCACCCGATCGTACGCCGGGTCGCTCCCGTGGCCGTGGGCGAACCACTCCTCCTCCCGCAGATGCATCTCGACCGGACCGACCCGGAGCCAGCCGTCGATCAGAAGGACGGCATCGGAGAAATCGGGGCCGGGACCGCTGTTCCGCCGTCCGCCGGAGAGAACCTGAACCCGCTGGCCGCCGAGGCAGAGGAACGACACGCCGGGCTCCGCACGCTCGGACCAGAGAGCGTACAGATCCTCTTCCGACATGATTGTCCCGGTGGCTCTCATCGCTTCGGGGTCCGAGGAGCGGATGATGAGATCGGCGCGGGAGGTCCCTACGGAAGGACTTCCCACGCCGCTCGAATTGAACACGGCGGGAACGGAGGAGAAGCTCCCCTAGACCGACTGTCCCACCGACGTGAGTTTTTCATCGAGTTGCGAGACGAAGCGTGCGGCGGCCTCCCCCGCCTGCTCGTCGAAATCGGGCCCGTTCCCCGCATGGATGACGGCGCGCGAGACGTTGAAGAAGGCGATGCCGCCGGAGTTCGCCCGTACGGCCGCCGCCGCGTCTCCCCCCTGCGTCCCCAGACCGGGGATGAGGAGCGGAATCTCCGGTCCCACACGCTCCCGCACCTCCTCCAGTTCGTCGGGGTGGGTGGCGCCGACGACGAAGCCGAGCGACCCGGTGGAGCCGTAGGCCTGCAGGCAGCGGTCGATCATCTCCATGTAGAGCGGCTTCCCATCCACGGTCAGCCGCTGGAAGTCGGCGGACCCGGGGTTCGAGGTGAGCGCAAGCACGAAGACGCACGTCCCGGGGTAGTTGAAGAAGGGCTTCAGCGAATCGATCCCCAGGTAGCCGTTGACGGTGATCGCGTCGAACCGGTAATAGTCGAGATAGGCGGCCGCGTAGCGTTCGGCCGTGTTCCCGATATCTCCACGCTTGGCGTCGGCGATCGTGATGATATGCTCCGGTATCGCCTCAAGGGAGCCTCGGAGCGCCTGAAGGCCCGCTTCGCCGATATGCTCGTAGAAGGCGAGATTCAGCTTGTAGGAACAGCATCTGTCGTCGGTGGCGGCGATGATCCGCCTGTTGAACTCGAGCACGGGGTTGTCGGCCCCGCGCACGGCCTCCGGAAGATTGCCCGGATCGGAGTCGAGGCCGACACAGAGGCGTGTGTTGTTCCGGACGAAGGCCGTGGCGTAACGCTCGCTGAACGATGTATGGCTCATTATGGGAATCGTTGTCTGGATTCGTGACTGGATAGAGGGGCGCCCGCCGCATCGCGGCGGGATATTTTCCACCCGCCCCCGTGGGGCCGTCAGCGGAGCTGCCGCAGCATCTGCCGGTACGGATCGGGCATCAGGCTGGCGTTGGTCGGGGCCGCCACGTTGTTCTCCTTCAGGAGAGTATTGATATGATCGACCCGCGACTGATCGAGCGGATGGGTCGACGCCCATTCCTCCAGAGTGCTCTGCGAACGCCCTCCGCGCTGCTCGATCATCTTCTCGAAGAAGCTCTTGATGGCGCCCGGCCAGTACGGGGTCGACTTCAGATAGCCGAACGAACGGGTGTCCGCCTCGGTCTCGTCGGTGCGGTTGTTCCGGAGCAGAAAGAGAAGCGCCGCCGCGTTGCCGGCAACCTCGGCGACCTTCGAGGGATCGGATCCCAGAGCGATATTCAGAGCGACTTCGGCGCCGAGCTGCGTGGTCATGTGCTCGGTGCCGTGACGTTCCTCGGCATGGGCGATCTCGTGGCCGATCACACCTGCCAGCGACGCCTCGTTCTCAAGGAACCGGAGCAGGCCGGTATAGACGTAGATATATCCTCCCGGCGTCGCGAACGCGTTCAGCGTCTTGTCGTCGTTGATGATCGTGACCTTGTAGGGGAAGGTCCCCCTGTACTTGATATCGGGAGAGCGGAGGATATTGTTGACGATGTTCTGCACGTAGCCGGTGACCTGCGAGTTCTCCAGTTTCGGGTACTGGGCCGGATTGTTCTGGATCTCCGCATCCATCTCCGCGCCGATCTTGGCGTCCTCGGCGACGCTGAAGAGGTTCGCGCCGCACTGCGTCAGCGTGAGCATACAGAAGAGAAGAAGCGCCGTGTAGGCGGAGCGAACGGCAATGTACCGACCGCGAGCGCCGACCCGGCTGCTGATGAAGGCCGATGGAAATGTCAGCATCGTAACATCCTTATGGTTTCGTCGATGCCCGATAATAATCAATTGAACGGATTCAAGCACAGGGTGATTGCAGAAGATTTGTGTCGCGGGGGAAGTCGCCTGAACGCAATGGAGATCATAAGGATGGTTCCATCGTTCGGCAATGGAACGCGACGGAGAGATGGGGCAAGGGGTTCAACGCACGCCGGCATCACCCTCGAATATCGGCTCGGGATATCCTACCTCGACCAGGGTCAGGCCGTGGGCGGGGGCGGACATGCTCTGGGATGATCGGTCGGCGGAGTCGAGGACGACCGCCAGCTCCTCCAGGCTCCGACGGCCGCGGGCGATGTCGACCTGGATTCCTACAAGCAGACGGACCATGCCGTAGAGGAACCGATCGGCCGCGATATGAAAGTCGAGTCCCTCTCCCGATCGATGCCACTCGGCCCGCACCACCTCGCAGATCATGTTGGGGGTGTCGGGGTTGTGCTTGGAGAGGGGGGTGAAATCGCGACGGCCGGGGAGGAGCGCGGCGGCACGCTGCAGAAGGTCGTGGTCGAGCGGCGGCTCGTGCAGCCAGGAGTAGCGGGCGAGAAACGGATCGGGACGGGATATGATTCTGTAGCGGTAGGCACGACGGCATGCCTGAAAGCGGGCGTGGAAGTCCGGCGAGACGGTGAGAAGCGCGTCGATCGAAAGATCGGGAGGCGACATGCGCCTGAGGGCGTGGAGCAGATCGGCGTCGCCGTAGCGGGTCCGAACGTCGGCATGGGCCACCTGGCCGGAGGCGTGGACGCCGGAATCGGTTCGCCCCGCGCCGATCACGGTCACGGGACGGTTGCCGGAAACCTTCGTCAGCATCTCCTCCAGAACGCTCTGTACGGTGCGCCCCTCCGGCTGGCGCTGCCAGCCGAGGAAGTCGGTCCCGTCGTACCTGATCCGCATCGCAATACGACGCATTAGAATCTCATCCACGGGGGCCGTCCGAAGCGCGGAGGTATGATTCGATCGCCGTCACACCGCTGCGATGCGACGGGAAGGGGAGTCGCTCGATCGCCGACGCCCCGTCGAGCCAGAGGTAGTCGTCGTGCTCGGCGGAGAGGATCGGCTCCTCTCCGCCGGCGATCTCACATCCGGCGACCGGCGCAAGGACGATCGTGTCGGTCGGCTCGAAGTAGAAGATGACCGGCTCGGGAAGGATGAACCATCCCTCCCCCGCGCGGCCGGTCTCCTCCAGGCACTCGCGACGCGCCGCCGCGAGCGCCGGCTCCCCCGCTTCGATCGTCCCGGTCACCACCTGCCAGACGCCGGGGGAGAGATCCTCCTCCGGCGAACGCCGCAGCAGCAGATGCTCTATCCCGCCGTCGCGACGACGGAAGGGATGGACCTGGATATGATCCGATACGATCCGGGGCATGACGAGCTACGATTCCTCGGGCGGTCTGCCCGGCGGCTTCTGACGGGAACGCATCTCACGCCGTTCCGGAATCCGTCTCGGGCCCCGCTCCCCTTCACCACCCTGCTCCCGCTCCGGACCTCCCTCCTCGCGGGGAGGATCGAACCGGCGCGTCTGCGGAGGTGGTGGAGGCGGCGGAACCTCGCGTCGGGCCGGCGGTCCCTCCCGGCGCTCCATCGGAGGCTCGCGACGGAGCGGCGGTCCCTCACGTCTGTCGATCGGAGGCTCACGGCGCTCCGGCGGTCCCTCGCGACGATCGGAGGGTCCCGACGGGGGATAGGGACGACGCTCGCGCGGGTCGGGACGGCGCTCGGGATAGTCGCCGCGACCCGGAGGATACTCCGGACGCGGTTCCCTCGGCTCGTACGGCCGATCGGGGCCGCGTTCGAACCTCTGGTCGCCGCGCTCTCTCGGCTGATCGAACCGTCCTCTTCCCCCCTCATACCTGTCGCGCGGCTCGAACCGCTCACGCGATTCGGGGCGGGGACGCGGCTCGAATCTGTCGCGCGACTCCGGACGGTCGCGCGGTTCCGGACGATCGCGCGGCTCGAACCTGTCGCGCGGTTCCGGACGGGGACGCGGCTCGAACCGCTCACGCGGCTCCGGACGGTCACGCGGCTCGAATCTGTCGCGCGATTCGGGACGATCCCGAGGCTCGAATCGCTCGCGCGGCTCGAACCGTTCACGCGGCGCGGGACGCTCTCCCGGCTCCTGACGATCTCTCGGCATCGGACGGTCGCGCGGCTCGAACCGCTCACGCGGCTCCGGACGGTCGCGCGGTTCCATACGGTCACGGCTTCTGGGAGGGTCGCTCCATTCACGGCGTTCGCGGCTCGGCGGGCGCTCGTCGCGTCCCTCCGGGGTTCTCCCCTCGCGCCAGCCGCCGCGCTCGGGAGCGGGACGTCCCTCCCCCTGTTCGCGCTCGCGCCAGCGTGGAGCCCCTTCGGCTCTCCCCTCGCCCGACCTCTCCTGCGACTCCCCTCTGCGGGGAGCGAACCGACGATCCCCATCCTGACGACGATCGGACTCTGAGTGGCGCTCCCCCTCGGGGCGCCGTTCGCCCGAACGACGATCGCCGAACGAGGGACGGTCTCCATCGTGACGACGGTCGGGACGGCGGTCGTGGTCCCGTCCCGTACGGGGGCCGGAACGGTCGCGTCCCTCCTCCCCCCCGCGGCGTCTGTCGCCGTCGGCCGACTTCTCGAACCTCCGCGGCTCGCGCTCCCTTCTGTCGCGTGATCTCTCCTCCCCGTCGTTCTCCTCGCCGTCGCGTCGCCTGTCGGGACGTTTCTCTCCCTCGGCGCCATCCTTCCGCCACTCCTTCTTGAATCCCCCCTTCCCCTTCTCGAACTTCCGGAACGGGGTCCGCTCGCGCGGAGGCGGAGGGGGCTCCGGGGGGAGATCACCGAGCATGAATCTGCTGACGTCGATCGCCGCCATCTCGAAATTGACGAGCTCGCGCCATTCCCCGGAGGGGACCATATGCTCGTTGAGGAGGGCGATCCGGGAACGTTCCATCCGGATGACCTCGGCGCCGAACTGCTTCAGCACCCCGTAGATCCGATGGTAGGAATCCTCCAGCACGGTGAACTCCAGCCACATCGAATCGGCATTCTTCTGGCGCACCTCCACCCGCATCGGGATGAAGTATTCCTCCCCGGTCAGGACCCCCTTCCGCATCTCGTCGATCTCGGCATCGGTGACATGCTTGTTGATCTTGACCGCGTACTCCTTCTGGAGCTCGTTGTCGGTAAAATGTCCGGTCCGGCCGATACGGGGATCGTTGGTGAGGATGACGAGACCCGACACCGACTTGGAGAGGCGTCCGAAGGGGAACGCCCACTGCTGCTCGGGATCGAAGATCGTGTCGAAGACGGGATCACCCTTCTGACAGACGACGCCGCGCGGTTTATGGTAGACCATGTAGGAGAGCCTGCGCGGATATTCCGTCGGCGCCTCGTCGATGGTCACGCGCTCCTTGCGGAGATTGACCTCGTAATAGGGGGAGGAGACGACCCGCGAATTGATCCTGACCCTGCCGGCGGCAATGAACTGCCGCGCCAGCCCCGGCGAGAGGTATTTCGCCTTGGTCAGAAGCTTGGGGAGCAGGATGCGGGTAAGTGTCTTATGGAAGAATATCTTCGGTTTCTTCTTTTTCAGCAGCGACGGGTCTCCTTCCTTGGCAAGTCGTCTGCTGCGGGGCGTTCCGCGCCGGTCGTCGAAGCGGGCGCGTGGGATGCGTCTGGCGCCGTATCCGCCGTATCCGTTCTCCCCATCGGACGGGCGGTATATTCCCTTGTTTCTGGATGAATGATTCACAATGTCCCCTCGGGCAATGATAAAAACGTGAATAATAGGGACCGGATCTAGGACATGGTAACGCTGCTCCAAACCCCCATGGCAGCGTATCGCTCGTGCCGCAGCTCGAGCAACCGGTCTATCGAATGGCTGCCTACAGTATGCAGCGCAGCGGTCATGGCGGCTTTCAACAGCTCTGCCGCCTCTCTGGGCGCGCGGTGCGCCCCACCGATCGGCTCCGGAATGATCTCGTCGGCTATCCCCATGTCGACGAGATCGCGGGCGGTGAGCCGGAGCGCCTCGGCCGCCTGTTCCTTGTAATCCCAGCTTTTCCAGAGAATGCTGGAGCACGACTCGGGGGCGATGACGGAGAACCAGGTGTTCTCCATCATAAGGAGCCTGTCTCCCATTCCGATCCCGAGCGCGCCGCCGGAGGCCCCTTCGCCGATCACGATATTGACGATCGGGGTACGGAGCTTCGCCATCTCGAACAGATTCCGTGCGATCGCCTCCGCCTGCCCCCTCTCTTCCGCCTCGATGCCGGGAAACGCCCCCGGCGTATCGATAAGGGTGACGACCGGGAGCGCGAATTTCTCGGCAAGCCTCATCAGCCGGAGCGCCTTGCGGTACCCCTCCGGGTTCGGCATGCCGAAGTTGCGGGCTTTCCGCTCGTTGGTGTCTCTTCCCTTCTGCTGGCCTATCAGCACCAGTTCCATGCCGTCGACTCTGGCGAGTCCACCCACGACCGCCTTGTCGTCCCCGTAGGCGCGATCCCCATGAAGCTCGATGAAATCGTCACAGATAAGGGCGATGTAATCCAGCGTGTACGGTCGTTCCGGGTGACGGGCGAGCTGTACGCGCTGCCACCGGGTGAGCTGTTCGTAAATACTCTTGCGGAGCCGTTCGACTTTCTGCTCAAGGACTTCGATCTCCGGGGTGATATCCAGTTGATCGGCCATCGAGCGCATCTCCGCGATCTTCTCTTCAAGCTCGTAGATCGGGCGTTCGAACTCAAGGACGTTGGTTGACATGGAAATATGATATCTGGTAATGCCGGACTGAATGATCATGATCCGGTCCGTAACCGCGGCGGAATGCCCCTGCCGCGCCGAATGGTGCCCGAACATACCGGACGCGGGAGGGCCGCGCTGGGTATTCCCCTGTTCGTGCACGTTGTCGAAAGATCTCTTCCCGGTCCGGCCGAGGCTCCTCGGGCTCGACCGTTCGGCGGTCAGTTCAGACTCTGCCCCACCGATTCACCGGCTGCGACCGCCGCTCCTCTGGCGACCGGTCTGTGGCGGAACGTTGCCACAATGATCTCGCAATCGAGCAGAAACGACTGATTGGATATATAGTAGGTGTCGATCTGCGCCAGTTCCCGCTCGGTGAGCGATTCCACCCCGCAGAGATCGGCCACCGAAAAGAGAGGCCGCTCGCGGGAGTCGGCGCCGCTCCCCACCAGACGACGACGCCCGACCAGGACTCCCCCAAGATCCCGGGCCAGCCTCTTCTGCGAGGCGGGACGACCGCCGGACAAATATACGATCGGAAGGGTCATGAGAAGCCCCACGGCTATCGCCCGATCGCTCAACCATGTAAAGAGCCCTCCGCGCCTGTACGCCACCGGTCGCCCGGTGGAATGATGGGCCTGGGTCGCCGGCGGCGCGGCCGGTTCGAGCGACTCCCCCTGTCTGACGACATGATAGCGCACCGGCTGCCCCGTGGTATGGCTCATGGCGCTGATGACGTCGCCGTAGCTCATGGAGGAGTCGATGACGAAGATGTCGGTCAGACGGAACTCCCTGACGATCTTGGCGATGTTCTCCACGGTTCCGAGCACCTTCCCCCGGATCTCGGCGTCGCTGTAGTCGACGGCGATCGTCCCCTCGATGCTGACCGGACGCCCCAGAAAGGTCCTTCTGACGCTGTTCCGGACCTCCGGCTGGGGATCGCGGGAGCTCAGGAAGGCGATCCGGCGGATCGCCTCGGCGCCGTAGGTGCGGCGGTAGAGAAGCCAGAGGAAGCGGGCGCAGACGCCGATCGTCGTCGCCAGGCCGGTCGTCATCACCACCACGTTCCGGCTGAATCTGTAATCCGGGAAGAAATAGGTCAGGGCGCTCAGCACGAAGAACCCCATCAGATAGCCGAGCATCGCATTACGCGGTATCCTGTCGTCGGCGTCGTATCCCTTGGCCAGGCCTATCGTCAGCACGAAGAGGAGCGGCGTCAGCAGCAGCACGGCGGGGAGCGCCCAGACCGGATATCCGAGGAGCTTCCCGAAGACGATCTCCGACCCGATCATCAGTCCCGCCAGAAGGCCCGCGACGTCGATCCCCGCAAGCCACCAGCTCGGGAACCGCTCGTTGACCCGGGCGATCATCCGCCGCAGCGCGATGCCGGCGCGGATCAGCCAGAGGAGGGGAGCGTTCGACCGGAAATGCTTCCGCGCGAAGATCTCCATCGCCTCGTAGAAGGTCGCCAGGGCGTCGATCGAACTCCGCCTGGTGCTCTCCCCCTTCAGATGCATGATCGAGGTGCCGGGGTGGTAATGGATCTCCCCCCCGAGCTCCTTCGCCCGGAAACAGAGATCGAGATCCTCGCCGTACATGAAGAAATCGGTGTCGAACCCCTTCAACCTCTTCAGGATCTCCCCCCGGCAGAACATGAAGCAGCCGGAGAGAGCGTCGACCCGGCTGGTGGTGTCGGGGTCGAGATGGGTGAGGTTGTAGCCGCCGAAGAGGCGGGAGCGGGGGAAGAGACGGCTGAGACCGAAGACGCGGCAGAAGGAGGACCAGGGGGATGGGAACCCGCGCTTGGAGGCGGGCTCGAAACTGCCGTCCGGGTTCAGGATCTTGCACCCGGCGAACGCCGCGGCCGGATGCGCCTCCATAAAGGAGATCATCTCGCGAAGCGTGTTCTCCTGGACGATCGTGTCGGGGTTGATCAGAAGGATATACTCCCCCCTCGCCATCTCGATGCCGACGTTGTTGGCGGCCCCGAACCCCAGATTGCGCGACAGCCCCACCGTTATCACCGCCGGGAAATCTCTGTTCAACGCCTCCAGGGCGCCGTCGGTCGACGCGTTGTCGACCACGATGATCTCCCCCCCGATCCCCTCCATCGCCGTGTAGAGCGAGGCGACGGCGTCCAGAAGAAGGTCTCGGACGTTGTAGTTGACGATGATGATCGAGAGCTGCATGCGTTCGCTCCTTAGGCGCGGGCCGGAGAGAGGTAGCGGCGGCCCAGGCGGCCGAAGGTCTTGGCGGCGCGCAGTTTCCAGACGAGGGTGGCGGCTTCGAAGATGATGTTGCGGGACATCTTGGAGACGCCGCTCCGCCTGTCGACGAAAATGATCGGGATCTCCCTGATGATCCCCCCCATGCTCCAGACCAGGAAGTTCAGTTCGATCTGGAACGAGTAGCCGTTCGATTTGATCTGGGAAAGATCGATCCTCCGGAGCACGTCGGTCCTGAAGCACTTGAACCCGCCGGTGCCGTCGTGGAGCGGCATCCCGGTGACGAAGCGGGAATAGACGTTGGCGAAGTAGCTCAGCAGCAGCCGGCTCATCGGCCAGTTGACGACGTTGACTCCCTGAACGTATCGTGATCCGATCACAAGGTCGGCGTCCTCGATCTCCGAGAGGAACCTGGGGATCATCGTCGGGTCGTGCGAGAAATCGGCGTCCATCTCCATGGCGACGTCGTAGCCGTTGGCGATGGCGTACTCGAAGCCGCGGCAGTAGGCGGTCCCCAGCCCCATCTTCCTGGGGCGCTGGAGCAGATGGAGGCGCGGCTCGCTCGCGGCGATCTCCGCGATATATTCTCCCGTTCCGTCGGGCGAGCCGTCGTCCACGAACAGGATGTCGACGCGCTGATCCTGCGCAAGAACGTCGCCGATCAACGTGGGGACGTTGTCGATCTCGTTGTAGGTCGGGATGATGACCAGCGCGCGTTTTGGTACTAGATGCTGAGGCACGGGTTCAGGTCTGTCCTTTCCTCTTGAGGATACGAATGATGGTACGCAGAATGATCTCGAAATCGAGTCGAAGCGACATTGTTTCGATATAGAAAAAATCATGCCGGAGCTTTTCCCGCACGATCTCCACATTCTCCACAAGCTCCTCCGCCTGGATCTGATTCCACCCGGTCATCCCCGGCTTCACCCTGTGGCGCCTGGGATACGAGGGGAGCAGTTCCGAATACTTCTGAACGAAAAAGGGGCGCTCCGGTCGCGGGCCCACGAAGCTCATCTCCCCCAGCAGGACGTTCCAGAACTGCGGGACCTCGTCGATATGGGACTGCCGGAGGAAGCGTCCCACCCGCGTGACGCGGCTGTCGTTGGTCGCCGCCCAGGTGATGCCGTGCCGTTCGGCGTCTGTGCGCATCGACCTGAACTTATGGATCATGAAGTTCCGCCCCCCGAACCCGACCCGCTCCTGCGAATAGAAGATCGGCCCGCCGTCCTCCAGTTTCACCGCCAGCGCCGCGACCAGCCAGAACGGAAGCCCGAAGAGGAGCACGGAGACCGAGAAGATAACGTCGAAGACCCTCTTGGTCCGCTGCTCCCAGATCTTCATGATCTTCGGGTTGACCTCGATCAGCGGGATGCCGTAGAGATGCTGCGCGCGCGCCTGGCCGCTGATGAGGTCGTAGAGATCGGGGACGATCTTGATCGTCGTGTCGGCGACGGAAGTTTCGGTCATCAGCTTCAGCACCAGATCGCGCTCATGCTGCATCCCGAGCACCGTCACCTCGATCGATCGATCCGCGATAATCTTGTCGATCTCCCCCACCTCCCCGATCGAGGAGTCGGCGAACTCCGGGGTGGCGGCGACGTCGGTGAGGACCGTTCCCACCACCTTGTATCCCAGCTCGGGGGTGGCGCGGAACATCTCCAGCAGCTGACGGCTCCAGGGGGAATCCCCCACGATCACCGTTCTGCGGAGCCCGATCCCCCGCCGTCTGAGCCGTCTGACGACCCCTCTGAGGAGATAGCGTCCAAGGCCGACGAAGATCGTCAGCAGCAGGAAATAGGTCAGCAGCAGCAGCACCCGGCGGCTCTCCAGCACGCCCGCCTCGCTCATCGAACTGAAGAAGAGAACGATGAAGATCATCAGGCAGCCGAAGAGGATCACCTTCAGCACCGAGTAGAATTCATCGAACAGCGATCTGTTGTGAACGGCGATGTAGAGGCCGCTGAACCAGAAGAGAAGGAGCCACGGCACCAGCATCACCGCCGTGAGCTGCGCCAGCTCCATGAACGGGAAACCGGCGATGTCGGTGAAGATCCCGCTGTTGACCCGCAGAAAATAGAACGTCCAGAACGCCAGCACCAGCGCCACGATGTCGGCCCCCACCACGAGCATGTTGATGCCGCGGGGAGACTTGATCATCTGCCGCCACGTGACGGCGGTCCCCCGCCTGTCGACGCTGTTGTCGACCGACGAAGGTCTGCCTGCTACGCTATGTTCGGCGAGCGTGTCGTTCATTCCAGTCGGGGGCTGGTCCACATTGCAAGCCCCCCGGAGACCAGGGAGCGGAGGGTGCCTATCGTAAGGCTCCCGAGCATCAGCGTAAAATACAGCGGATACTGTACCAGACGCACATTAAGTCGGACCGCGTCGAGCAGCAGGCCGACGAGGACAGCGACGATCCAGAGGGCCGAAAGTGTGGCCGAGGCGACGAAGCCGGGGCTGCCGACCGTGAGCGCCAGATAGATCGAGCAGAGACAGAAGAGCGCCGCCGGGATCGTCGACAGATGCCGGAGGATCTTGTGCGACCAGAGCTCGAAGGCGACCCAGGAGCGCCAGGGGAAGCGGGTGCCGTGGTACGCCCAGAAGGTCGCCCCCGCCTGCTGCCCCATCCGGAGGCGGCGGCGGACCTCGCTCCAGAGGGTCCGCTTGTTCGTTTCGGCGATCGCGATATCCTCCGCCAGCCAGACCCGTTTCCCCTTCAGCGGGATCGAAAGGACCAGGTGGACGTCGTCCGACAGCCTGTAGTCGTGCAGATGATCGTACGCCCCGCTCCTGACGGCGAAGCACTGTCCGGTGGGACCGACCGTGGTCCAGACGAGCGACTCGTTCCGCTTCAGCCACTCCTCCAGACCGACGTAGCGGCGCTCCCCGGTGTTGCCGGCGTTCTGCGCCCTGTCCCTCACGTCGATCCTGACCACCACCCCCCCCACCTCCGGGTCGGCGAAGCAGCGGACGAACTTCCTGACGGCGTCGGAGTCGAGCAGGACGTCGGCGTCGGTGAAGATGATGATCTCCTCGGTGGCCCGCTCGGCGAGCTCGTAGACGATCTTCGTCTTCCCCGAACGATTATATCGCGTCAGATGAATACTCGGGTCCTTCGCCGCGTACTCCCGGATGATCTCGTCGGTCCTGTCGGCGGAGCCGTCCGATCCCACATAGAACGAGAGAAGCTCGCGCGGATAGTCGGTATCCAGATAGTTCCGCATCCGTTCCCCGATGATCTTCTCCTCGTTGTAGGCGGCCATCACGAAGGCCACTCTGGGGAGATAGTCGTCGGAGAAACGGATGGGACGGGGACGGAGCCGCGCCAGCAGCGCCATCAATATCGGATAGCCGACGAAGACATAGCCGATCCAGCAGAGAGCGAACCAGAATATGATCTCGACGACGGTCGTCATCCCACCTCCAGGCCGACCGGGCGGCGTTTCATCGCCGTCGAGAGAAGCCGCTCGAACTTCCTCCCGACCTCGGCCGCCGAATAATGTTCGCTGACGAAGGCGTGCGCGGAGGTCGAGAACCTCTCCCGCTCGGCGCCGCTCCCGAGAAGACGGACCACGGCGGCGGCGAACGAGGCGGGATCGTCGGCGCGCAGATAATGCGTGTCGGGAAGGGCGTCGTTCCCCTCGGCTCCGAGCCCGGTGCTGACGATCGGCATGCCGGAGGCCATCATCTCCACCATCTTCACGCGCATCCCCCCTCCCACGCGGAGCGGGATCAATCCTATCGCAACACGATCATAAAAACTCCTGATGGCCTCCACTCTCCCCTCGATCCGCAGGTTGGCGGAGGGGGGCGGGAGCTGCGCCGTGGGAGGGTTGGCGCCGACGACATGACAGACCGCCTCCGGGACCTCCTTCACGATCAGCGGCAGCACCTCGTTGGTGAACCATATCGCGGCGTCCCTGTTCGGCGCCCAGGCCATGTTCCCGAGCATGATCATCGAGTTCCGCTCGCGCGAGGCGACCGGGAAGTAGGGGAACATCTCCATATCGACGGCGGCCGGTATTACCTCGCACGGAACCCCCGGCGCGAACCGCGCGATCGCCTCCTTGTCGCGGCGCGTGATGGCGGCGCAGGCGTCGGCCAGGCGAAGCTGTTCGATCTCGAACCGCGCCCACCGCGCGCACTGGAGCTCCAGGTAGGCGCGCATCAGCGGGTTGCGGACCCGGTCGGTGTGGCGCCTGTAGATCTCATGTTCGATGTTGTGGCTCCGAAGCAGATACGGCAGCCCGTGCTTGATCTTCATGTAGGCGCCGTACTGGGCGATATGCGCCTGATCGGCGTAGACGACGTCGAACCGCTCGCGCGCATGAAGAGCGTCCAGGCGGGCGTAGACCTCCCGGAGATCCTTCTTCCACTGCGTGTAGGGGCGGCGGCGCGGCAGCGTGAGCGCGGCGCCGACCACGGTGGGGAGCGCCTTGTAGGGGACGACATGGATCGTGCAGGCGTCGGCCAGCGGTCCCGGCTCGACGGCCTCATCCTCCACCGCCACGATATGAACGTCATGGCCGAGCGAGGCGAGCCCGACGGCGGCCTGGTACATGCAGATCCGCGCCCCGTCGGTCAGGGGATAGGGAAGCCGCGATGTGATGCCGAGGATCTTCATGCCTGTTTGCTCCGGCCTGAGGCAAAGTCGGGAACAGTATCGATATACGAGAAGAGAATATTCCGTCCGAGCCTGCGAAGACGCGGCGCCGCGACCCCCGCGATCCCGTAGAGGAGGATGCGCGCCGCGTAGCCGACATGGACGATCGCGGTCACAAGGACCCGTTCGACCGGCCCGCCATGTTTTCTGAAGAAGACCATCCGTGATTCACGCATAAGACGATAGATCCACCCCGGCCGTTCGCGCGAGCTCTGCCCCTCCAGATGAAGAACCCGCGCGCCCGGAACGAACCGCACGGTCATCCCCAGATCGGCCACCCGCCGGCAGAGATCGCACTCCTCGAAGTACATGAAATAGTCGGGGTCGAACCCCCCGGTCCGTTCGAACAGCTCGCGCCTGATCATCAGGGCCGCGCCGTGCGCCACCTCCACCTCCTGCTCGGTGTCGGGGTCGTGATAGCGGGCGAACGATCCCGCGAAGATCGGAATACGACCCGAGAAGAGCTCCAGCCAGAAGAAGGTGCAGAACGTTCTCCAGACCGTCGGGAGAAGGATGACCGACTGCTGGTAGCTGCCGTCGCTGTTCTCCAGACGGGCCCCGGCCACCCCGCATCGGGGGTCGCGCCGGAACGTATCGTAGAGCGCCTCGATCGCTCCCCGGCGGACGATCGTATCGGTGTTGAGGAGGAGGAGCATCGTTCCCCGCGCCGCTTCCGCCCCCAGATTGTTCCCCCGTCCAAACCCGATATTTCCGCCGGAGCGTACCACCCGCGCCGCCGGAAAGCGCCGCTCGACCGCCTCCGCGCTCCCGTCGCGGCTGTCGTTGTCGACGACGATCACCTCCACGGTCAGCGTGGGATCGACGATCGACCCGTAGACAGATTCGACGGCGTTCAGAGTCAGCTCGCGGGTGTTGTAGCTGACGAAGATGACGCTGACGGCGACCTCTCCGCGCGCGTCCCCCGCTCGACCGTTCGTCCCGATATCGTCGGCAGGCTTGTACATCAGGTGACCCGCATCTCCCGCAATATCTTCAGATCGTTCAGCGGGAAGGCTCCGGAGAAGGCGACGGCAGCCCCCGCCGAGGCCATGACGATCAACCCCTGGAGGGGCGCCGGGAGCGACTCCGTCAGATAGAGGCTCACCCCCAGCGCCGCGATCGGGATCATCCACCTGCGGATCGCATCGAGCGCCGCCCGCCGTATATCGGGGACGGAGACCCGGAGCTGCCAGCCGATGAGCGCCACGGTCGCAATCAGTTTCGCATAGAGCACTCCCCGCAGCCCCCCCCAGCGGATGAAGAGGACCTCCAGCACCACCGAGCAGGCGAACTGGAAGAGGACGCCGTTCAGGACCTGCGATCTGTATCCGATCGCGACAAGGATCTGATCGAGCAGCACCACCAGGAAGGTCATGGCGCTGATCACGCAGTAGATCCGGAGAAGCGCCCCCTCCCCCGCGTACTCGGGGCCGAAGAGGGACATGATCAGATCGGACCCCACCATCCCCACCACACAGACGCCGAACCCGAGGAGGAGTTCCAGACGGACCGCGATCGAGGTGAGCCGTTCCAGCGACACATCGGATCGCGTCTTTCTGAAGATCTGCGTCACGATCGGCGCCACGCCGAACGCGATCGTGGTGGCGAAGATCTGCACCCCCTGCACCGCGCGGATCGGGACGCTGACGGAGGCGACGTCGGCGTAGCTGCCGAAGTAGTCGACCACGAACATCTCGAGCTGCCCCGATATCTGCGCGAAGAGGGAGAAGATCGCCATCGGCACCGAGGCGATCAGCAACCGCCTGTAATACGAGGTCGGGATCTTCCTCCGGAACGAATGCGACTCCCGGAGCATATGCCGCAGCGGCACCAATATCAGGAAAAAGCCGGGGATGCTGCCGGCCGCCATCGCGATCATGATGCTCCGGGTGGTCAGGGCCCCCGCGTTCGCAAGGATCAGGACGGCCCCGAGCTGAAGCACCATATCCATCAGCGCGAGCATCGTTACCAGATAGGTCCTCCCCTTCAGTCTCCACAGATACTCCGGAAACTGGCGCAGGCCGGAGAACTTGGAGGAGAACAATATCGCAACGAACCCTATATTGACCAGCGCCGCCGTCGTCGCGTTCGTGGCGAGCAGATAGAGGTTCGCCCCGAACCAGACCACGACCACCGCCGCGAACCGCAGGATCATCGCCGCCTTCAGCGCCGGCGTATCGGCGCCGCGCGCCACGGCGATCCTGGGGGCCGCCGCCGCCGCCAGACCGAAATCGGTGAGCGAGCCGAGCACGATGACCGTGGCGATCACGATCGAATAATAACCGAACTCCTCCTTCGGGAGGGAGTTGATGATCACCAGGTTCAGCACATACGAGAGGAGCGCCACCCCTGCCTGGAGCACCGCCGTCAGCCCGATATCCGCCGCGAACCGCAGGCCGCGGAGCCGCCTGGCGATCATCATCATGAGCCGATCCTTCCGGCGACGGCCGGCAGAGCGGCATGGCCGGCCGATTCGTTGATCTCCGTGACGTTCCTGTTCACATAGTCGAGCAGCGCCCAGCAGATGAAGACGCAGGCGGAGCCGGCGAAATCGGAGAACTGGTTCGACGTCACGGTCGTCAGAAAATAGGAGAAGAGATAACAGACCGTTCCGACCGAGATCCCGTTCAGCTGCATGTCGGTCGTCCGCCTGGGCGTGTTCAGCAGCAGCCGCACGAACGGATAGAACATCACCGCGATGAAGACGAGCGCCACCGGCACGCCGAACTTGAAGAAGGGCCAGATCCACCCGTTGTGCAGGAACGTGGTCGTGATCGTCCGCCGCCGGACCTTGTCGAAGAAACTGTACTCCACGCCGTAGCCGTACCCTATCATCGGCGACCGCTCCACGTCGCTCAGCAGCGCGTTGATCTCGATCAGACGCGACTGCACCGAATAATCGGTCCGTGCCGACCCGAGCGTCCCGAGCCGCCCCACCAGCGACTGCCCCACATCACGGGCCACGGTCGGGAAGACGAGGAGCATCAGCCCGGTTCCGAGCAGAAGGGTGCCGGCGTAGGCCACGACCAGCTTCTTCCGGACGCCGCTCGGCGCCAGCGGGGCCATCAGCAGCACGGCGAGAATCCCCGAGATGATCGGACCGCGAGAGAAGGTGATCAGCAGGAAGACGAGCGACGCCCCCATCCCCGCCAGCCCCAGAACGGCGATCCGCATACGCCGGGCGTAGGCGAAGACCGTGGTGGAGAGGATCAGCAGCGCCACCGACATCGTCTCGTTGACCGCCGACCGCGCCCCTTCGATATCGGTCTCCAGCACCGCCTGCACCAGTCGTTCGCGATATGTCATCACGTTGACGACGCCGTTGATCAGGGCGATGCCGGCGAAGATGATCAGGAGCTTCTTCACATCCTCCGGCCCGCGCAGCGTCTTGCGGAGCGGGAAGTAGAGGAGCATGTTGCACATCACCGCCCATTCGGTGAAGAACTTCTGCAGGATACCGCCGTGGATGTAATGCGCGACCGCGGCGACGATCGTGGAGAGGACGAAGAAGGTGAGGAAGAGAAGATCGAACCCGGTCCGGAGGATCGTGCGACGATGAACGAGCAGCTCCTTGGCGAACCAGATCATCAACCCTCCCAGCACCCACACACCGAAGAGGACATCACCGACGGCGATTCCGCGCCCGCCGCCGATCGTCTGGAGCGCCTGTCCCGCGACGGCGCCGAAGATCCAGATCCGCTCGTTGTGGAGCACGCAGAACCCCGCCAGCAGCGCCAGCGGGAAGGCCAGCGGGGCGAGCTCGAACCCGGTAAGGCCCACGGCGATCCAGCCGATCCCGAGGGTGACCCCGAGAGCGGCGACCAGCAGCGGGACCGAGCCCCAGCCCGGAATCTCTCCCAAGCGGAACCAGTCCTCCCGTCGGGAGACCACGCTCATCGGCGCCGTTCCTCGATCAGAATCTCCTCGGTCGGCTGCACCACCACGCCGTTCGAGCGATAGACCCGGTAGCGGCGGTTGAAGCCCCTCGCGTAGGCGGCGAACGCCAGGATCAGATATCCGGCGATGAAGGTCCCCACGAACGCCCCGGCGATCAGGAGCGACCGCTTCGGCCGCGCCTTGAGCGGAGGAGGGAACGCCGGGTCGAGGATGTTGAGGATCGGGATATTCCGGATCTCCTCAAGCTTCATCTGCTCGTACATCGGCTCGAGAATGGCGAGCGTCTTGGCGCTCTTCTCGAAATCGACCTGGAGCTGGGCGTACTCGACGGCCGCCTTCGGCATCCTGTCGATCGACACGCCCGGAACGACCCCTCCGCTCCCGGCGGCCATGCGCCGGGTCTGCTTCTCCATCTCCTCCAGGATCTGCTTCTCCAGCTGGGTGCGCGGGTCGTCGACCCCGAGCTGACCGGTCAGGACCGTGACCGTCGAGCGTTGCCGCATGACGTCCGCCTCCGCCTTGGAGAGCGCCGTGCCGATGATCGAGCCCTGCTCCTCCGGCGCGTAGAGCCTGTTCCGCTGGAGGAACGAGGTGAGCGTCGTGAGGACCGAATCGTACTGCCGGTGGACAGCCTCGTATCGCTGCCCGACATAGCTGGTGATCGGCTCCGACTCCTTCCTGTTCAGTTCGCGGGCGACGGCGTTGGTGAAGCGGATCAGGTCGTTCGCCATGTCGGCCGCGCGCTTCGGGTCGGGATCGTAGACCGCCACGATGATCGGCCCGTCGACCTGCGGCTCCACCTCGACCCGCTCGGCCAGGATGCCGTAGGCGATATCCTTCCGGCCGGCGGGGAGCTCGAACTCCTGCATGAGATCGTACTTCGCGATCAGCGAGTCGAAGACCGTCCTGCTGGTCATGAGCGCCGCGCGGGTATATCCCCCTTCCGACATCCCCCCTCCCACCAGCTTGCCGATCGCCGCATCCTTCAGGCTGGAGCCGAGCCCCCCCACCAGATTGTCGAGCGGCGTTCCGCTCTTCTTGGGGGGGACCGCCACGGCGACCGCCTTGAACTCCGGCACGGCGATCTCATAGGCATAGTAGGCGGCGCCGGCTGCGGCCGCGAGCGAAACCAGCAGAATCCACCACCAGGTGCGCCTGAACAGACGGTACTGCTCGAACAGGATCACCTGGCCGTTGGCCAGACCGGCGGGGTCCGGATAGCGGTCGAAAATCATCGTCTCACGTTTCATGGGAACCGGGATATCTTGAACATACTCTATCGCAATCGTGCTTCGAACAGAGGAAACCGGAGCTGCGCGCGGACCGGACGATCGGGGGAGGGATCTATCGTACGCCGACCCTGGCGCCGAGCCAGAGCTGCGTATCCTCCCTCTTCGTGCCGACGGCGTTGATCCGGTTGCCGAGGAAGGTCAGCCGCAGGTAGATGTTCCGCCACGGCTCGTATTCCGCGTCGGCGCGGAACCTGAAGAGCCGCTCCAGAACGCCGTCCAGGAAGGTCACGCGGAAGGAATCGACCCCTCGCCGCCCCGCCTCGACGTCGCCGCCGACATTACGGACGATGGTGTCGGCCTCTTCGTCAATCTCGTTGGCGCCATGCTCTCCGACCCCGACTCCGGCTCTGATCCAGAGGTTCGGCAGCGGAGAGACGGATATCTTCCCCTCCACCATGTAAGAGTTCGGCTGAAGGCCCGCCGCTGCAAGAGGCGTGCCGTCGTGCGCGTAGGCGTTGACCGGGTTCGTATGGGCGTAGGTGTACGGCTCGATCCGGGTGTAGGAGAGCGCCAGATCGATCGCCGGGAGCGGGAACGCCACGGCGCTTGCGCCGATCTTCCATGCGGTCTTGTTGCCGTGGAAGTTCTCCCCGATCTCGGAGAACTTCAGATCGTCCAGCATGAACTCCCCTTCCAGAAAGATGCCGTCGACCGGATTGGCCGAGAGGGAGGCGTAGATGAAGGAGTTGTCGCGGTCGCGCAGGTAGTGCTCCTGCGACTTCATGAAGTTGAGGGGATTGATATATCCGATCTCGAACGGCCTGCCGCTGTAGACCACCGCCTCGCCGATCGACCCGCGGATTCCTCCGAACGGCCCGAAGCTGATGAGATGCGTTGCGACATATTTCGGGGGGATCACCGTCTCCGGCCCGAACGGGTGGAATCCGGTGTGCCGGGCCAGAAGCGAGGCGTGGATATGGCTGAAGGTCACCCGCCCCAGCCGCGCGTTCAGGCGGAGATAATCGTAGTTCGAGGGGAGAATCGATCCCAGCAGCAGACTCTCGTCCATCCCGCCGCCGAGCTGGACCCGTTCGCGGCCGATCTCGGCGGAGACGACGTCGAAATCGGCGCGGAGATGGCCGTTGCCGAAATCGGCGTCGCGGTTCTGCCGGGCCACGCCGAACTTGGCGCTGTGGCCGAACTTGGGATCGCGCAGCACGAGATCGGAATCCCCCGCCACCGTCCCGTTGGTGATCCGCGCGGAGAAGCCGACCCGCTCCGCGATCGTCCCCCGCAGCTGCGCTCCCCCCTGCACGATGATCGCCGTCAGGTCGTCGTCCGGCGCCGTCCGGAACTCGGCGTCGAAGACCGGCTCGAACGCGAGCCGGACCCCGCGCGTCGTGTCGCGATAGGTGAGGAACGCCAGGGGTCGGTCTCCCAGATCGCCGTCGAAGATCGAATGATCGCCGTCCGATGTCTTGATCAGCACGGCCGGTTCGGTCCTCCCCTCATCGGCGGCGAGCTCCGTGATGTAGTAGCGGGCCGTGGAGCGGAGAAGATCGGGGAGCCGCGCGTCCCCCGCCGCTTCCCGCAGGAAGGTCAGGGCGAGCCGCCGTGAGATCGGGAGATGCTCGCGCGGGAATTCGGGGATCGACCCGTATTCATAGATCCTGACCAGCGCGCGCACGGCGGGATGTTCCAGCGGAAGAAGCTCGACCTGCGCGCGGAGCGGGGCCGCGCCGGCAAGGAGCAGGAAGAGGGCGCAGGCCGCAAGGAGGCCGCGGCGCCCCGGGGTTCGTGTTCCACCCTCGGTCGATCTACTCATTGGGTTTGAGCGCGTTGATGATGCTGATGACCGTATTGGCGATGAGAAGCACGCCGGAGGTGATGCCGATGATCGTGCCGGCGATCTCCAGCGACGTGCGCGCGGGGGTGTCGCGATCCCCCGGCACATAGATCTTGTCGCCGGAGTTCACCGTGGTGCAGCAGATATCCTCCCAGACCCCGGTGCCGAACTTCTCCACGATCACGCGCCCGGGGTTCGCCGGAGTGGTGTAGCCCCCCGCCGCGAAGATGTAGTATTCGTTTTCGACCCCCTCCTTGTAGGCCACCCAGCCGGGGTGCCCCACCCTGCCGTAGACCATCACGGCGCCGGGGTCGCGCGGGATCACGATCTCGTCCCCGTTCTGCAGCACGACATCCTTGCTGGAGTTGCCGCGCGCGATCAGCTCGATGAAATCGGTGGAGACGCGGTTCTGCTGCAGCTCGTTGTCGAACTTGAAGCGGGTGGAGTCCTCCAGGGTCAGCGAGCTGTTCGCCATGCCGGCGATCGGGTCGGCAAGAAGAGGCTTGGTGCGATATTGCGAGGGATCATCCGCCCGGTTGATATGCGCCCCCGCCAGCGAGGCGTACGGCGTCACTCCCCCCGCCATCCTGATCACCTCCGACAGCTTCGTCTCGCCGTTGACGATCGGATATGCCGAAGGGGCGTAGACCTCACCCTTGACCGAGACGACGCCTGCGCGCGCCGAGGCGCCGCCGCGGGCTCCCCCGGAGGGGATCACGATCTGATCCCCCGGCTGAAGCTGCACGCCGGCGAGCGCCGCCGTGTCGAGGATGTCGATCCCGACCTGGCCGCTCCCGGTCGAGGAGACACGGGAGATGTAGGCGCCGGCGATATCGGCGTCGTCCCGAAGTCCTCCGGCGAGCTTGAGGAGGAGCAGCGCGTTGTCCCCCTTCTTATGCTCGATCGTCACCGTGGAGTTGACAGCCCCGGCGATGCCGATCGTGGCATCGGACGGGAGCGACTGCCGCACGATGATCTCATCCCCCTCGCGAAGCGTGGGGTTGTCGGCATCGGCGCCGAACGCCCGGTAGCGGACCAGATCGGCCTCGCTGATGGTGCCGTCGTTATGGCGGATGATGACACGGCGGATGGGACGTCCCGCCCCCAGGATCGGCTCGGCGACCGAGGAACCGCCCCGGCGCTGGTTATCCATCAGCTGCTGCTTCTCCAGCTCCCCCTTCTGCTTGTCCGGCAGATTCTCCGGAAGACGGCTGACCGCGACAAGGGTCGTGGTGACCCGATCGGCGGCGGAGAGGATGTAGGGACCGGGGCTCATCACGTCGCCGGAGACGGTGACGTAGATGGCGCGCGGCCTGACGAGGGTGATCGAGGCGTTCTGAAGGGCCCTCCCCCCGCGCGTCCTGAAGAGGGAATCGACGGAGCGGCGGAGATCGGCGAGGGTCATCTTCGAGACGTCGATCAGGCCGAGCCCGCGCGGCAGAAGGATCGTGTTGTCGAGCGAGACGAGAAGAGGGATCTGCCCGGCGCCGTCCGATTCAAGGGTCGGAATCGCCAGCAGGAGCTGGTCGTTCGGACCGAGGCGATAGGAGGTCGGGTTGACCGAGCGTTCGATCGGGGCGACTTCCCCCAGGTCCCCCGCCACCTTCCCCGGTTCCACGGTTCCGAAGAGGGACTTGGAGCCCCCCGACGATCCCGGATCGCCGGTGACCGGCTGCGGTTGAGCGGAGAGGGAGAGGGTGGCAACGATGAATATGATCGAAACCGATCGTAGAAGGGCTGAAATGCGGTCGACTTGAGATTCGATCATCAAAACGTGTGGTTTGTCTCCTGAGAGATGCCCGGAACGGGAACAAGCGGGGTTCACTGGAGGTATCGCAGAATGATCCGGACGATCCTCTCCGCCGCATGTCCGTCCCAGAGCGGGGGACGCCGGTCCCCGACCCTGTCGCTTCCGGCGCATGCCCGCGCGATCGCCGCGCGCACAAGACCGGGTTCGACCCCTACCAGATCGTTCGTGCCGAGTTCCACCGTGGAGGGGCGCTCGGTCGATTCCCTGAGCGTGACGCACGGGATGCCGAGCCATGTCGTCTCCTCCTGCACGCCGCCGGAGTCGGTGACCACGGCCCGGGAGCCGACCACCAGCTCGATGAACTCGCGGTAGCCGGCCGGCGGCAGCAGCTCCCATTTCGGCGACGAGGCGAGCTCGTCGTACCTCCCGGCCGACCGCAGAACCGACGCGGTTCTGGGATGGACCGGGAACCTGATCCGCGCCCCGCCGACCCCCTCCTCGATCGCCGACAGAAGTCTGCCGAGCGCCTCGGGATCGTCGACGTTGCTGGGGCGATGGAGCGTCAGGACGATATAGCCTTCATCCTCCCCGCTCCCCCGCTCCGCGCTCCGGTCGAGGCTTCCGACCAGACGCGCCAGCGAATCGATCATCGTGTTCCCCACCAGATGAACCCGCTCCGGGGGGATCCCCTCGCGCAGCAGGTTCTGCCGTCCGCTCTCCTCGGTGACGAAGAAGAGATCGGTGATCGCATCGGTCACGATCCTGTTGATCTCCTCCGGCATCCTCCTGTCGAAGCTCCTCAGCCCCGATTCCACATGCGCGACCGGAATCCCCAGCTTCTTCGCGACGATCGCCGCCGCCAGGGTCGAATTCACGTCGCCGTAAACAACAACGAGAGAAGGGTGCTCCGCAAGGCAAACTTTTTCGAACTCCACCATCACCCGCGCCGTCTGCTCGGCGTGCGATCCCGACCCGACTCCCAGGAAGATATCGGGCTTGCCGACCCCCAGATCACGGAAGAAGACATCCGACATGTTCGGGTCGTAATGCTGTCCCGTGTGGACGATGAGATGGCGAACCCCTTCGACCGCATCGAACGCATGTTTCAGGGGGGCGGCCTTCATGAAGTTCGGCCGCGCGCCGACCACGGAGAGGATCGTCATCTTCCCCCGCTCCCGAGCAGACAGATCTTCTCCCGTCCCTCCTTCACGTTCTTCGTGGCGTTGCGGGTGTCGATCACCACCTTCGCGTTCCTGACGATGGCGCTATAGTCGAAGGCGGTGTGGTCGGTCGTGATCACCACGATATCGGAATCGGCGACGAGTTGATCGGAGTATTCCTGCGCCTCGAGGGTCTTGCCGAAGAGGTCGACGGTGGGGATGTAGGGATCGACGTACCGGATATTCTCGGCGCCGTCCTGGGTGAGGAGTTCCATCACCCGGTGGGCCGGGCTGTGCCGCAGGTCGTCCACGTCCCGCTTGAAGGCGACACCGAAGATCAGGATCTTCGCATCCTTCAGCGCCACCGGGAGATGCGCCACTTCGCGCAGGATCATCCGCTGGACGTAGAAGGGCATCGACTCGTTGACTTCGGCCGAGAGGGTGATGAAGTTGGTGACGAAGTCGTGCTGCCGCGCCAGCCAGCTCAGGTAGTAGGGATCGATCAGGATGCAGTGGCCGCCGATCCCCGGTCCGGGATAGAACGGCATGAAGCCGAACGGCTTGGTTGCCGCGGCCTCCACCACCTCCCACATGTTCACCCCCCCCATTCTGTCGCAGAGCTGCGCCAGCTCGTTGACCAGGGCGATATTGACGGAGCGGAAGATATTCTCCAGCAGTTTCTCCATCTCCGCCACCTTCGGCGAGCTCACCTCCACGACCTTCTCGATGATGACCCGGTTGGCCGCCGCGGCGATCTCGGTGCAGGCGCGGGTCACGCCGCCGACGACGATCGGGGTGTTGGCGGTATGCCAGACCTTGTTCCCCGGATCGATCCGCTCCGGCGAGAACGCCAGATGGTAGTCGACACCCGCCTTTCTGCCGGAGCGCTCCAGGATCGGCTGCACGTATCCCTCGGTCGTGTTCGGGAAGGTGGTGCTCTTCAGGATGATGCACTGGCCGTCGCGCATGTTCTCGGCGATCGACGCCGCCGCCTGAAGGATGAAGGAGATATCGGGGTCCTTGTTCGGCGTGAAGGGGGTGGGGACACATATATATATGACGTCGCAGTCGCGCAGGGTCGCGGGATCGGTCGAGACGCCGAGCATGCCGCTGTCGAGAACGCCCGCCACCACGTGGTCCTCAAGGTCGCGGATATAGTTGATACGCGATTCGAGCGAGTCGATCTTCCGTTCATCGACATCGATGCCGATCGTTCTGATCCCCGCCTTCGCGAACTCCACGGCCAGGGGGAGCCCCACATAGCCGAGACCGATGACGGCGACCGAAAACTGTCGGCTGTTGATCCTTTCAAGCAGATTCATGTACGGCGAAATTTGGTTTGATTGCTCCCGCTGCCGAGCCACCCCCAACCGCGCAAAACCGCATCGACCCGAGAAACCAAGTCACAAACATACGAAAGGGGTGCAATAGCGCCTAGAGCCGCCGGGGCGGCTTACAGGGAGTTAACAATAGTCTACGATCCCAGCTCGGCCTTCAGGAACCGCCCGGTATGCGACCCCTCGCAGGCGGCGATCGTCTCCGGCGTCCCGACGCAGACGACCCTCCCTCCGGCGACGTCTCCCCCGTCGGGACCGAGATCGATGATCCAGTCGGCGGCCTTCACCACATCCATGTTGTGCTCGATGACGATAAGCGAATGCCCCCCGTCGATCAGCGCGTTGAAGGCGCCGAGCAGGGTCGCGATATCGTCGAAATGGAGACCGGTGGTCGGCTCGTCGAGGATGAAGAGAGTGTGATCGTGCGACGGCGTCACAAGGTTGGCGGCCAGCTTCACCCGCTGCGCCTCCCCTCCGGAGAGGGTCGTGGCGGGCTGACCGAGGCGGATATATCCGAGCCCGACATCCTGCAACCCTTTCAGCTTCGTCAGCACGCGGTTCTCCCCCTTGAAGAAGGCCACCGCCTCGTCAACCGTCATGTTCAGCACGTCGACGATATTCTTCCCCCTGTAGGCGGCGGTCAGCACCTCGCTCTTGTAGCGGTTCCCCTTGCAGACCTCGCAGGTGAGATAGAGATCGGCGAGGAACTGCATCTCCACCTTCACCACTCCCTCCCCCTGGCACGACTCGCAGCGTCCGCCGGGGACGTTGAAGGAGAAGTAGCCCGGCTTCCAGCCGTGGAGCCGCGCGGTGGGAGTCGCCGCGAAGAGATCGCGGATGCCGTCGAACGCCTTGACGTAGGTGACCGGATTGGAGCGGGGCGTACGGCCGATCGGCGACTGATCGACCATCTCGACACCGCCGATCAGCTCGGCTCCCTCGATCCCGAGGAGCCGCTTCGGCATCTTCACCGACTCCCCCTTCTGATGGGCGATCGCCGGATAGAGGACGTCGTGGACAAGGGTCGACTTGCCGGAACCGGAGACCCCGGTCACCACGGTGAGCATCCCGAGCGGGAACTCCACGTCGACATCCTTCAGGTTGTGCTCGCGGGCGCCCCGCAACGAGATCGTCTTCCCAGATTTGACCTTCCGCCGTTCCCTGGGGACCGCGATATTCTTTTTGTCGGAGAGATAGGCGCCGGTCAGGGAGCGCGGGTCGGCGAGCATCTCCGGCACCGTGCCGCTGAAGACGACCTCTCCCCCGTTCTCCCCGGCGCGCGGCCCCATGTCGACCACGACGTCGGCCCCTCTGATGATATCGGGATCGTGCTCCACCACGATGACGGTGTTCCCCAGGTCCCTGAGCGATTTCATGATCCGCACCAGCCGTTCCGTGTCGCGCGGATGGAGGCCGATCGAGGGCTCGTCGAGCACGTACATCGCCCCGACCAGCTTGGAGCCGATCGAGGTGGCGAGATTGATCCGCTGCGCCTCGCCGCCGGAGAGGGTATGGCTCAGACGGTCGAGCCGGAGATAGCCGAGCCCGACCTCGTTGAGATACTGCAATCTGTTGGTGATCTCGCTCAGCACGCGGCGGGCGACCTCCTCCTCGTACGGCGTCAGCCGCAGATCGGCGAACCAGCCGTAGACCTCCTCGATCGTCATCTGCATCAGCGCCGGGATCGCCTTCCCGTGGACGAAGACGCGGGCGGCGGAGGTCCGGAGCCGCGAGCCCTTGCACTTCGGGCAGGTGGTGTAGCCTCGGAAGCGGGAGAGGAAGACCCTGTAGTGCATCTTGTAGGTCTGTTCCTCGATCATCTTGAAGAACGGGTCGATCCCGATGTAGGCGCCGTAGCCGTTCATGATGATGTTCCAGTCATGCTCCGAAAGGTTCGCGATCGGGACGTCGAGATTGAGCTTCGCCTCGCGCGCCACCTTCAGGAGCTTCTGGTAGTGGTCGGCATGTTTCGGCGTCGAGAAGGCGGCGATGGCGCCGTGGCGGAGCGTCTTGGTCCGGTCCGGGAAGACGATATCCATATCGATGCCGATGGCGCGGCCGAAGCCCTGGCATTCGGGGCAGGCGCCGAAGGGGTTGTTGAAGCTGAAGAGCTTCGGCTCCGGCTCCTCGTACTTGATGCCGCAGGTCGCGCACTCGAACCGGGTGCTGAACCTCCTCCGCTCGCCGTTCCCGACCTGATGGACGATGGCGCGACCGTCTCCCTCGCGGAATGAGGCCTCCACCGAATCGGCCAGGCGGGTCATCGCCTCCGGCTCGTCGCGCATGACGAGGCGGTCCGCCAGGACGTAGACATCATCCTTCGACACGTTCGTCGGGAAGCCCTCGTTCAGATCGACGATCTCCGAGCCCTCCCCGATCACGATCCTGAAGAACCCTTTCTGCCGCAGGTTCTCGAACTCCTCCGCCAGCGACCGGCGCTCATGCTGATGCATCGGGAAGAGGACGTAGAGGCGTGTGCCGTCCGGAAGCTTCCTGAGCGCCTCCTGCACCGTCCTCGGCGTATCCTTGGTGACCGGCTGATCGCAGTTGCGGCAGCGGGTGACGCCGATACGGGCATAGAAGACGCGGAGAAAGTCGTAGACCTCCGTGGTGGTGGCGACGGTGGAGCGGGGGTTCTTGGTGATCGTCTTCTGTTCAATGGCGATCGCCGGGGCAAGGCCGGTGATGCTCTCCACATCGGGCTTCGGCATGCGGGCCAGGAACTGCCGGGCGTACGCCGAGAGCGATTCCACGAACCGCCGCTGTCCCTCCGCATAGATCGTATCGAACGCCAGCGACGACTTCCCCGAACCGGAGACGCCGGTCACGACGATCATCCTGTTCCGGGGGAGTTCGATCGAGACGTTCTTGAGGTTGTGGACGTTCGCGTGACGGATCGCCAGGGTATGCTTCGGATGCGCGACCGCGACGGGGGCGACGGGGAGCGAGCCCTTCCCCTTTCGCGCCGATGTCGCCCCCCCTGTCGACCGGGGGGCGCTCTTCTTCGGGGTCGTGCCGGCCGCCTTCTTCTTTGACGCCCGGTCCGCCCCCTCCTTTGCGGGTGAGCGCTTGCTGGAAAGAGCCATTTCTGCTACCGTTGGAATGTGCGGGATAGAATGGAAATAGCTCTCAAAGTACATACGCCGGTTCTGCAACACAACAACGAACTGTGTATCGGGATCGCTCACGGGCCGGGATGCTGCAACCGTATATTCACGGCTTGCCGTCAACCCCCTCCGTATCGTAATTTGGGGCATGCGGGTTCGAACTCTTTCCATCAGCATCCTTCTCTCGTCCGGCGGGACGATCCGCGGCGGATCGTTTCTGTCGGCCGCGATCGTGGCCGCACGGCTCCGCCGCTGGCTTCAGACAACCACCTCGATCTCCATCTCCACACACCGTCCGTCCTGATTCGGACGACGTCGACGCATGCATGTTCCCCACCGGGAGAACTGCCGGAGGATCGTCTAACCACGATCCGCGTTCCTCCGTTTGCGTATGCGGCACGGTCGCGCGCCGCGTTCATTTCATAAGTGACTGGAGATCATCGAGATGGCAGAGCAGCATTCATACACCGTTCACGGCCCGACGCCGGCCGACGTCCACGAGATCCTCTCGCGCCACATGCTGGCCGACGGGTTCGACTTCGTCCTCGACCTGCGGAAGAGCCACGGCTCCTACCTGGTCGACTCCAGGACCGGACGGCGCTTCATCGACTTCTTCACCTTCTTCGCCAGCAACCCGCTCGGCATGAACCATCCGGGACTGAACAACCCGGAGTTCATCATGAAGATCGGAGAGACGGCGCTTCACAAACCCTCCTGTTCCGATATTTACACGGTGGAGATGGCCGGGTTCGTGGAGACCTTCTTCCGCGTGGCGGTTCCCCCCCATTTCAAATACTCCTTCTATATCGAAGGGGGCGCCCTGGCGGTGGAGAACGCGCTGAAGGTGGCGTTCGACTGGAAGGTGCGGAAGAATTTCGCAAAAGGATATACCGAGGAGACCGGCTTCAAGGTGATCCACTTCCGGCACGCCTTCCACGGTCGCAGCGGCTACACGATGAGCCTCACCAATACCGACCCGACCAAGACGAAGTACTTCCCCAGATTCGAGGGATGGCCCCGGATCGAACCGCCGACGGCGACCTACCCCCTGACCGGCGAGAACCTGACACGGACCGAGGAGGAGGAGCGGAGAGCCGTTGCGGAGATCGAGGAGGCGTTCGCCGCGAACCGCGATCATATCGCATGTATTATCCTTGAGCCGATCCAGGGAGAAGGTGGGGACAATCATTTCCGTCCCGAGTTCCTGCGCGAGCTGCGGCGGCTCTGCGACGAGAACGAGGCGATGCTGATCTTCGACGAGGTGCAGACCGGCGTGGGGCTGACCGGCACGATGTGGGTCCACCAGGCGCTCGGCGTCAACCCGGACGTGATGACGTTCGGGAAGAAGTCGCAGGTCTGCGGCATCCTGGTCTCGGAGCGGGTCGACGAGGTGGAGCATAACGTCTTCCACGAGTCGAGCAGGATCAACTCGACCTGGGGGGGGAATCTGGTCGACATGGTCAGGTTCACCCGGTTCCTGGAGATCATCGAGGAGGAGAACCTGGTGGAGAACGCGCGGACGGTGGGAGAGTACCTGCTGGAGAAGCTGCACGACCTCGTCGCTCTCCATCCGACGCATCTCTCCAACCCGCGCGGCCGCGGGCTGATGTGCGCTCTCGACTTCCCTTCGACCGAGCTGCGGAACGCGTTCCGGAACGCCTGCTACGAGCACGGCCTGATCATCCTCGGCTGCGGCGACCGTTCGATCCGCTTCCGCCCCGCCCTCAACGTGACCCGCGAGGTGATCGACGAGGGACTGGCGGTCATGCGGAGCGTCCTCGACGAACTGAACGGGGAGCCGACGCCGATCGTGGCGGCGATTGCGGCGACCGATCATGGGACGTCGCTGGAGGAGTGAGGCAGGCGATAGGGTTTAGACTGCTATTAACGGAGCAGAGTGGTTCGATCCGCTCTGCTCCGTTGTGTTTTGGGGTGGACTCAGGCTTGACGGTGCTATCAATTCTTTATGCTACTCTGCACAACATCGACGATGCGGGAACCAGGCTTCCGGAAGGTATATTCGAACAGGATATGAACGCTCCGATATGATCGACCGGAGAGCTTCCATACAATGAGGTGTCTATCGATATCGGCCGACTACGGCACAACCAGACAGGTGAACCGATGAGTGTTCGGCGATGCTTCTTCCTGCCTGCGGTTCTGATCCTCCTGGCCGTGGCCTGCG
>CBINGZ010000008.1:0-165310 GCA_966250335.1 uncultured bacterium | reverse complement strand
CTTCCGATGCGAACGAACTGAGCTGGTCGACCATGGTGTTGATCGTGTTCTTCAGTTCGAGAATTTCTCCCTGGACATCGACGGTAATCTTCTTGGAAAGGTCGCCGTTGGCGACGGCGGTCGTCACGTCGGCGATATTACGCACCTGGGATGTCAGGTTGGCGGCCATCGAGTTAACATTGTCGGTCAGATCTTTCCATGTGCCGGAAACGCCTTTCACGACCGCCTGGCCGCCCAGTTTACCTTCGGTACCGACTTCTCGGGCGACGCGGGTGACTTCCGATGCGAAGGAGCTGAGCTGGTCGACCATGGTGTTGATCGTGTTCTTCAGCTCAAGAATCTCGCCTTTCACATCGACGGTGATCTTCTTGGAGAGATCACCCTTGGCGACGGCGGTCGTCACATCTGCGATGTTACGCACCTGTGCCGTCAGGTTGCCTGCCATCGAGTTCACGTTGTCGGTCAGATCCTTCCATGTGCCGGAGACCCCCTTGACCTTCGCCTGACCACCCAGCTTCCCCTCGGTACCTACCTCGCGAGCGACGCGGGTGACTTCCGATGCGAAGGAGCTGAGCTGCTCGACCATCGTGTTGACGATCTTTCCCGTCCGGAGGAACTCGCCGCGGATCGGCCGTCCCTCGATCTCCAGATCCATCGTCTGGGAGAGATCTCCCTTCGCCACGGAGCCGATGACGCGGGCCACTTCGATGGTCGGCTGGGCGAGGTCGCCGATCAGGTCGTTGACCGCCTCGATGCAGGCGTTCCACGAACCGGTGGCGCCGGGGAGGGTGGCGCGGTGGGAGAGTTTTCCTTCCTTGCCGACAACGGTGCTGATGCGGCGGAGTTCCTTCGTCATCATCTCGTTCATCTCGATGATGTCGTTGATGGCTGCTACGACCTTACCGGCCACTCCGTCCACTTCGGTCGAGACTCGGACCGAGAAATCCCCTTTCTTGACGAGTTGCAAAGCCCTCAGTAGCTCGTTGGCATCAAGAGCTCTTGCAGATTCCTTCTGCGATGACGTTGGCATTGGGTTCCTCTGACGTGATGTAGTTGGGTCCGGTCCGGCGCGCAGGATAAGGCCCGATCCGAAGGTTCAGCGAGAATATAGTAACCGGATGACGTGCGAGAGAGATGAGTACCGGTTCGCGAGAAAGCCGGGCTAACGGAAACCGAACCGCGATCGGTTCGGTTTGGTTCCGGTTCCGCGGAAAAAAAAGTTTCCGGGGCGTTTGTGCGTTTCCGGGGCGTCACGGCCACAGGCGCGTCGGCCCCATAATAGCATGCCGATTCAGATATTCCCAAGGAGTTTGGGGGATCATATCTGGATCCGGTCGTCCACGAAGTACGATCCGTCGAGTTCGGGGTTCGCGGTAAACTCGGGCCAGATCACTTTCAGTCCCAGTTCCAGCAGCAGGGGGGTGGCCGCGCGGATCAGTCTGTTGAGCTCGGCGGCGGTCTCGGCATCGACGTAGAAGCGGTTCGCGTCGAACCAGTCCATCACCCCGTTGAACTCCGCGGCGATGAACGTCGGGGCCGCCACCACCTGCCGTGCCTGGTCGAGCCCCGATTCGATGGTGGAGCGGGCGATCTGCGGCATCAGATCGGGGAAAAGATCGATCATCCCATCTTCGGAGACGATCACCGCCAGGCAGGGAAAGCCGAACTGCGTGCGCGATGTCTCCACGTAGCGGACCGCCGAATTATAGCGCGCCCCGCGTGAGGAGGAGCCCTTCTGCGTTGCCAGTCCGTCCAGGATCACGCCGATCGCGTGGCAGACGCCGTTCGGTGAGGCGAGCACGGCGCCGTCGATCGCCGTGACGGTGCGCGCCAGCTCCGCCGTCAGCAGGGTCGGCTTGATCTTGATGCACTGGTTGCGGAGGCGATCGGCCTCCTGCTGGGCGCCGGTCGAAATAATGAGGATGGTGCCGCTGGTCTGCTGCGTCGTCTCCAGCGCCACCATCCAGAGTCTGTGCAGATCGCGTGTGGAGAGTCCCGGAAAGATTCTCCGGGCGTCGGTCTTGAACTTCTTCTCGTTGACCGCCTTGCCGGAGAGATGGGGGCGTCCGTAGCTGGAGCGGAGGATGGGGCGGCCGCCGTAGTCGATCTCCCAGTCGTAATGCTTGATGAATCGTAGTTCGATCAGATCCTCCATGTTCCCGTTCGCCACCCGCCGTCCCAGGCCGTAGATGTAGCCGGCGTCGCTCAGCAGGCAGATCCTGTCGTCGGCCATCTCCAGCAGCTTCCGGGCCGTCCGGTGATCGTTCAGGCGGACCTTCGTCTCCAGTTCCACCGCCACCTCGATGCTCGGGTGACCGACCTCCGAGACCAGCATGGTGCCGACGCCGTCGTTCCCTTCATACTTCAGCGAGGAGATCGCGTTGCAGGCGTCGAAGAGGCTGATCGGATATCCCCACTGCCTGGTTCGGTAGGTAAGCTTGAAGAGGAGGCCGTTCGCGGCGGCGCGCACCAGTTCCGAGTTTTCGCGGCCGAAGATATACTGCCGTGATCCGGGGTCGCGCTCGTTCAGCGCCTTGGCGCAGGAGTCGAGGAACTCCAGCACCGTGGCGTGAAGCAGCGAGCCGGAGTCGTCGATCTGATGCTTGATGTTTCCCCGGAAGGGGTGATGAGTTCTGTAGGTGTCGCGGCTGAGCTGGAGCACCACCATGACCTGGTAGCCGTTCACGTGGACCGGCAGGGAGCAGAAGGAGACGATGCCGCGATCGATATCCTCCATGTTGAGCGTCCGTTCGATCTGTTCCACCATCGTCCTGCCGGCGGCACGAATCTCCTGGTACGATGCATCGGCCGGCTCCGCGTCGCCGTTCTCCACCCCCCCGTCGATCAGGGTCAGCCGTGCGGCGACATCGGCCGTGGCGGAGAAGATGGCGGGATCGTATCCGAATCCGAGAGGTTCCAGACAGACCGGCGACGGCTCGGCCGTTCCGTCGCCGGCGATGCCGATCAGCAGCACGCGGGGATCGAGCTCATGATCGAGCTGGGAGAAAATATCATCCGCGGCATTCTGCGCCGACACGCGGAAGTGCTGCTGATATTCCCATATACAGTGCTGGACCGTCTCCATACCCGGCTCGGATCGTAGCGTTTCCGTTCAGTTCGATGCCCGCCGTCGTCATTCACTCTTCATTCATTGCACGATATGCTTCGGCCGTTCTTCACGAGAACGTGAAGTAGAACGTGGCCCCCTGGTTCGGCTTGGCGTCGGTCCAGATCCTGCCGCCGTGTCGCTTGATGATCCGCTGCACGGTAGCCAGTCCCACCCCCGTCCCCTGGAACTGCTCGATGGAGTGAAGGCGCTGGAACGGCGTGAAGAGCTTGTTCACATAGGCCATGTCGAAGCCCGCGCCGTTGTCCCGCACGAAGTAGACCTTCGTCCCTCCCTGGTTCTCCACCCCGAACTCGACACGCGCGTCGGGTCGGCTCCCGGTGAACTTCCAGGCGTTGCCGAGCAGATTCTCCAGCACCACGTGCAGCAGTCGCGCGTCGCCGTTGATCGTCATGTTCGGCGTGATCCTGACGTCGACGATCCGTTCCGGGTCGTGACCCCGTAGCTCGTTGACGATCTGCTGCGCCATCTGGCTGACATCGACCTCTTCACGGATCATCTCCGAGCGGGTGACGCGGGAGAGATTGAGCATGTCGTCGATGAGCTGTCCCATCCGCTGGCTGGAGGCGCGCACCCGTTTCAGGTAATCCTGCCCCGTCGTGTCGAGCGAGTCGATATAATCCTCCAGCAGCGCCTTGCTGAACCCGTCGATGCTCCTGAGGGGAGCGCGCAGGTCGTGGGAGACCGAGTAGCTGAACGACTCCAGCTCCCGGTTGGCCGCCTCCAGCTCGGCAGTCCGTTCGTGGACGCGCCGCTCCAGCGACTTCTCGATCTCCTTCTGATCCGTTATATCGATACACGATCCGATATATCCCACGAACGTGCCGTCCGGGGTGACACGGGGGACGCCGTGATCGAGCACCCAGCGATATTCTCCGTCGAAGCGGCGCAGGCGGAACTCCATCCGGAACTCCTCGTGCCGGTTGAACGCGCGTGAGCATGTGGCGACGGCAGCGGCCAGGTCGTCGGGATGAATCCCCTCGGTCCAGCCGGTGTCGATCTCCTGCTCCATGCTCCGGCCGGTGAACTCCAGCCAGACGCGGTTGAAGTAGGTCCCCCGGTTTCTGTCGTCGGCGATCCAGAGGAGGACGGGGGCGCTGTCGGCCATGGTGCGGAACCGCTCCTCGCTTTCGCGGAGCTTCTCCTCGATCACCTCCCGTTCGGTCACGTCCAGCGACACGCCCCGCATGCCGATCGGGTTCCCCTGCTCGTCGTAGACGCCGACCTCATGCGCCTCGATCCACCGTACCTGTCCATCCTTGGCGACGGCGCGGAACCGCTGCATGTTCCTGGTTCCGGCGATCACCTCGGCCGATTCCTCCTCCATCCTTTTCAGGTCGTCGGGATGGACGATCCGTCGCCAGAAATCTTCCGACTGGGCCCATTCCTCGACCGTATAGCCGAGCATGTTCTCCACGTAATCGCTGACGAACGTCACGCGCTGGAACACCGGAGTGCCGCGCGCCTCCCAGACGGCGCCGGGGACGTTGGCGATCAGATCCTTCAGCCGCATCCGCTGCTCGTCGACTTCGCGGAGCAGATTGCGGACCTGCTCCTCGGCCATCTTCCGCTGCGTTATGTTGAGATGCGATATGACGGCGCCGCCGCTCTCACGCGAGAGGGGGGTGATGTTCAGCAGGAACCAGCGCTGTTCCTCCGGGGAGTGGCAGGGATACTCGAGGGAGAAGCTCGCGCTCTCGCCGCGCAGGATCTTCTCCAGCCCGCCGGCCACCAGCATCGCCTCCTCGGAGCAGGCTCCGGTCGAACGGCGGCAGATATCGAGATAGTTCTCGCCGACGCCGGTGCGGGCAAGATGATCTCCCTCGTCGTTCTCGCCGGCGAACCGTTCCCACGCCTCGTTCACGGCGATGATATCCGCATCCTTGTCGAGCACGGAGATATGGGCGGCCATCGAGTTGAGGACGGCGCGGTTCAGCTCCTCGCTGCGGCGCAGCGCGCTTTCGGTCCGTTTTCTCTCGGCCAGTTCCTCCTGCGCCTCCTCGTAGAGCCGGGCGTTGTCGATGGCGACGGCGGCCCTGCGGGCCAGATCCTCCGCCAGGGTCAGGTCGGCGCTGTCGAAGTGCTTCTCCGACTCTGCCGAGACGAAGGTGATGGCGCCGTGGACGCGGTCGCGCGCGACGATCGGGACGATCATCACGGAGCTGAAGCCGATCCTCCGCATCAGGTCGAGATGATCCTGGCTTGCGGCGGCGGCCACCAGCATGTCGTCGGTGATCTCCGGGTAGAACTCGGAACGTCCCGTGTGGAGCACGCGCTGCACCCCGCTTCTGGCGTCCGGGTCGGCCGGTTCCTGATCGATGCCGAGCGCCCACTCCACTTTCTCCCGGTCGACATGGGCCACCGCCAGCCGTTCGACGTCGCCGTTCTCGGCCACGACGTCGACGGCGCACCAGTCGGCGACATGGGGGACGGCGAGCCGGGCGACTCCGGTAAGCGTTCTCTGGTAGTCGAGCGAGGAGGCAAGCACCTCGCTCGCTTCGGCAAGAAAGGCGAACCGCTGCCGTGCGGTCTCCGCCTCTTCACGGGCGCTCTGTTCAAGGCGGAGCAGTTCTGCGCGTTCCCGTTCCGATCTGATCCGCTGGGTGATGTCGGCGATGACGACCATCACGGCGTACGGTTCCCCCCTGGTGTCGCGCAGGGGGGCGGTCCAGATGCCGACGTTGATGATGCTGCCGTCCTTCCGCAGGTGGATCGTCTCGGTCCCGATCAGGGGGTGAAACGCCAGGGTGTTCCTGATCTTGTCCCGGAACTCGTCCATCCGCTCCTCCAGGATGACCGGGGCCTGCCGACCGATCACCTCCTCGGCCGTCCAGCCGAACATCCGCTCGGCCGCCGGGTTCCAGAGCTTGAGCCGCCCCTGCGGATCGAGCACCATGATGGCAAGGGGGGATGCCTCGGCCAGCGCCCCCAGGGTCTGGTTGAGCTCGAAGAGCGCCGCCTCGGCCTCGATCCTGTCGGTGACATCCTCCACCTTCATCACCACCTCCCGCACGTTGCCGTTGTCGTCACGGACGGCATAGAGGAACGCCCTGATCCAGCGTGCCCGTCCCTCCCTGCCGATCTCGCCCGGATCGTAGAGGACGGGGGGGATGGAGACCGTTTCGCCGTCGAACGCGCGGAGGATATAGGGCATGATCCCCTTGCGCTGTGCCTCCTCGTCCTGCAGGATGTTGTATCCCTCCAGCGTATCGCGCGATGTTCCCCACATCTCCTCCCACGATCTGTTGGCGCTGATGCAGTAGCCGTCGGCGCTGAAGATCTGGATGCCGAGGGGAGACTGCTCCATCAGGGTGCGGTAGCGGACCTCCGACGCCCGCAGCTCCTCGGCGCGGCGGACGCGGTCGGTGATGCTGTTGAAGATGTTGATGATATACTGCACCTCCCCATGCTCGTCGAGCACGGGGGTGGACTTGACGACCGACCATTCCTCCTGCCCCGTGGCGGTCAGGCGGAAGCGGAGAAGGCGTTCCACCTTCCTCTTCTGCTTCAGCGCCTGGCGTCCCGGCATCTGCTCCAGCGGGTACGGTTCGCCGAACTCGTCGCGGATATCGAAGCGAGCCATGACCTGCGCCATCGGGGTCGCCACGAACTCCCGCGGGCTCTCGAACCCGCTCAGGCGTGCCGCCGCCTCGTTGGCGAAAATGACCTCTCCGGTCACATCCTGGGCAGTGATGCCGTCGGCCACCCCCTGGAAGATGATCTCGAGCTGGTCGCGCGAACGGCGCAGCTCCGCCTCGGCCCGTTTCCGCTCGATGAACTGGCCGATGTGGCTCCCGATCGTCCGGGCCGTCTTCAGCAGCTCCTCGTCCGGTTCCCGCATTTCGACCGAACGGTACTCGATCACCCCGAGAATATCGTTGCCGAGCCAGATCGGGAACCCGAAACAGCTCTTCATGTCGACGGCAGGTTCGGGGGGGGGGAGGGAGGGGGCGCCGCAGTCGGCGAACCAGAGCGGTTTTCCCTGTTCGACGATGCGGACGGGGAAGCCTTCCGCCGTCCGGAGTTCGTGCGTTCCGTCGGGGGCCGTGGTCGCGTCGGTCCGGATCGCCGGCGACCGCCAGGTGTCCACATGACAGAGGACCCGTGCCTCTCTCTCCAGATTCCAGAACGTCCCTACCTCCCACCCGGCCCCTTCGCAGACGGAGCGGAGGATGCGGGGAGCAGCCTCGGCCAGCGTATCGGACTGGGCCAGGATGTTCGTGATCTCGTACTCGATGTTCCGGGCGGCCTCGAACCGTTTGCGGTCGGTGATGTCGGTGCAGACGCCCGCCATGCGGAGGTGCAGTCCGTCGTCGTCGGTGAAGACACGCCCTTTCCCCTCGATCCAGCGGAGGGCGCCGTCGGGCCGGATCACGCGGTATTCGCTCTCGTAGCTCTCTCCCTCTTCGATCGATCGGCGTATCGCCGCCGTCAGCGCCCCGCGGTCGTCGGGATGGACCGTATCGATATAGGCGTCGATCCCCCGTTCCATGTCGACCGATCCGCCGTGCATCCGGACGAGGGAGGAGGACCAGATCACTTCACCCGTCTGAAGATTCCAGTCGAAGTTCCCCATGTGGGCGGCGTCCAGCGCCAGACGGAGCCGTTCCTCGCCGAGCCGGAGTTCCTCCTCGGTTCTTTTCCGCACGATCGCGAGCGAGACGTGGCTGGCGATCGTCCGGGCAAGGCGGATCTCCTCCGCGTTGAACTCGTGGGGCGCCTCGTAGTAGAGCATGAATTTCCCCAGCAGCCTTCCGTCGAAGGTGAGGGGGATGAACGCCAGCGCCTCGATCCCCTCGTTCAGAATCGTCGATCTGAGCTCCCCGAGCGAGGGGTCGATCACGGCGTCGGAGACGGTGATCGGTTCCGGGTCGCGCGTCTCCCTGGTCCAGGGGGAATGTCCCTCGGCATTGGCCCTGTAGCCGTCGGAGACGCCGCGCCACGCCTTGAAGCGCATCACGCCGTCGGGATCGATCAGAAGGATGGAGGCGCGTCGGACCCCGAGCGTCTTCTCCATCCCCTCGAAGGCATCGTCGTAGATCTGCTCGAGCTCTCCCGCCCGGCTGACCGAGTTGCTGATCTGATAGATCGACTGGAGCTGGGCGAACCGCTGTTCGAGCTGCTGCTCGATACGGCGCTCCTCGGTGACGTCGGAGATGATGCAGACGGCCCCGGCCGGGATGTCGTCGTCGGCCACGGGGTCGGTGGTCACATGGAACCAGCGCTCCCCGTGCGCCACGTACTTCATCTCGCGCTGCCTGGAGCGGAGTGTCCGGATGAAAGGAGTTTCCTGGATCGAATCGATCGGGATATGCAGAAGCTCGTGATAGGGGGTGCCGATGATATCGTCCCGGGTGACCCCGAGAATGCGGGGGAGCGCCTCGTTGCACTGCATGACCCGCCCTTCGGCGTCCAGAAGGGCGACGCCGTCGTTGATGGCGTTGAACGTGGTGCGCCAGCGCTGCGCCGAGGAGCGGAGCGCTTCCTCGGCCCGTCTGATCCGGAGATAGGCGTTCACCGTGGCGATCAGGACCTCCGGTTCCACCGGCTGCACCAGATAGCCGTCGGCGCCCCCTTCCAGACCGCGGACCCGATCGTTCTTGTGGATCGAGGCGGAGGAGATCATCACGACAGGGATCGAGGCCGTGGCCGGAGTGTTCTTGACCTGCTCGCAGACGTCGAACCCGAGCATATCGGGAAGATTGACGTCCAGAAGAATCAGATCGGGGAGAGATGTGTTGAGGGATTCAAACGCTTCTGACCCGCTGCCTGCCTCAACAACGGTAAATCCGGCCGTCTGAAGAATCCGACGCATGGCGTAGCGTCCGGCGACGTTGTCGTCGACGAGCAGAATGACTGGATTCGAATTATTCATCTGTCGATAGTTGCTTGAGAATGCGCGGCCTGCGGGTACGCCCGGATCATCAAAGAGAATCAGTCGGGGCATGCTCTCTTGAGCGGAGAGAGTGAGTTGTTCCACAATAGTGCTCCAGGGAGGTAATTCCGAACCCCAGCTCAGGCCTCTCTCACGGCGGCCATCCTGTACCGCCTCCCTCCCTCCGCTCTTCCCGGAAATTTTTTGGCCTTCCTGAACATAACAGCGGGCCCCGTGCGAAAGTGCCTGGGGCGCCGCCCGCGGAACCGTGCGTTACATCTGCGCGGGACGCGGCTCGGCGAGCCGGTCGAGCAGGGCAAGATTGAGGGCGTTCAGGAAGTTCTCCCTGGTCAGTCCCTCCTTGGAGAGAATCGTAGCCCCCAGCGCCGTGATCGTGGCCCGTTCGTCGTCGGAGAGGAGCTTGGAGGTGACCACGACGGCGGGGATGCCGGCGGTGGCGGGGTCGCTCCTGAGCGTTTCCAGCAGTTCGATGCCGTTGAGTTCCGGCATCACGACATCGAGGCAGACGGCGCTCGGAAGGGTCTCCCGGATCAGCCGGAGTCCCTCCCTGCTGTTCCCCGTTTCCAGGATCGTGATCCCGGTGTTCGCCAGGAACTGGCGGACGAGGTAGCGATGGACCTCCAGATCGTCGACCACCACCAGCGTGCCGGCGGCGATCGGCGCCTGCGTTTCCGGTTCGGCTTCCGGTCGCTCCCGGTAGAGCCTGGGGATGCGGGCATGGAAGGTCGATCCCTTCCCCGGTTCGCTCTCCAGCCCGACGCTCCCTCCCAGAAGCTCCGCCAGCCGTCGGGAGAGGGGGAGTCCGAGCCCGGTTCCCTTCACCAGCCGCTGTCGCGCGGAGTCGATCTGTGTGAACTCCTCGAACACCTTCTCCCGGTTCTCCGCAGCGATGCCGATGCCGGTGTCGCGTACGAAGAAGGTGATGTCGTGGCCGTCCCCGGAGATTTCGGCGGAGACCCGTACTTCGCCGCGCTCGGTGAACTTGAGGGCGTTCGAGATGAAGTTGCGGAGGATCTGCGCGACCTTCGCCTCGTCGGTATGCATGCGGCGGAGCGCCTCCGACTGATCGAAGGCCAGAGTCACCCCCTCCTTCGTCAGCAGCGGACGGAACATGCCGCGGAGCGCGCCGAAGAGGTCGGAGATCGTCCATTCGGAGGGATGGACCTCGATCTTCCCCGCCTCGACCTTCGCCAGATCGAGCAGGTCGTTGACCAGCTCGAAGAGGTCGGATGCCGCTTTCCTGATGTAGGTGATCTGCCGCTCCTGCTCCTCGGTCAGCTCCCCGTCGGTACGGTCCAGAAGGAGGCGGGAGAGGGCGAGGATCGAGTTGAGCGGAGTCCGGAACTCATGGCTCATGTTGGAGAGGAAGCGCGATTTCAGCTCGTCGGCGCGGCGAAGGCGTTCGGCCTTTTCGTCCAGCTCGGCGTAGAGCGCCACGACCCCTCTGTTCGTATCCTCCAGCTCCGTGTTGAGCCGTGAGAGTTCATCCTGCCGGCGTCCCAGCTCCTCCAGCGCCATGAAGAGCTCGTGGTTCTGCTGCTTGAGCTCCTGCTGCATGCTCGGCGGCGTTGTCTCGATCAGTTCACGGGTGATCCTGTCGGCAAGGCCGCGCACGCCGGTCATCGCTCTGATCCGTTTCCGCATGGTGACGACGGTTCCTCTGTCCGGCTCCGATTCGATCGTGAAGTCGTCCATCAGCCGGCGGGCGCCGACGATCCCCATCCCCATGCCGGTGGAGGATCTGTAGGTGCCGGAGAGTATCCGTTTCAGATCCTTGATCCCCGGTCCGTTGTCGGAGATCACGACCGAGAGGATCGGGCCGTCGTCGGTTTCATCCAGGTGGAAGCGGGCCTCCCCCCCCATGCCGTAGATGAAGGCGTTCCGGGCGATCTCCGAGACCGCCGTGGAGATCCGTGTCTGATCCCGCTCGTCGAACCCGAGCATCTCGGCGATCCGGCGGGCGTTGCGGCGGACCGTCACCACATCCTCTTCGAATCGGATTGTGATATTGAGGATATCCGTTTCCATCCCTCAGTTCCTTCCTCCCACCACGACGGTGGCATCGTCCCGGCCGCGACAGAAATCTCTGTAGAGCACCGTCGCTATAAGGCTCGTGCTGCGATCGAGCAGGCCGGGGTAGTCCTCCAGCTTCCAGTGCGTCGATATGCCGTCGGAATGGAGGATCAGGAACGCGTCGTCGGGAAGATCGTACGTGAACTCCTGGACCTTCCTGACCGTCATGCCGACGGTTCCGTTATGGGAGACGAGTCGACGCATCTCATTCGGGCGGACGATCGAACCGACGATGTTGCCGATTCCGGCGTAGATCAGCTTCCCCTCGCGCTGCCGGACCTCCGCGACCGCGATGGCGGCTCCCCGGGTATGTCGCATCCCCCCGTGAAGCTCGTCGAGGATATCGCCGGGACTCGTCCGCGTGCTCTCCCTGAAGGTCTCAAGGGCCGCCTGCGCCGCCTGTGCCGCCATCGGGCCGTGTCCCAGCCCGTCGCAGACCATCACGAACGAGCGGTCGTTGTCGTGATGGAAGATCCAGGCGTCGCCGCAGACGGTCTCCCCCTGTTTCGGAACGCTGAACCCGTCGAACCGCATGCGGTTCGTCGGTTCCGTGTCGGGCCCGCCGGGGCGCCAGATCCGGGCGACGAGGACGGTGCCGCTGGAGGGGAGGGTGTAGACCTCGATATCGTCGGAGAGTCTGGCGATCGCTCCCATGCCGGTGCCGGAGCTGCCGCTGGTGGAGAACCCGTCGCGCATCGCCCTGGCGACGTCGTCGATCCCGGGGCCGCTGTCGAACGCGATCAGCTCGATGCCCGACCTGCCGCCGCGGTTCGAGGGGCGGATGACGAGCTGCCCGCCGCGACCGTGCTTGATAAGGTTCGTGGCCGCCTCGGTCACGATAATGGAGATGTTGGCGGCGCCGTTCTGGTCGAAGCCGATGTCGCGGGCGATGAACGTTGCCTCGCGACGGGCTTGCGACACCTGGCTCTGGTCATCGATGGAAAGGAGCAGAGAAGTCATGTTCCGAACATAATGATGGGGGAATGAAGGGGGGCTACTTCCATCGTGCGATCATGACTCGTGTCCCTTTCCCCGGCGCCGACTCGATCTCGAAATCGTTGCAGAGCCGTTGTGCGCCGCTCAGCCCCAGACCGAGCCCGTGGCCGGTGGTATAGCCGTCGGTCATCGCCTTTTTGATATCGGCGATACCGGGCCCCTGGTCGTTGAAGGTGATTCGCAGTCCCCGGCGGCTTCCGTTGTCCAGGACCTGCAGAAGCGCGGTTCCGCCGCCGCCGTAGTCGACCGTGTTGCGGGCCAGCTCGCTGGCGGCCGTGACGATCTTGGTCTGATCCACCAGCGAGAACCCCAGTTCAACCGCAAGCGCGCGCACCTGCTGACGGACACGCACGACGTCGTCCGACGAATAAAGAGGCATCGTCTCTTCCTTGCGAATGGTCATCTACTCCTCCCATTCATCGAGGGAGGCGTTGAGGAACGCCATCCCCTTCTCGACATTGAGGGCGGTGTAGACTCCCTTCAGCATCAGGCCGAGTTCCACGAGTGTAATGGCGACCGACGGCTGCATTCCGACGACGACGGTCTTGGCGTCCAGCACGCTCGACATCGCCGCGATATTTCCCAGCATGCGGCCGATGAAGGAATCCACCATATCGAGTGACGAGATATCTATAAGTACCCCTCTCGCCTTGGTCGTGACGATCTTGTTGGTAAGGTCGTCCTGCAGCGTCATCGCAAGTCGATCGTGCATATCGACCTGGATGGAGACCAGGAGGTACTGGCCCATTTTCAGAATCGGTATTCGCTCCACTAAGTATTCCCTGCTAGAGTGACTGGTAACCGAGGTTCTCCTCCTGGCTCTGACGTCCCTGCCGGGATTCGGCGCTGACGATCTTCTGTCCCAGGCGTTTCAGGGCGATGGCGAACGCGTCGGCAAGGCTCGCCTTGGTGATGACGTCGTTCAGCTCCACTCCCAGATGGACGATCGTCTGCGCGATCTGCGGACGGATGCCGCTGATGATGCAGTCGGCCCCCATCAGCCGCGCGGCCGCCACGGTCTTGAGCAGATGCTGCGCCACCAGGGTATCGACCGTGGGGACGCCGGTGATGTCGATGATGGCGATGCTTGCGCCGGTCGTCACGATCTCCTGCAGCAGGCTCTCCATCACCACCTGCGTCCGGCCGCTGTCGAGCGTGCCGATCAGGGGGAGGGCAAGAACATCGTGCCAGAGACGTACCACCGGGGTCGAGAGCTCCATAAGCTCCTGCTGCTGACGGTTGATCACATCCTCCCGTCCCTTCTGATAGGTCTCGATCGTGAAGAGTCCGAGCTTGTCCACCAGGATCGAGACCGCCCAGAGGGCATCGGCGAGCGAATCCGCATCGGAGCCCAGGGTCGCCCTGATCCGGTTGAAGAGAGGCTGTTTGAGAGAGAAGATGAAGGTCGCCGTCTGCGACGCGCTGTACCCCTGACGCGCCCTGGTGCGGGAGACGTCGGAGAGAAGGTCGCGTACCTCGGTCCACTCCGACGTTGTCGAGTCGGTCGATCCGCTGCGACCGAGGGCGATCGTGAAGTGCTTGAGGAATTCGCGGGAGATCTCCGTCGTCTCGCCGTCTCTGCCGGGACCGGCGACCGATCCGGAGAATTCGCGTTGCAGCCTGATCCATTCCGCCAGGATCTCCGTCTCGTTCTGCGAGATGATTTCCGGCAGTCTTCTGATGCCGTCCTGATTCATTGTGTGCTCCTTGATGCTGGGATCGATCGGGTCGATCGTTTGAAAACGCCACAAATATGAATACGACAATCCTCCGGAACGGAAAGTTCCCGGCTCCTGAAAAAATTTTCGAGGCCCGGAAAGCGGGTGGATTCTCTGCCGTTCGGTTACGTATACTCCGGCGTTCGATTCACCACCACCACCCTCAACGAATACCGGAGGAGTCGCCATGACAGCTTCACCACGCCTTGTCGTTTCCTTTACACTCTCCCTTCTCATTCACCCCCTCTCTCCTCCGGCTCATGCTCAGGGAGGCCCGGTCGTCGACGTCGACGGAGGCGTCGGGATCTGCGTCCCCGTACCGGATCGCTCCGCGATACTCGAAGTCGGGGCGGGGAAGGGGAGGGTTCGCGGCGGATTCCTTCCTTCAAGGAGCACGACCCGCCAGCGCGACTCGATCCTCGCCCCCGCCGTCGGCCTTATGCTCTTCAACACGGAGGCGAACGAACTGCAGCTGAACGTCGGCTCACGGACCGCCCCGCGCTGGGGCGGAGTGCTGACCTCCGCCGGGAACGGCGCATGGCTGACGACCGGGAATATCGGGGTCGACCATACTTCGCAGTTCATCGGCACCGTCGACGCCCGCTCCCTCGCCTTCCGGACCGGAAACGAGGAGCGGATGCGGATCGCCGCCGACGGAAGCGTCGGCATCGGGACCGCTCCGGGTGGGGGGAGAGTGGCCGTGGGAGGGATCATGAACATGAGCAGCTGGCCGATCGTCAACATCGGCGTCCCGGGCACCGACTTCACCGCAACGGGGGGACTGAACCTGGCCGACCGACTCGACGCCGAAACCGTGTCGACCGCCGACAACTCCTTTGCCGTCAGGGGAGAGGCGCGAGGGAGCACGACGGCGCAGTCGATCGGCGTCGTGGGGGCGGCGAGAGGAGCTGCCCCGAACAGCGGCGCCATCGGCGTCCTCGCCGTCGGCAACGGCGAGAGCGATTCGGGGGGGACGAACGTTGCGCTCCAGATCAGCAGCGGCGAGCTGGCCGTGGGACGCACGACGCAGACCGGGAGCGGATACTCGGCCGTGGAGCCGGGGTCGAGCGGAGGGAGCCTCTACAACGCGCAGGGGCCGAGCGGAGTCGTGGAGATCCCCGGCCCCGCGCTCGACGTGACCGTGGAGAACGGAACGCGCCACCGATGGGCGAGTCGCATACGAATCGTTAATCGATATGTGTCGCCGGAGAGCATCGTTCTGGTCGGTGTCGTCGAACAGAATGACGGGCCGAACAGCCAGAACACGGCCGTTCTCCCGACGTTCGGGTCCGCCGGGGTCACCTTCGCCGTCGGCGTCGACGACAGGGCTTCCGGCTCGTTTCTCCTTTCGGTCGACATGCTGAACGAGACGGGGGGCCCCGTGGTGATCGACGGCAGCACGGTCTCGGGGTCGCGCGACAGGATCCGCGTGGGGTATCTGGTGATCAATCCGGGGAGGTGAGGAATATCATGCCCCGAATTATATATATCGTTCTACAGCGAGAAGTAGAATGTGGCTCCCTTGTCCACCTCCCCTTCGGCCCAGACCTTTCCCACATGGCGTTCGATGACCCGGTGTACGGTCGCCAGGCCGATACCGGTTCCGGGGAACTCGGCCGGGGAATGGACCCGATGGAACGTCCGGAAGAGCTTGTCGACATACGACATATCGAACCCGGCTCCGTTGTCGCGGATGTAGTAGGCCTCCTTCCCGTCGACGACCGTCGAGTTGAACTCGATGCGGGCTTCCGGAACCCGGGCCGTGAACTTCCAGGCGTTGCCGAGCAGGTTCTGCATCACCAGCTCCAGCAGGCGTTCGTCCCCCCGGGCGGTGATCCCCGGAGCTATCACGAACTCGACCTTGCGATCGTGGTCGGAGCCGCGAAGATCGGCCGCGATCCGCCGCGCGATCGAGCTGAGATCGACGGTCTGGATCTGCATCTCCACGCGGGAGACGCGGGAGAGATCGAGCAGATCGTCGATGAGCTGCCCCAGTCTCTGGCTGGCGGCGCGTGAGCGGTGGAGGTAGCTCCGTCCTTCGTCGTCCAGCCGATCGCCGTAGTCGTCCAGCAGGAACTTCGCGTAGCCGTCGATGGCGCGCAGCGGAGAGCGGAGATCGTGCGCCACGGAATAGGCGAACGATTCCAGTTCCTTGTTGGAGGCCTCGAGCTGGGCCGTTCTGGTGATGACCCGTTGTTCCAGCTCCTCGTTCAGCCGCTGGATCTCCCGTTCGGCGGCCTTGGCGTCCGTCAGGTCGATGAACATCCCCGCCGCCAGTTCCTCCGGCCCTCCAAGGTAGGCGGTGCCGACCAGGACGGGGATTCCGCTGCCGTCGCATCGGAGCAGCTTCTTCTCGTACGGTTTGTGGTTGGTCCCCTCCTTCATCAGCGCCCTGGCGCTCTCATCGACCTCCCGGAACTCGTCGGGCGTCCGGTCGAGCATGTTCAGCCGGCCCGCCGTCAGATCCTCGCGCGTGTATCCCAGCATCTCCAGGAAGGAGTCGTTCGCCTCCACGATCCGCCCGTCCGGCGCGGCGATGGTGATGCCGAGCACGTTCGACTCCATCATCCGGCGCAGCCGCGACTCGCTCTCCCGCAGGGCCGCCTCGGAGACCCGCAGCTCCGCCGCCCGCCGTTCCGCCAGGTCGCGGGCCCGCGCCTCGGCGTGCGTCGCCGCGAAGAGGATGAGCGCGGTGATCACACCTCCGATCAGGATATACGGCTCGACCTCACGGCCGGAGGTCTCCTCGAACTCCGGCCGGGTCACGAACTCTATCGTCCATTTCCTGCCGGCAACGTCGATCGTGGTGAGATATGTATATCTCGGCTCGTACCCGCTCTGCGGTTCCGTCATGAAGGTGCGCGACGTGTGGAGCAGCGCGGCGGCGGAGGTGTCCAGGCCGTCGTAGACCATGATATCCACTTCGTGAAGACTGTCGCCGCCCGATACGTCCTGCAGCAGATCGTCCACCCGGAAGGGACTGTAGACGAATCCGATAAGCCGCTCGCGACGTTTCTCGACGGAAGGGGGGAGCGCCACACCCTCGTAGAGAGGCATGAAGATGATGAACCCCGATCGTTTCTCCCCCGTCAGTTCATGGGTCAGCGGGATGTTGCCGGTGGCCGCCTCCCGGCCGCTGTCACGGGCGGTTTCCATCGCTTTTCGATGTTCAGGGTCGGAGAACATATCGAAGCCGAGGGAGGGCCGGTTTCTCTCATCCAGCGGTTCCAGGTAGAGGACGGGGTAGTATTCGGTCCGTTCTCCCGGAGGGAAGACCGAATGCCGGCTCCCCTGTTCCGTCTGCAGCCGCATGTTGATCGAATCGAGCAGCTCCAGCGGGGTCCGTTGCGCGTATCCTATCCCCTGCACGCCGGGGTGCTGCCCGCGCAGTTCCAGATTCCTGACGAACGCGCGGAACTGAGAGAGGCTGACCTCGCTGCTGGAGGCGAAGAGACCGGCGGCGGCGCGAAGGAGGGCGATCGAGGTGTTCGTCCTTCGCTGGAGACTGTTCATCATCCGCTGCGTGGTCCCCTGGAACTCGAGCTCGTCGTTCGTGTCGGCCATGGAGCGGACGGCGAACCATGCCACGCCGGTGATGAGCAGCGTCGCCGCCAGCACCAGCATGGGGGTCCATTTCCTGAGCTGCTGAACCGAACTCGAGGGGGCGTTCTCTTTCATTGTTCAGGGATTGTCCGGAACTCTGCGGTAACCGATAGTGCGATCGGACCGGGATGTTGAACGATCGCTGAAGATAACTAACGATTCACCGTCAACGACAGGTTCCTCCGAAAAGATAGAAAGAGAGCGGGGACACCAATCCGGTCTCCCCGTTGTTGTCGTCGATGCAGATCGCGGCTCAGAACCTGTAGGCGATCCCTCCGCGCAGGGAGAGGGGGGAGCCGGGGGTGAAATGAAGTTCGCTCACCGGCGCAACCTCCCCCCGAAGCCTGCTCTCCGTGTCGAACTGCGCCTCGTTCCACGATGCATCGAGCACGTTCTCCACATTCACGAAGAGTTCGGCGGGCCCGATGCGATATGATGCCGACATGTCGACGATCGAGTACCCGAGCGCCCGGACCGTGTTCGACTCATTGGCCGGCCGATCGCTGATCGAGCGAAGCCTGACCGCCGCCGAGAACGGTTCGAACCGGACCACGGCGTTGGCGGAGAGGGTGAAGGTGGGGGCAAGGGGGATGTAGTTCTCCCCCTCGGGGTCCTCCGTCGAACGTCCGCGGGAGAGGGTGGCATCGACGCCGAGGGTCAGCCAGGTCGTCGGGGTAAGATGCCCCTCCATGTCGATCCCCGTTCTGCGCGAACGGCCGCTCGGCTCCGTGGTGCCGGCATCCCCCACGTAGACATACTCGCTCTGCAGGTCGAGCATCCACGCGGCGGCCGAGCCCGCGAAGAGGCCGTTGGGGCTTTCATATCGCATACCGATCTCTGCGCCGAACGCCCTGGGGAGCGTCCTCTGCTCCGTCTCGGCGACCACGACCCGGGCGTCGTTCGAATGGAATCCGAAGCCCGAGTTGACGAAAAGGGAGAACTCCTCCCCGAAGGGGACCGCAAGATTCGCCTTCGGGGAGAAGAGAAGCTGCTGGCGAATCCCTTCCGGCGCGGCGCCGGAGTGTACGAGGTTCTCGACATCGAACACGATGTAATCGGAGCGCAGCCCCAGCAGCAGGCGGGCGAACGTCAGGTCGATCTCCTGTTCGGCGTAGAGGCCGAACTGACGCTGCTCGATCCGCGCGTCCCGTACCGTCGAGGTCCGGACGCGGGCCGAGTCGTTGTAGAGGGCGGCGTTGATGTCGTCGTTGCGCAGGTCGACGCCGATCCGCAGCCGGGAGTCCGATCCGAGCAGATTGAAGTAGATATCCTTCTCCCCCTTGAGCGATATCACCGATCGGTCGTCGGTCTGTTCGATCATGTCGCCGCGGAGGGAGTCGGCCAGGAAGAAGGTGAAATTGCTGAAGAGCCGGAAGCGATAGTCGGTCAGTGAGCCGGTCAGGGTCAGGGGAGAGTCTCCGCCGGAGCTGTACCTGACCACCGCCGTCGTGCGGGAGGTGGAGCCCCCCTCCAGAGAGTCGATCGACCCGAAGCGGGTGATGGCGCCGGAGGCGACGGCGCGTTCCGGGATCTGACCGCTGGCGTCCCATCCCGATCCGAACCCGGAGAGGCTGGCGCTCAGCGATCCCCTCGATTCCAGACGGGAGTGGACCTTGGCGAAAAGGTTCACACGACGATAGTTCTGCGGAGCCTCGAAGTAGCCCCTGGTGCCGAAGACCTCGCCGCCGAAATAGGCGTCGGTCGTCCCGGCCGCCACCGGCGTCTTCAGGAGCGCGACACCTCTGTAGGTCTCGAACGAGCCCCCCTCCATCTTTACAAGGCTTTCGGCCAGCGTGTCGGCGGTCAGAAAGGTGACGGCGCCGGCCGTGGTGAAGTCACCGTAGCGGGCGAAGTATGGTCCCTTTACCACCTCGATGCGATCTATCGTCTCGGGGATCACGAAATGGAGATCGGCGTATCCCTGTCCGTGGCCGTGGGAGACCATGTTGACGGGGGCGTCGTCGACCCGGACGTTGATATCGGTGCCGTGGTCGCAGTCGAAACCTCGCAGGAAGATCTGTTCGGCCTTACCGCCGCCGCCGTGCTGGGCGATCATCAGGCCGGGGACGACGCGGAGGATCTCCTGGGCCGAGTTCCGGGGACGGAGCGCGAAATCGGCGGCGCGGAAGCGGGCGTCGCCGGCGGCGGAGAAGGTCCGCTTCCCCTGCACCACGATGGTGTCGGCGTAGCGGACCGTGGTATCGGCGGGCCGCCGTTCCTGTGAAAACGCCGGAAGGGCCGTTCCCACAAGGGTTCCCGCGGCAAGAAGACGTGAAAAAGCGTAGAGCGTTCGCATTGATATGATCTTTATGCTATTCTTGGTTCCGGACGGAAGCGACTACGTCCACCTATACGATGTCATCACGACGATCGGATTTCGCTTCCGTGCCGCCCGGCCCCCCCTCATTTTTCGCCAAGGAGAGACCGAGCATGCATATCCCTCTGCTGTCCGCCATGGTTGCCGTGTTTGCCATGGCCGTTGTGATTCTTCTGATCTGCCACCGTCTGCGGATTCCCGGCGTCGTCGGCCTTCTGATCACCGGTCTGATCGCGGGCCCTCACGGACTCGCCGTCGTCAACGCGGCGGAGGAAGTGGAAGTCTTTGCGGAGATCGGTGTGGTCCTGCTCCTCTTCACCATCGGGATCGAGTTCTCGATCACCAAGCTCTTCCAGATACGTCGTGCCGTGCTGCTCGGCGGTTCGCTTCAGGTCTGTCTCACCACGGGGCTTGTCTACCTGGCGGCGAGCATGACGGGGCTTTCTCCCGCCACCTCGCTCTTCGTGGGGTTTCTTGTCTCGCTCAGCAGCACGGCGATCGTCCTCAAGATACTGCATGAGCGTTCGCAGATCGAAAGCCCGCACGGGCGCACCACGCTTGCCGTCCTGATCTTTCAGGATCTGGCGATCGTCCCGATGATGCTCTTCGTCCCGCTGATCGCCGGCCGGAGCGAAGATCCGCTGATGGCCCTGGCGGTCATGGCGGGGAAGGCGGCGGCGGTCGTGGCGGGTGTGTATCTCTGTTCGCGATTTATCGTTCCCAAATTCCTCTACCTGATCGCCCGCACCAGAAGCCGGGAGATGTTCGTCCTCTGCGCCGTGGTGATCTGTCTTGCCGTCGCCTGGATCACCTCCAGCGTGGGCCTGTCGCTGGGACTTGGGGCGTTTCTGGCGGGGCTTATCATATCGGAATCGGAATACAGCCATCAGGCTCTCGGGGGGATTCTGCCGTTCCGCGATGTGTTTACCAGCTTCTTCTTCGTCTCGATCGGGATGCTGCTCGATCTGTCGTTCGTCTTCGACAATCCGTTGCGCACCCTGCTGCTGGTGATCGGGTCCGTTGCCCTGAAAGGGGTGGTGGGGGGGATCGTCACCCTCATCCTGCGGCTGCCGATCCGGACGATGGTTCTGGTGGGAATATCGATCGCGCAGATCGGCGAGTTCTCGTTCATCCTTGCCGATTCCGGCAAGGAGTTCGGGCTGATCGACGCCGTGCAGTATCAGAGCTTCCTGGCGGTGGCCGTCCTCACCATGGCAGCCACCCCGTTCCTCATGACGGCCGGGCCGAGGCTTGCCGACCTGATATCCCGCATTCCGATCCCGCGCCGCATGCAGGCGGCGGCTCGCGGCGCCGAGGATCTCGCCGACGCCCCTTCGAGCAAACTGGAAAATCATCTGGTGATCATCGGATTCGGTCTCAACGGCAGGAACGTGGCCCGCGCCGCACGGCACGGGAACATCCCCTACGTGGTGATCGAGATGAACGCCGACACGGTACGCGCCGAGCGGCGGAACGGCGAACCGATCTTCTACGGCGACGCCTCCTACGACTCCGTGCTGGAGCACGCGGGGATCGAACGGGCCCGTGTGGCGGTGGTCGTCACGAACGATCCTCTCTCCACGCGCGCCATCATCCAGTCGGCCCGGCGGCTGAATCCGGAACTGCACCTGATCGCCCGGACGCGATATGTGAGCGAGATCCGCTCGCTGGCCGAGCTCGGCGCCAGCGAGGTCGTGCCGGAGGAGTTCGAGACCTCCGTGGAGATCTTTGCGCGTGTCCTCCTGCGATATGATATGCCGAAGGATCGGATCGAGAAGTTCATCGACGAGGTGAGAGAAGGGGAGTATCAGATCTTCCGCGCGGCGAAGGATTCGGCGCTGATGGTGAACGACCTGCTCACGGACAGGCCGGGGTACGATATATCGGTTCTCTTCGTGGACGAGAACTCCTCGGTGGTGGGGGCGACACTGGAACGGACCGCCATCCGGACCGAGTTCGGCGTCACCGTGCTGGAGATACGGCGCGATTCCACGATCGTCACAAATCCATCGGGGAGCGAGAGACTCAACGCAGGGGATACGCTGATGGTGCTTGGGGAGCCGCAGCAGATCCGGCGGCTCGTGAGCCGATTCGGCGTCTCCGAACGGACGCGCACGCGGCCCGACAGGGCCTGAATCACGATTCCCGGCCGGTGCGGACGGGTCTTAGAGCGTGAAGCTGAAGGTCGCCCCTTTCCCCGGGGCGGCCTCGGCGCTCACGATCCCTCCGTGCCGGCGGATGATCCGCGCCACCGTGGCGAGTCCGATGCCGCTTCCGGGGAATTCGGCCGGGGAATGGAGCCGCTGGAAGGAGTGGAAGAGCTTGTCGACGTACGCCATGCTGAACCCCACGCCGTTGTCCCGCACGAACATCGTCCTCCGTCCGTCGCGAATCTCCTCGCCGAACGATATGACTGCGTCGGGGTTCCTGGCAGTGAACTTCCAGGCGTTCCCCAGCAGGTTCTGCATCACCAGATGAAGCAGCCGCGCGTCCCCGCGGGCGACGATGCGCGGGGCGATCTTCCAGCGGACCGTTCTCTCCGGTTCGGTCTGGCGCAGCTCCTGCGCGATCCGCTCGGCGATCCAGCTCAGATCCACCTCCTCGAAACGCATCTCGCTGCGGGTCACGCGCGAAAGGTTCAGAAGATCGTCGATGAGCTGCCCCAGCCGCTGGCTTGCGCGGCGGGCCCTGTCGAGATATTCCCGCCCTTCGTCGTCCAGCCCGGGACCGTAATCGTCCAGAAGTATCTTGCAGAAGCCGTCGATGCTCCGGAGCGGCGCGCGCAGGTCGTGCGACACGGAGTAGGCGAACGCCTCCAGCTCCTTGTTGGAGGCCTCGAGCTGCGCCGTCCGTTCCACGACGCGCGCCTCCAGATCTTCGTTGAGTCTGGTGATCTCCTCCTCCGCCTTTCGCGCCTCGGTCACATCCTGGCCCGAGCCGCGCATTCTGACGACGGTCCCCTCGGCGTTGCGGATCACCTTCCCGTGCGCCCGCAGGACCCGTATCTCGCCGTCCGGCCTGATGATGCGATGATGGTAGTGGAACGGCTCACCGGTACGATATGAGTTTCCGACGATCCCTCCCACTCTGTCGCGATCGTCCGGATGGATGAGCGAGATGAACCCGTCGAGCGTGGGGGAGAAGGTCGAACGGTCGACCCCGTAGATTGTGTACATCTCCTCCGACCATGTGATTCTGTCGGCCGACACCTCCCAGTCCCAGCTTCCGATCCTTCCCATCCGCTGGGCCTCGGCCAGAAGATCCTCGCTTTCCCGAAGTTCCTCCAGGACCTGGTGCAGTTCGGTCAGGTCGAGCAGGAAGGCGGCGATCTCCTCTCCTTCCTCATACGGTTCGTCGAGGACCGCCGCCCCCATGAGCACCGGAACGCGGCTGCCGTCCTTGCGTACATACTCCTTCTCGTACGGGGAGCAGACGCCGGTGGCGCGCAGTTTGTCCAGGGCGAGCCTGTCGGTGGCGCGGTACTCGGGGGGCGTCAGGGTCTCCCAGTGTATCGAGCCGGAGAGAAGGTCGTCCGGCGTGTAGCCGGTCATGCGGAGGAAATAATCGTTGGCGGATATGATCTCTCCCTCTAATCTGCCGAACACCACACCGAACGTGTTGGAGTCGAGCAGTCGGCGGAGGCGGCGTTCGCTCTCCCGCAGCGATTTTTCCGCCAGCACCCGTTCGGTGATATCCTGGGCGACGCCGATCGCTCCGATGATCGCCCCTTCCTGCATGTAGGGACGGGTCCGGAACTCCGCGGTGAGATATGTTCCCGAGCGGGTGAGGATTCTGATCTGGAAGGGGGGAAGCGTCCTGCCGGAGAGAACGGCGTGGAAACGCTCGAGCGCCGTCGGAAGATCCTCGGGGTGGACGATCGGGGCGAAGTGCCGTCCGAGCCAGGTCTCGGAGGACCATCCGGTGAGCGTCTCGAAGGCGGGGCTCAGTGAAGCGAGCGTGCCGTCGAGTGCGATCGTATAGATCACATCGGGAGATGTCTCGATGATCGTCCTGAACCGCCCCTCGCTCTCCCGCAGCTCCTCGAACAGCCTGACGTTCTCCAGAACGAGCGATACCCGGCGGGCGATCTCCTTCGCCAGCGCGAAGTCGTGCTCGTTGTAGGCCCGTATCGACTCGGCGAAGGTGAAGCTGATCGCACCGAGCACGCGGCCTCGCGCCGTGAGCGGCACTGCGATATAGGAGTGGAGGCGGAAGGCGCGCATGATGCGCCGCTGATCCCCTTCGTCGGGCTCGGGCGCTCCCGGTGCGATATACGGGATGAACTGCGGCTCTCCGGTCCTGATCACTGCCGCGATACCGAACGGCGCATCGAGCCGGAGCGGGTGATCGTGAACATAACGGTGGATTTCCGCCTCCGTCTCCGGGTCGCCGTGGGCGATCTCCGTGCGGCCGATCGTTCCGTTCTCATCCAGAAGGGCGACGGCGCAGTAGTCGGCGAAGCGGGGGACGGCAAGGTGGGCGATCCGCCCGATGACGGCGCGGCTCTCCTGCGCGGAGGCGAGGCTGGCGCTGATCTCGGCGAGGAAGCGGATCGATTCCTCCCCCCGTCGCCGGTCGTCGATATCGGTGGCGCCACCCAGCCAGCCGGTGATGTCGCCGTCGTCGTCGAGCAGCGGCGAGACGCGCGCCAGGTGCCATCTGTAGGTTCCGTCGTACCGGCGGATTCTGAACTCCGCCTGGAACATGGCGCCGGTGGCGGGCCCGGCGGCCATGACGAGGAGGACCGATTGCAGATCGTCACGATGTACCAGATCGGCCCAGTCGAAACCGGGGGAGGTGGTCGGAATCGATCCGAGATAACTCACCCACCGTCTGTTGAAGTATTCAACGCTCGTTCCGTCGGCGCCGACGACCCAGATGAGCTGATCGACGGCATCCACGATCATGCGATACCGCTCCTCGCCGGTCCGGAACGACCGGTCGGGATCGGCCTCGGGAGGGCCGGTTTCCCATGTTCCTGCGGTCCTGCTCATGATCTGCGGCTTCCGTGGATGGGCTGCGACATTGCGGCTAGTCGGTATCGCTGTTGAAATAGGCGGCCGATCGGATCTCGACGGTCGAGCCCGGCAGAGGCTCGAAGATGACGTATTCGGTGGCCGGCAGTTCGGACTCGCCTTCATAGAGGCGGTCACACTCGACCGAGACGGCTATCCGCTCCGCCTCATTGTAGAGCGAGAGAAGCTCTCCTCCGGTCTCGGCGTTGTATTCAAGGGTAAGCGTCCTTCCGTCGGGGAACCTGATGGAGCAGCCGTCGACGGCATATCGGATCGCGATCCCGCGCGAGGGATCGAACCGGTAGGGGACGGTACGCATGTATGCCGTGACCCCCGTTCCCTCCAGAATCGCCAGATGGAACTGGGCGGCGAACTGCGTGACCTCCAGCGTCTTCACGGCGAACCGCGCTCCGGGCTTCAGGAGGATGCCGGTCTTCGTCAGCTCCACATCGTGACGATCCGATAGAATCCTTCCCGAATAAATATCATCTCCCGTGATGATGTCGATACGTTCGTAGTCCCGTCCCATCGTCGTCGGGAAGTTCGCCACCTGGCAGCCGGCCAGGGCGAGGCATGGGAGGAGCGCGGCGATGCCGTACCTCGATCTCATTTGCGGCGCACCTCCTCGGGCGTGTGGAACACGTCGCCGATGCCGAGGCCGATGCTGAAATAGAGCGTGGAGAAATCGGCCGGAGCCGCCAGATCCTCGAAGCCGGAGAGGACGTCGGTGTTGGCCGATCCGCTGACGTAGCCGACCGATCCGTTCAGCCTGAGCGGGATCGGATAGCTCAGGATCGGAAGACGGAAATCGGGAAGCTTGAGGGAGACGCGTCCGCCGAGCTGGAACGCGGTCTGGGGATAGTAGATCACCTCGGTGAACGGCTCCACGCTCAGATCCTTGTGGAAGAGGCTGGTCCTGTAGCCGGCCCTGAAGGGGAGCCACCCGTACGCTATCTCGTCCTGCGAGAGAATGAGTCCGCTGAAGAGGGACGTCCCCACATAGAGCTCTCCCTTCCCGATCGGAAGCGGGAAGTTGGCCGATCCGAATTTCAGGATGAACCCGGTGGGATAGGCGCCGGAGGTGTCTCCGCTTACCGGCGGATTGAACCAGGAGCCGGCCCCGGAGGTGGTGGAATAGACGAGATCGAAGTTGAGCGCGCTCACCTCCACGGCGTTATGGTCGTGATCCTTCCATTCGATGAAGAGCTCCTCCGTCCTGTTGACGAAGTCGAGGGCCGAGACCCCCACGCCGAAGTAGGGGAAGCTTGCCGAATAATCCCCGAGCTGGTCGGGGTCATCCTCGTCGGGAAGGAAGAGGGAGGTGCCGGTGATGTAGCCGCCGTATGCCCGCAGGTTGAAGCCGCCGTAGGAACCGATATCGAGCGAGGCCCCCACGTTGAGATACTGCGACGGGATAAGTCCGAACCCGACGAACGGGACCAGCATGACGTAGGGAGGCTCCTCCCTGAAAAAGAATCGCTTTCTGAAGTATGGCGATGCGAAGCCCATCAGCCGCTCTCCCGGCTCGGTCTCGGCGCTGGAGTCGTTGTGCTGGAGAAACACCTCGACGGCCGATATGCCGAACGTCCAGTCCGGGGCGTCGTCGAACCAGCGGAGCCGCCATTCGTATGGTAGAAAACGATACATGTCGGCGGTGAAGGTCTTGGAGTCGGCCGGCCGTTTTCCGGAGAAGAGGTCGTACAGTCCGAAGAGCCCCAGGCCGGTTCCCTTTCCCGATCCGCCCGTCCCCATGAAGCTTGCCGCCTCCACGCCGCCGTACCGGAGGAAGGCGGGATAGAATCGTTCCACCGTGGAATCCTTCTGAACGTAACCCCGTTCGATCTCCACCTGTCTCGATGTCGGGTAGATCGTACCGTTGTCCCGTTCGCCGGGGACGTTGTTGACGTTCTGCCGCATGGTGGTGTCGCGCAGCGTGATGGTATAGAGCTCCCGCTCGATCCGCGAGGCGGTGTAGCACCCCGCCAGCAGGAACGCGGCGGCCACCATGGAAAGGACGTAGTAGAATGTTCTCATGTCTGAAACGGACGTGTATAAGGTACTGGTCCCATCCTCACTGATCTCTCCGCAGAAGCTCGACCCGGCGCAGCCTGGCGTGGTAGAGCTCCTCCTTCTCGTCGGCGACCGGCGGAAGGGGACGGGTCTCCCCCTCGGAGCGGACGACCAGCCTGCCGGAGGGGACCCCCCGCTTCACAAGCTCCCGCCTGACGAACTCCGCGCGCCGCCGCCCCAGGTCCAGGTTGAAGGGGTCGGTGCCGACCGGATCGGTATGTCCCACCAGTTCGATGATCCCGGTGTTCGCCGAACGGAGGAACCCGGCCATCCGCTCGATCACGTCGAGCCAGCGTTCGCCCCCGGGGAGCCCCTGCTCGTCCAGGGTGAACTCGTAGGGATCGGTGGCGTTGTTGAACGGGAAGTTCACCCGGAACGTGATGGTATCCGGCACCACGATATTCCGACGCACGATGCCGGAGTCGTTGGAGAAGGGGACGTTGATCCGCTGCTGACCGTAGAGCGTGCTGTCGCCGCCGGCGGTGACGTCGTAGGTCTTCCCCTGCTGGATATCGAACTGATACTCGCCGTTGCGGCCGGTGATCGTGGAATCCTTCCAGCCGGGGGGATCGCGCTCGACGATCGAGACCTTGGCGCTGTCGATCGGACGTCCGCGGCTATCCTCGATCCGTCCCGTCAGCCTGACGTTTTTCGGCGGAAGAGCATCGGCCGTGCGATCGGCGCCTGCGCGTTTCCGCATGTGGAGGACGTAGACGTCGAAGAGTCTCGATCCCGTCTGATCGGAACTGTAGTAGAGAAGCGTGTCGGGATCGGCGTTCGCGGGGGCCGAGGGGAAGAGTTCGTCGTACGATGTGTTGATCGGCCTGCCGAGGTTGCTCGCGCCGCCGACCTCTCCCCGGCTCAGCGGAGCCCTGAAGAGATCGTAGCCGCCGACCGTCTCATGTCCCGCCGAGGAGAAGTAGAGCCAGGCGCCGTCGCCGCTGATCCAGGGGGAGAGTTCGTCGCAGGGGGTGTTGACCCCCGCTCCCAGGTTGACCGGTTCCGACCAGGAGCCGTCCGGGGCGAGATCGCTCCGGTAGAGATCGGTCCCCCCCAGGCCGCCGGGGCGGTCGCTGGCGAAGTAGAGGGAACGTCCATCCGGGGAGAGCGCCGGCTGCGCATCCCACCAGACCACGGCCGAGATCGGGTTGCGCTCGGCGTCGGCGATCTCGGTGCCCCGTTCATGGCCTGTGTAGAGATCGTAATCCCCACGTACCCCTCCCTCGCGGTGCGCCGCGAACGCCACGGCCGAGCTCTGCTCGCGGATCGCTCCGCGACCTATCGATCCCGTGATCTCGTCCGATCTGAACGGTGTGCCGGTCGACGCCTTCGTGATCGACGCGAACCTGACGGGGACGAGCTCATCCGGCACGCCGGATCTGCGCGCCCGGCGGATCGTGACGCGCCCGTGAGCGCCGGTTCCTCCCGTTGCCGGGAAGGAAACGCCGAACTCGTCGGCCTCCGTCTCCAGCCCCTCCACCTTCGTGATCGACAGGTAGTTCCGTGAGCGGATCTGCGGAGCGGAGGATGTGTCGATCGTGATCTGATCGAACCGCCCCGGTTCGCAGCGGACGACCGGCTCAGGACACTCCAGGCGTGTCTGTTCCGGGAAAAAGGCAGTAGTCACGCAGCCGCAGAACGCGAAGAGCATCAGCGGCGGCAGAGTTCGAATCAGGATGCGGGATCTATACACCGTGCGGAGTCGTATGAATTCGATCGGGAACGGTCACGAAGGTACAAGAATGAGGGCCGCAACGCAATGGGGCCGCCGCCCGGGGTGACCCGTCTTGCGGACCACGCCGTACTCTGGTTACTTTGTCCGCATGAATCTCTTCGAATCCTCCGACGACCTTCTCCGTCTGGCGCCGGTCATCGCCGTCAAGTTCGCCGTCGCCGTTCTCTGCGGCGGCGCCATCGGCATGGAACGGGAGGTAACCGGCAAGCCGGCCGGGCTGCGCACCAACATTCTCGTCTGTCTGGGATCGATGCTCTATACCGTCATCAGCCTTGAGATGGGACGGGAAACGGGCGGCGATCCCACGCGGATCGCCGCGCAGATCGTGACGGGGATCGGGTTCCTGGGAGCGGGAGCGATCCTGCACCAGCGCGGGAACATGGTCAAGGGATTGACCACGGCGGCGATGATCTGGTTCCTGGCCGCTCTCGGCATGATGATCGGATACGGATATCTCATCAGCGCCTGCGCCGTCACCTTCGCCTCCGTCTGCATGATCCTGGCGCTTCGCGCGGTCGAGAACCGGATACGCCATCGCTTCGTCCGCGACTACCTCTTCATCATTCCCGACACGCGCGAGGCGCGGGAGAGGATCACCGGGCTCGTTCATGCCTTCGACGACTACGTGGAGCGCTTCACGATAGAACGGAAGAGAGGAGAAGATGGAGAGGCGATCCTGCGGCTCAAGTTCAACGGCCCGGTCGGCGACCGGCGCGACCTGCTGCAGGGGCTCTATGCGATCGAAGGGGTTCGGATGGAGGAGGGCTGGGGGAGAGGACGGTAGGCTCCGGGCCGGACGACGCAGCTTCTATCATATCTCACATCGATTTTTTTTGTGATGACGAAACGGATAACGATCGCAACGTGGAACGTCAACGGGCTGCGGGCTCGCGGCGCGCAGTTCCTGGAGTGGCTCGCCGTGGAGGGGCCGGATGTGGTCTGCCTTCAGGAGATCAAGGCGACGCCCGCGCAGCTTCCCGCGGAGATCCTCGATCTTCCGGGATACCACAGCTACTGGCATGGGGGCGCCGGCGGCTATTCGGGCGTGGGGCTGCTGATCCGTGAGGGGACGTTCGGCACGGAGCCGGAATACGGCCACCCGCCGTTCGACATGGAGTCCCGGATCGTCACGGCGTCCGTCGGCGACCTTCTCCTTGCGTCGGTCTATATCCCGAACGGAGGGAAGGATTACGATGCGAAGCTCCGGTTCATGGCGGAGATGGAGGGCTTCGTCGCCGGCGTTCATGCGGCGGGGAGGCGTCTTCTGCTCTGCGGCGACATGAACGTGGCGCGCACCGATCACGATATACATCCCAGCCAGAACAAGCCCGGCATCATCGGCACCCGTCCGGACGAGCGCGAGCTCTTCGAGAGGATGATCGGCCGGGATCTCGTCGACGTCGCCAGGCGGCTCGATCCCGACAACAATCGTCTCTTCACCTGGTGGCCCTACTGGAAGGGGGCGCGGGAGCGGAACCTGGGGTGGCGGATCGACTACATTTTCGCGAGCGCTTCCCTTGGCGAGGGGGCGGTTTCCTGTCATGTCCGGAAGGATACCGGCACAAGCGACCATGCTCCCGTCGTCGCCGCCCTCGATATGTCGATCTGAGATATGAGGGGATGGGAACGGGGTGTGAAATCTCGGCACTCCGTTGCCCGTCATACAGTCGTTGCAATCCGCGTGATCGGGGCGTTCGCCGCGCCTTTGAAGATGGGGATGAGCGAAGTTATCTTGTAACCGGTGCAACCCGGTGCGCATCGCCTCGTTACGACCGTTCCAATTCAATCCAGGTCATGATCAAGTTTTCTATGGGAACAGAAGAGGGTGGTCCGCGCGAGTACACGCAGGACCAGGTCAATGCCATCCTGAAGCGGGCGCTGGAACGGCGGGGTTCGTCGTCGTCGGTCACGCACCAGGAGCTGATAGAAACCGCGCGCGAGCTCGGCATCGAGCCGTCGGAGCTGGAGGCGGCCATCGTGGAGCAGAGCGAGCTGGGGGCGTATGAGGAGGCCCGGGCCGAATGGCTGAAGAAGCGTCGTCAGTCGTTCCGGGAGCATCTGCAGACATTCCTCATCGTCAACTTCGGGCTCTTTCTGATCGACATCTTCGTGACGGAGCAGGGCTGGTTCCTCTTCCCGTTCTTCGGCTGGGGTATCGGCCTGATGTTCGATGCGGCGGCGACCTTCTTCCCCAGGGAACGCCATATCGACCGCGGCGCCCGTCAGTTGCTGGCGCATCGTGAACGGAAGGTCCGCAAGGAGCAGAAGCGGTCGGAGAAATTCTCGATCGAGGCGAGAGGGGGGAAGCTGGTGATCGAGAAGGGGAACAAGAAGATCGAGCTTGGTTAGAACATCTCGCCGTTTCATTGCGGCCCGGGAGAGTGGGTTCCCGTTACGACCTTTCGAATTTCAATCCACGCCGTCATCAGGTTTTCCATGAGAACAGAAGAAGGTGGTTCGCGCGGCTACACGCAGGATCAGGTCAACGCCATCCTGAAGCGGGCGCTGGAGAGGCAGGGAACATCGGCCGTGATCACGCATCAGGAGCTGATGGAGACCGCCCGCGAGCTCGGTATCGAGCCGTCGGTGCTGGAGGCGGCCATTACCGAGCAGGGGGAACTCAGAGCGTACGAGGAGGCCCGGGTCGAATGGCTGAAGAAGCGTCGTCGGTCGTTCGGGCAGCATCTGCTGAGCTATCTCATCGTCAACCTCGGGCTCTTCCTGATCGATATCTTCACGACGGGAGGGGTCTGGTTCTTCTTCCCTCTCTTCGGCTGGGGTATCGGCCTGATGTTCGATGCGGCGGCGACCTTCTTCCCGAACAAACATCGCATCGACATTACGGATGATGATGGAAGGATCGTCGCGACGTTGAGGCGACCTTCTTCCCCAGCGAACGCTCCATCGACCGTACGTCCGTCCTCTGCCGGCATATCGTGAACGTAAGGTCCGCAGAGAGCGGAAAGGGAGGGAGAAGTGCGCGATTGAGGTATGGGGAAACCGGTGATGGAGAAGAAGTATAGATCTCCAGTAATCTCCGAACCCCCGACTCTCCGGTCTTCACTCTCGTTAGGTAGGAGAAGGAAACGGCGTTTCCGCGCGAATTTTCCCTGTTTCGATCCCGCTTTTCCTCTGCCGACCGGAGCTCCCCATCTCCATTGCGATCGTCCCAATCTCTCCTGTCCCCACAAACGTGGGAATCGACACAGTTCTTCGGTTCCCTTGTATCCCTGACTTTTGTAGATTGCACGCCCTACAACGGCACCGTGTCTTTTTCCGACCTTGAACCCCCGTGCGCGGACGATGTTCGTACCGCGTTCCGACACCTATTTCGTATGCCGTCGTCCCTGATCAATCTCTAACTCCCCTTATCCGGTCTCGAACAACGTGACATCTCAACCAATACACCAGAGCAGCACAGCCGGCGCGAAGAACCCGCAGGCGAAGTACATCTTCATTACGGGGGGCGTTCTTTCGTCGCTCGGCAAGGGGATCACATCGTCCTCGCTCGGTCTTCTTCTGAAATCGCGCGGACTGCGGGTGACGATCCAGAAGTTCGATCCGTATATCAACGTCGATCCGGGGACGATGTCGCCGTTTCAGCACGGCGAGGTCTACGTCACGGACGACGGCGCCGAGACCGATCTCGATCTGGGACATTACGAGCGGTTCCTGAACCAGTCGATGACCCAGCAGAACAACACCACGACCGGGCAGGTCTACTACGAGGTGATCACCAAGGAGCGCCGCGGCGACTATCTGGGGAAGACGGTACAGGTGATCCCGCATATCACCGACGAGATCACCCGCAGGATGCTGGCGCTGGGGAGCTCCGGAGCGTACGACATTATTCTGATCGAGATCGGCGGAACGGTCGGCGATATCGAGTCGCTGCCGTTTCTGGAGGCCACCCGTCAGCTCGATCAGAAGCTGGGGCGGGGGAACGTGCTTCATATCCATCTCACCTACGTCCCCTACATCAAGGCCGCCGGTGAACTGAAGACCAAGCCGACCCAGCATTCGGTCAAGATGCTGCTGGAGATAGGAATCCAGCCCGATATTCTTGTCTGCCGTTCGGAGCATCGGCTCTCTCGCGAGATCCGCGAGAAGATCGCGCTCTTCTGCAATGTGAACCGCGACGCGGTGATCGAGGCGCGGGACGCCAGCACGATCTACGAGATCCCGCTGATCTATGCCCAGCAGGAACTGGACGACATCGTTCTGTCGAAGCTCGGCATCGAGGCGGAGGCTCCCGATCTGAAGCTCTGGTCGCGGCTGGTGAAGCGGATCAAGAGCCCCTCGAACGGGGTCGTGCGGATCGGACTGTGCGGCAAGTACACGCAGTACCAGGATGCGTACAAGTCGATCATCGAGGCGTTCGTCCATGCCGGCGCGGCGAACAACGTGCAGGTGGAACTGAACTGGATCGACAGCGAGGAACTGCACACGATGAACGATGTGAAGGCGAGGATGCAGGGGCTCGACGGCCTTCTTGTCGCCCCCGGCTTCGGCTCTCGCGGTGTGGAGGGGAAGATCATGGCGATTCGCCATGTCCGTGAGAACAACATCCCTTTCTTCGGCATCTGCCTGGGAATGCAGTGCGCCACGATAGAGTTCGCCCGCGGCGTCTGCGGTCTGCCGGAGGCCAACTCCACGGAGTTCGTGAAGACCTCCGGTCCCGTCATCGATCTCATGCCCGATCAGAAGACGATCAAGGAGAAGGGGGGGACGATGCGATTGGGGAGCTATCCCTGTATTCTGGGGAAGCGGACAAAGGCGCTTGCGGCCTACAAGGAGCAGTTCGTGACCGAGCGGCATCGGCACCGCTACGAGGTCAACAACGAGTTCCGCGATATTCTTGCCGCCAACGGGCTGATTCTCAGCGGGTTGTCGCCGGATGGAAAACTGGTGGAGATGATCGAGCTGCCCGATCACCCCTGGTTCGTCGGGTGCCAGTTCCATCCGGAACTGAAGTCACGGCTCGTCGAGCCCCATCCTCTCTTCAAGGCGTTCATCAAGGCGGCGGTGACCTATCGTACCTCGAAGGCGAAAGAGGGGATGAAGTCGATCAAGGCTCCTTCTGCCGGAAAAAGCGTTGGGGGACGTAAGGGAGGAAAGAGCGTGAAGCAGGGGAACCCGAACATCGAGAGCGTTCCCGTCAAGGACGACCTCCCCGGACTGAACGGCGACGGTAAGGAGCCGACCGCGACCGAAGTGCCGGTTCCGGAGGTGGCCGTCAGGACCGCCAACGGAAGGTCGCGCACTGCCCGGCGTCCCGCGACGAAAACGGCCGGGAACTGAGCGGACTCCGTCGTTCGGTCGGAGACGACCGGAGAGCCACGGTATGAACGATAATTGCGCCGTCGACCTGTCGGCGGTAAGAACAAGGGGCGTCATGCGACGCCCCTCGTTCGTTGTTACTTCGTTGCCTTGTTCGCGCTCGACGAGATATTCAGGCCGACCACGTTCTGACGCAGATGTACCGGAGCGGCGACCACTCCCTTCTTCGCCGCCTTCCGTTTGCTGACCCAGAGGTTCAGCATCTCGACGAAGACGCTGAACGCCATCGCCGCATAGATATATCCCTTCGGGATCTCTTTATGGAACGCCTCCGCCGCAAGCGATACTCCTATCAGCAGCAGGAAGGAGAGTGCCAGCATCTTGACGGTGGGATGCTTCAGCACGAAGTCGCTGATCGGTCTGCCGACGAAGAGCATGAACGCCAGCGCGATGATCACCGCCGCCATCATGACGGGAAGATGCTCGCTCATGCCGACCGCCGTGATCACGGAGTCGAGGGAGAAAATGATGTCGAGCAGCACGATCTGCGTGATGATCGAGGAGAAGCTGACCTTGGCGTTGTCATCCTTGCGCGCCTCGTCGTGTCCCTCCAGTTTCTCATGGATCTCCTTGGTGGCCTTGTACACCAGGAAGGCGCCGCCGACCAGGAGAATAAGATCGCGACCCGCCACGGGGTGGCCGGATATCTCGAACAGCGGCTTGGTGAGCTCCATGATGAAGGAGATCGTCAGAAGCAGAAGGAATCGTGTGACACAGGCAAGGATCAGACCGATCAGCCGTGCCTTCCCCTGCTGGTGCTCGGGAAGCTTGGTTGAGATAATGGAAATGAAGACGATGTTGTCGATGCCGAGCACGACCTCCATGACCGTGAGGGTAGCCAGGCTTGCCCAGACTGCGGGATCTGAAAGAAGTTCCATCATACGATGTGAGTAGGCTTCAATGTGATGAGTTGGCCGATATCGCACGGCAAAGATGCGTCCGTCGGTCAAGGATCGCAAACGCGGAGCCGTATCGGTGGCTCCGGGGCCGTACGTGAAATGCCGGGATTACGGGCCCGGCACGTGACGATAGGGTAATAGATATGGCAAACCACGTAGTTAGTTGCGATATTACGGCCCCCTCTTGTTTGCAGAGGAACGATCTCAACGACGAAGGGACGTCCATGCGGACGTCCCTTGACGATTGTCGGTCAGATTGCCCGATGCGGCAGTCTATTCGGCCAGCGATGCGCGGCTCCGCGCGGCTGTGCCGTTGCTCTTCTTGACGGTCGCGCTCTGGGTGCCGTTGCCGGAACCCGCGAGACCGGTGAACTCGCCGATCATGTCTATAGTGCTGGAAACACCTTCGGCGACGGTATCGCCCAGGCGCTTCAGTTCGGTACCGGCATTGCTGTAGATATCGCGGGCACCCTCGGAGACCTGCTTGCGGCGGTCGGCGCCCTTCTTCGGATCAAGGAAATACCATGCGGCGAGCGCAGCGCCGGCAAGTCCGATCGTCGTTCCAATTCCCAGCTTGACCATTTCAAATTCCTCCAGATATGATATCTCGTATGTTTCTAGGTTCGACTTCCGTATAACCCGGCCTCAGTTGACCTCAGCGTCGATTGTCGATATCGAGTATAACATCGGGACGGGCAAGGAAGTTCGTCAGTTGAAATTTTCCCCGAATCCGGCTCATTCGCTCCTCATGCAACCCTGCCTGATCTTCCGCATACGGAATCAACGTATCAATGCCGACCCGGTGCCCCTCCGGCGGCTCCTCAACCTTGCGGCCGTGGGGGTTGCTCTGATCCTCATGATCTCCGCCCGGCCCTGCCTCGCCCAGGCGGAGCGTCCGGGTATCGTGGAGGGAGAGCGTCTTCCGGCCGTTGCGGGATCATTCTATCCGACCGACCGCGATACGTTGCGGGCCTGGGTCGACCACTTTCTGAAGAGTGGTGGTGTGCCGATCACCGGCGAGGAGGTGACCGCGCTGATTGCTCCTCACGCGGGGTATCAGTTCAGCGGATGGGTGGCCGGGGAGGCGTACAGGCAGATCGTCGGCCGGAAGTATGATGCGGCGATCATCCTTTCCCCCAGTCATTATCGATACTTCAAGGGTTCGTCGATCTATGCCGGGACAGGGTACCGGACCCCGCTCGGGACCGTGAAGGTGGATCAGGATCTTGCCGCCGCGATGGCCGATGTCGACTCGACCGTAAGGCGGTCGTGGGTCGGACATGAATGGACGCCGGAGAGCCGGGAGCATGCGCTGGAGGTTCAGTTGCCGTTTCTCCAGGTCGTGCAGCCGGGGCTGCCGGTGGTTCCCGTCGTCATGGGAAGCCAGGACTTCCGGTCGGCGGACGGGTTGATGAAAGCTGTGGTGGCGGGGATCAGAAGGACGGGGAAGCGCGTGCTGCTGATCGCCAGTTCGGATCTGTCGCATTTTCACGCGAGCGACACCGCCAGGGCGCTCGACAGCTCCCTCATCAGTGCCCTGGCGCGATATGATTATCATACGTTCGGGATCCGTCTCTTCGGAAAAGAGTGGGAGGCGTGCGGCGGCGGGCCCGTGTTGACGGCGATGATGTCGGCGGAGATCCTCGGCAGCGGAAGGATGGTGCCGCTCAGGTATATGAACTCGGGGGATGTGGCGGCCGGTGCCGGCCGTCGCGATCGGGTGGTAGGGTATATGGCCGGTCTTATCCTTCGGGGAACTTCGCAGCTTGCGCTCCCTCGTCTCGACGCGGGAGACTCCGCGGCGCTGAAGGGGCTGGCGGAACGATATGTCCGACAGGCCGTACTGCATGACCCGGCGGAGAAGGAGCCGGGAACGGGGGAGATGCCGGGGGAGTATCCGGTCTTCGTGACGCTCACCAAGCAGGGGAAGCTGCGCGGCTGTATCGGATATATCATTCCGACGGGGCCGATCTCCGAATCGGTCGGCGCGGCGGCAACGCTGGCGGCGACCAGGGACCGGAGGTTCACTCCTGTGATTCCGGACGAGCTTTCAGAGATTACTTATGAAGTCACCATCCTTTCACGGATGCAGCGTGTTCTCGACACCGCTCAAATTGTTCCGGGGAGAGACGGGATCTATCTGCGTCTGCACGATGCCACCGGAATATTCCTGCCGCAGGTAGCGACCGAGAACGGCTGGGATCGTACGACATTTCTGGAACAGATCGGACTCAAGGCCGGTCTCTCTCGACGGGCATATCTGGAGCGCGATGCGGAGCTCTATCGATTCGAGGCTCTGGTGGTGCATTAGTCGGTGTCTACATACGTGATCTCCCTACATTCCATCCTGTGAACAAGATAATGCGTTCGATCTCGGCAATGTTATCACTCCTCGCGAACTCATTCCGCAACCCTCTCCGGAATGGTAATCCCGTGCGATCGATCATATCGTTGCCGATAGCGGCTATGATGCTGGGATTCGTTCTGTTGATCTCCCATACCGCTGTTGCGCAACAGCAGTTCTCCGTAGAGAGAATAACGACACGGGAAGGATTGTCGAACAGCACCATCGTCTGCATGATGCAGGACAGCAAGGGCTTCATGTGGTTCGGCACACAGGACGGACTGCATAAGTACGACGGCCACAATTTTACGCGATACGTAACCGATGCGAAGGATACGAATACGTTGTCGGGGAATGTCATCCAATCAATTGTTGAAGACAGGAACGGAGAGATATGGGTGGCTACCAACCATTACGGGGTCAATAGATATAATCGTTATACCGGAAAATTCAAACGTTATAGTCACGTCGCGAATGATCCTACGACATTGACAAATAACAATGTTACCTGTATGGTATATGATAGCTCCGGAGGGGTATGGGTAGGAACACGCCGTGGGCTTAACCAGTATGACCGTTCAAAGGACAGGTTTATCAGACATATCAGCAAGAGTAATGACGAATCGACGATCAGCCATGATTCCATCAGTGCCATGATGGTCGATAAGGCTGGGAATCTATGGGCCACCGCTAGCGGTCGATATATTAATCGTTTCTTGCCGACCGGCCGATTCCAACGTGTCGCAGTCATCCCCCAAAGCAATGTCTGGATGATCGTTGGCTTCCTCTGTCAGGATGCCAAGGGTAATGTCTGTATAAGTTATGGTGACGTTCGTGACAACTACGGATCGCTGGTTGATCCTAAGACAAATAGAGTGACGCGTGGGTATTCCAAGGTAGAGACATATTTCAACAGAGTCAATGTCGTCTTCCACTATCTTCTTCCGGAGTCGGAGAATAGACTTTGGATGCGTGTGTTGCCGATGTTCGGCTCTCTTAGCGGTCTATATATCATAGAAGGGGGTAATAGAGACGACACGGCTTCATTGAGCGGAATTTTGCCCGATCCTTTAGTAAAGGGTAGTATCCTCTGTCTATATCGAGATCGCACGGGGGTGTATTGGGTTGGGACTGATCAAGGGCTGGTCAAGCTTATACCGAACAGCAACGAGTTCAACACGATTCGCGCGGATTCCAGCAAAAGGTACAGCCTTACGGATAATCGTATCCGATCAATCCATAAGGATAAAAGTGGAATCTTATGGGTCGGTACAAGCGAGGGCCTTAATGCCTTTGATTCCAAGTCACAGTCCGTCCGACATTTCTACAGCAAGGTTGGGGATGCGGATGGTTTAAACAGCCAGACGATAAATACGATTTATGAGGATCCTGATGGGACGTTGCATTTCGGTACGAATCGTGGTGTCAATTCTATAGTCAATGCCGCACGTCCTTTCAAGAGGAAGTATAACATCCACGGCAATATGGACGACCCCATCCGCCCCGAAGCCGTCTGGTCCCTTCATAGAGCAGATGATGGGCGGCTCTGGGTCGGGACGAAGGTGGATGGAGTCTACATCTTCGATGCAGAGGGGAAGTTCGAGAGACACCTTCAGCATGACCCGAACGACTCCACATCGCTTTGTGACGATAATGTCTGGTGCATCACCAGAGACAGTCGCGGCAACCTCTGGGTCGGCACGAACAATGGATTGAATCGCTGGATTCCGGGCGAGAACAGGTTCAAACAGTATCATCATAATCCCTCCGATCCACGGAGTCTCTGCGGGAACAATATCTGGTGGATTTATGAGGATGCGTCGAAGCGACTCTGGATCGCCGCGTTCGGTGGAGGACTCAGTCGCTACGACCGTGAGACCGATGACTTCTCATCCGTCACCAAGAACGACGGACTCCCCACCAACTCCGTCTTCGGCGTGCTGGATGACCATCTGGGCCGCCTCTGGATCAGCACCAACGCCGGTCTGGCGCTCTATGATCCCGCCACCAGGCGGGTCATCAGAACGTACAGCGAAGGGGACGGCCTGCAGAGCAAGGAGTTCTCCTACAAAGCGATGTACAAGGCCCCCGACGGCGAACTCTTCTTCGGCGGCATGTACGGGCTGAGCCGGTTCTATCCGCAGAACCTTCGAGAAAACAAGACCCTCCCCCCGATCGCGATCACATCGTTCCGGATCTTCGACAGCGTGGAGCGTGCGGAGATGTTCGACGGCGAACTGATCGAGGTCCCCTACGATCAGAATTTCCTCTCGTTCGAGTTCGCCGCGCTCGACTTCACCAATCCGGACAAGAATCAGTACGCCTACCGATTGGAGAACTTCGATCGCGACTGGGTCTACTGCGGGAGCCGCCGCTACGTCAGTTATACCAACCTCGATCCCGGTGAGTACAAGTTCCGGGTGAAGGGGACCAACAACGACGGACTCTGGAACGAGCAGGGGGCCACGATCACCCTTCGGATCCTTCCTCCATGGTGGATGACGACATGGTTCCGTGCCTCCGCCATCGCCTTCGGTGTGCTGTCGATCTCGTCGCTGATCTATGCCCGCATCAGGGCAATCAGGCGGAAACACGCGCTTGAGCGGAAGATTCTGGAGTCCCAGCTTCAGGCGCTTCGCTCTCAGATGAACCCTCATTTTGTCTTCAATAGTCTCAACTCGATACAGTATCTTATACTCAACAGCGATGAGTACAGCGCTTCCGACTACCTGTCGAAGTTCGCCCGGCTGGTACGCATCATTCTTGACAACTCGAAGTATCCCTCGATACCGCTCGACAAGGAACTCGAGTGTCTGAATGTCTATCTGGAGCTCGAGGCTCTCCGTTTCGAGGGGCAGCTTGAGTATGTGATGGATGTCGATCCGACGCTGCAGATCGATGAGTATCGTATCCCCTCGATGCTGATACAGCCGTATGTGGAGAATGCGATACGTCACGGGCTGCGTCACAGGTCGGCGGGCGGGCGGGTTATCGTGAGGCTGAGGAAGCGGGAGGACACCCTGGATTGTATGGTCGAGGACAACGGAGTCGGTCGGAAACGCGCCCTGGAACTGAAGCGCCGCAGCGGCATTCAGCACCAGTCCATGGCGATGAGCACGACCAAGGAGCGTCTCGACATTCTGAATGCCGGCCGCCAGAAGGATATCAGTCTTGTTATTACTGATTTGGAGGATTCCCACGGGGAGCCGCTGGGAACACGCGTTGAATTGTGTATTCCAATCGAACCGACAGTTTAACAATAGGGGTACGAGATCATGAGAATTCGTGCGGTGATTGTAGATGACGAACGGCAGGGGCGGCAGAGCCTCGCCCTCCTGTTGAAGAAACACTGCCCGGAGATCGAGCTGGTCGGCGAGGCCGACACCATCGAATCAGGAATCTCATTAATTCAGAACACCGAACCTGATCTTGTCTTCCTCGATATCGAAATGCCCGCCGGCAGCGGGTTTCAGTTGCTTGAAGCGTTCGATCCGGTCGAGTTCGAGGTGATTTTCGTGACGGCGTTCGACAGTTATGCCATCAAGGCGATCAAGGTCTCGGCGCTCGATTATCTGCTGAAGCCGGTCAATGCCGCCGAACTGAGATCGGCTGTCATGAAGGCCCTGCACTCCTCCCACAGCCGTAGCCACCGCCCCCAGCAGATCCATCTGCTCAAGCAGCAGGTGCGCACGGCCGTGCTCGATAAGCTCGCGCTGCCGACGGAAGAGGGATTCGTCTTTCTGGAGGTGGAGGACCTTATCCGCTGCAACGCCTCCAGCAACTATACGGTGTTCCATCTGCGGAACTCCTCCAAGCTGGTGGTCTCCGGAACGCTCGGTGATTATGAGACCATGCTGGCGGAGAACAACTTCTTTCGTGTTCACCACTCACATCTGATCAACATGCGCTACGTGCAGAAGTATATCAAGGGGAAGCAGGGAATCGTCGTGATGTCGGATGGGGCCCATGTCGAGGTCTCGGTCCGCAGACGAGACGCGTTCCTTGAAAGATTTGCAAAAAGATGACTTTTTTGCAAGCGTTCGCGGCGCCCCGGTCTATCGTACTGAAACGTTCACCAGCACAGATTACGCTTACTCACCTATCTCAACACTTGCTCACCCAAAGTCTACGGTTGCTCATTGCCGGTGGCAGAGGCTTTTAGATCGTAGTAAGTTGCTTCCAGTAATCGCGAACATCTCTGGCCTACACTGTTCGAATTGACTGAACTGGCAGAATGTAGGTCGTTGCCTGTCGGTGCTAGTCGGTGCAGTTGGTACAATCGGACTTCTATTGAATACCGGACTGGACAATGCGCAATCAGCCTCGCTCGGTCATAAGATTTATATGATACGGTTGGAATTGGGCCCCGCCATTGTCCAGTTTTCTTTTCACCACCCGGAAAGGGCTTCGAGCTCGCCCTCTCTCCCAACGCCCGAGAGAGGGCGAGGCTGGTAGCAGAAGCCTCGAATCGGATCACCCCATCCTTTTTCAACGTTCCCGCTCTCCCCTGATCCGGGCATATTCCCGGAGTCGTTCCGATTCCGGAAGAGGTTCTTCCTCCACCGTCCCGTTTTTTTTCTGATGCTCATCTGAGCACCCTCACTGATTGAAGGTGCGCCGGGGAGACGGGGCCAGGGTGATTACCGTCACGGTTTTCCGTCGGAACCCGAGACGTTCACCGGGATCTGCGACCGTTTCTTCACCACGGGGAGCGGACGGTTCTCATCGTTCGACGTCGGAACCTGCGCCGACTTCTCCTGCGCCGGTGGAAGGGTCTGCCGTGGCGTCTCCCTCTGCTCCGACTCGGATCGTTCCTGCTCTTCTCTGCCGACGTGATGCTGTACCGCCGTTTCCCTTTTCTTCGATTCGATCTCTGTCCGATGCTCCTGTCGGTTCGTGGCGGCAGCGGCCGCGCGCGTATCGGGGGCCGTCTCTGCCGGTGCGGTGGGCTCGGCTGCCTGCGCTGCGGGAGCCTGCGGCGGCTGGAGTCGGGCAGGGGGTGTCGTCACGGGCGCCGTTACCGCGGGGGAGGCGGGTGCGGGGATCGTCTCCACGGATTCCCCGGCATCGAGCAGGAAATATCCTCCCACTCCCAGACCGGCTCCCACCCCGGCGATGATGATCCCTTTCATCACCGATCCCGATGTGTTCAGCAGCAGTCGGCGAAATCCCCCTCCGGCCGTATTGATTGCGGCAGCGCCTCCGGTTCCGACGCCGGCGGACGACGTAAACGAAGCCAGCGACGCCATCACATGCGCCTGCGTGGCCGTATGATCGAGCGAAATCGCCGCCAGGTCCCGGTGAATCGTCCCCTTGATCAACTCCTCCGCCTCCACCATCGCCTGAAGCGAACGATCCTTCGCCATCTCGGCCGCGAAACGCGCGTGCTCTTCCTGGCTCATACGGCCGGTCAGATACCGATCGATCATCGCCGTTCGTTCATGGTTCATGGCAGACTCCGTGTCGGCTTCATATTGGAGAGGGCTTCGAGCTTCCGTTTCTGTTTCTCGACGAGGGAAACGACCTCCGCGCGCAGCTTCTCCCGGGCCCTCGATGCCCGTTTCCAGATCGCCTCCGGAGATTTGCCGAGCATGACGGCGATCTCCTCAAGGCTGTATCCGCTGTATGTATTGAGGATCAGGACCTCCCGGTAATCGAACGGAAGCTCGGCGAGCGCCTGCACCACCAGTTCCTCCATCTCCGATCGCTCCCGGATGCTGTCGGTCGGGTGGGCCGATTCCGGCATCGCATCGAAGGGGGAGAGACGTTTACGCGCCTTGAGATAGTTCAGGGAGAGATTCCGGGCCATCGTCAGAAAGAACCCGACGGGGTTCTTGACCGGCTTGGGGTCGAGTCGTAGCTTGATGACCTTTTCCCACAGCTCCTGTGTCAGATCCTCGGCCGCCTCCGGGGCCCCCACCATCTTGAGGCAGTAGACGTACAGCCTGTGATTGTGACGCGTGAACAACTGAACGAACGCGGAATCGTCACCGTCCAGATGACGATCCAGCAGGCTGACGTCGAGGTCGACGGCGGCGCCGGAGGAGACGGAGCGGGATTCGGATACGGACTGGACGTGCGAAGGAATCGCTATGACGAACTGGCTCATTTCTTCCTTATTTCGTGAAGTCCTTTCCATGACATCCATCCGTTGGCGATCCTGACACGTCCCCGAAAATACCGATTGCGGGGCAATTGTCAGGATACGTATTGCTGAGTTGTCACTGCTCTACTTCGAACGTCGTTCGTCCCACGGACGCCCGTCGAACGGGAGCTCCTCTCTCTGTTCACGGCACGATACATAAGACCTGAAACGGCGATCTGACCGAACATGAATTACTTTCGAGCCCTTCGATCGGTATTGCGCGCATCGGTTTCATACGGATCATCGGCGATCGTGCTGATGATTCTGGCCGTCGCGTTCAACGGCGCAGCCGCCCAGAGCGGAACCATGCCGGGCGCCGTCTTCGGCGTCTCCGGCGGCACCGACTACGGCATGATCATCCCGATCAATGAGCCGAACGAGTACAGGGACTTTCAACACAACGTGCTGATGTCGCGGGGAGGAATCTACATGATCTTCCCCAAGCTCTTCTTCACGGAAGGATTCGGCATCACAACCTCGTTCAACTATACCCAGTTCAATCTGAAAGCGTCGGGCGAGACGTTGAATCAACTGGAACTTGGAGGGAGCCCGACCACCGGAATGGTCGACGTCGAGTACGAGTACAACTCTCATGCGATCGGGGCCGAACTGCTCGTCTACTGGCACATGGGGGATCTCGCCCGGATGGAGGTCGGGCCGTGGGGGACCTTCGGGTTCCTGCCGAGCTACAACCAGACGAGCACGGTTCTCGATCCGAACGGCGCCACGTTCCCGGGCCTCGGGCCGCAGCGATTCGAATCGGGCACCGATCCGACATCCTTCACGATCAACGGTGGGATGATGCTCCGTGCCTCTCTCGAGATCCCGATGCCGCTCGGCATGGCGATCGTCCCCTCGGGGTCTCTGCGCGCCTCGGCCTTTTCGATCGACGCCGGGAATCAGATGGGGGTGTTCATGTCGGCCGGGCTGGGGCTGGGAGTACTGTTCGATCGCACGAACGCCGAGCCGTCCGCTCCGATGGAACCGATTGCAAAGCTTGATACGATATATCTTCCCTCCGCTTCACCTGCGCTGACCGTCTCCATCGACCTGTTCACCGCCGACAGCACGGGGAGCAGGAGCGACACGCTCTATCTGACCACGGTCAAGACGCTCCACAGGCTTGAGGCTCCGCTTCCGGGGCGCATCATGTTCGAACCGAAGTCGGCCGCGCTCTCGACACGATATGTTCAGTACTCGCCCGGCATGCGCGATCACTTCTCGCTCGACTCCCTGGCGGGTCGCGATGCGATAGAAGTGTCGCGACACGAGTTGAATGTCGTCGGCGCCCGGATGAGGGGGAACTCCTCATCCCGCCTGACGGTGACCGGATATGCGTCGAAGGAGGAGCCGAAATGGTTTGCCGAGGCGCGGGCGGAGGCTGTGGCCCGGTATCTCGGTGAGACATGGGAGATTCCGGAGGGACGGATCACGACCGCCGCCGGCCAGGGAACAGGCGATCTGCGCGCCGTCGAGCTCTCCTCGTCGACATCGGGTCTGCTCGATCCGGCGGTGGTTCGATGGGTGGAGGAGGAGGTGCGCGGAACCCCTATCGGACTGGAACCACGGATGACCGCCGACAGCGGCATCAAGGGGTGGCGGGTGACGCTTCTCTATCAGGGGAAGGAGCTCGCGGTGGTGCGGAGCGGCGACGGCAGTTCCACCTCGATGCTCGACGTCGCCACGCTTCTTTCCGGGATCGACGTCGGTTCCGGCAGCCAGGTTCTGGAAGCGGAGCTGGTGGCCGAGGACTCGGCGGGGGGAATCCGTATCGCGCGCGACCGCATGGTGATGCAGGTGGCCGGCGATGCGACCTCACACCTCTCGGGGCAGGCCGGGATCGGCAGGACGTTCACAAGATATATCGTTCTGGATCTGTCGCCCGCTCAGATCCGGCGGTCGATCGAACATATCGCGGCATCGATCAGGGACGACAGCGCCCGCGTTTCTATCGCGACGCGTGTCGATCCGGCTGAGTCGGTTCTGGAAGGGAAGGATCTCGCGGAACTCCAGGGCCAGCTCATCGAGGCGTGCCGACGCAACGGCGTCACGCTCGCCGACGACAGGGTTCTTATCGCCTCCGACCGCTCGGCGGATGCGGAGGGAGGACTCTATCCTGAGTCGATAGAAATTACCATCAGCCAGAATCATATCCCGTAACGAGGAATCAGCCTCCCCGGGCGGCTCCTGTTCGAACGTTGCGCGTCCCCCCGGACGGGCCGGGATCGTATTGTCCCGCCGGATGATGAACCGGGCGAACGACAGGAACCAGGGAGCCAATCCATGAAAGCGCTTCGATCATTCATCGTGCAGAGTGCCATGACCACACTACTGATATCCGGATGCAGGGAAACCCGCACGATCGGCGCCGGGCCCGATCTTGATCCCCACTACGGAGGGAACGCCTCCCTCACGATCACCGGGAGCATAAGCTGCCGACGCCCGATCCCGCTTCCCGACGACGCGCGTCTGGTCGTCGTCTGGAGCGTCTCCTCCTCCAGCCCCGACTACGGACTCGTCTTCGGAGAGGGAACCATCGATAGGCGGGAGAAGACCTTCTCGCTGACCATGGACCGGGATCTGCCGGCCGCCGCCACCAATATCTATCCTGATGGGATGCATGGGTTCGGGGTGGGATATATCATCCTCACCACCAACAGAGAACTTCGTCAGGGGGAGATCGTACACGGCGAGCGGTGGCTTGACGGGACCTTCTACGGGACGATCGACAACACCTGTCTGATCTATATCATGGGAGATCCGGCCGGCGTCTACGGCGACTACTGCAGTTCGCGATGGATTCCCAACTTCGCGCGAGGCTACAACGTGGGGCGTGGCGTGGATCTCGACTGCCGGTTCGACGGCTTCGTCCCCACCCGACGGCGCGGGCTGGAACTGGAGATCCACACCGACCCGGACGCCTTCGAGTTCCCGAACTGGATGTAGGGAGCTCCCCGGCCGAGCCACGGACCCACGATTCCGGGAGGATCTCCGTCGTGACAGGAAGATATGAGCAGAACTTCGAACCAGCGATCCGCCGTCGTCGTCATGGTCCTCCTTGCTGCAGCCGCGGCGGGGCTGACCGCCTGTCGCGACGGGGAGTCGAGAGCGGCGACCGGACGAGTCACGGTCACGACGAACGGCGCGGGCGACGTCGAAACGCCCGTGCGTTCGGCGAAGATCGTGTACAACGGCGTTAATCATGCGCATGTGCATCGCAGGGGATTGGGGTACGGCTCGCCGAACTCGGCGCGCGAACTCGATTCGTTGCGGGGGATCGGCGTCAACAGCATCGCCGTCACGCCGTTCGGCTACCAGGAGGGAGCCACGGCCGATCGGATCGTCGGCTTCGACACGAGCGGGACGGAAGATCTCGATCCGAGTCTTCGAGATCTGGATCTGGCGGCCGAGATCGACTCGGCGCATGCGCGCGGGATGACCGTGATGCTGAAGCCGCATATCTGGTCGCATGATTTCTGGGGCGGAGGGGAGTGGCACGGCACGGTCCGTCAGACGACGGAGAAGGAACATGCGTCGTGGTGGTCGTCATACAGAGCGTTCGCGCTTCATTACGCCGGGCTCGCGGAGAAATATCATGCCGAGATTTACTGTGTAGGGACCGAACTGGTGCTGCAGACAGCGGCGTATCCCGATGAGTGGCGGCAGTTGATCGCCGATGTCAGAAAGGTGTACAGGGGGAAGGTGATCTACGCCGCGCACTGGGAGAGGGAACTAGATGCGATACGATTCTGGGACGCCCTGGACGCCGTCGGGGTCAACGCCTACTTCCCGCTGGAGGCGCCTCCGAACGCTACGGTGGAGCAGCTCCTCCAGGCATGGAAGCCGCATCTGGAGCGGATCGAGAAGATGATCCGGGGAACGGATCGTGGTGTGATCCTTACGGAAGTCGGTTACCGGCCGGTGGCGCTCACATATCGCGAACCGTGGACTTATTCCGGCGGCGACTTCGATCCCGATGCCCAGGCCCGAGCGTTCGAGGCGCTCTTCCGAGCGTTCTACGGACGGGAATGGATGGAGGGAATCTTCATCTGGAAAACGTTCACCGATCCCGCCCGCGCGTCGCGGCACGGCGAGGATACGGGGTTCGCGTTCCGCGGAAGGCCGGCCGAGAGCGTGATCAGGAACTGGTTCCGGGGCGGATGATCGTCGGCCGGCAGCGCGGTTGTATCGTATTACGGATCGGCCGTTTCGGTGAATCGCACCCACCCCGTGCCGTCGTAGACGCGCAGGCCGGGGGTGTTGTCGGTCTGGTAGATCATCATGCCGGCGATCGGGGCCGTGATCATGTTGCGTTCGAACTTGCTCATCCGCGGGAGGACGAATCCCCGATCGGTCGATGTGAGTTCCAGCAGTGAGGAGGCTCCCGGCGCGGCTCCGATGCCGACTCCGCCGGTCGGGGTGATCGTCATGCGATCCTGCAGGGCGTTCGGGATGTCACTCGTCACCACATCGGCCGGCGATGTACGAAATACGATACTTCCACCGGCTGCCGCTCCCGTCCCTATCCCCGCGGCTATCCTCAGATCGGCGCCCCCCACATCCTGTCCGCTCCCTCCCGTGGCGTTGACGGCGAACGGCATCGGTGACGCGCTGACGACGCCGTTCCCCCAGAACGATGCGTCGATCCGGCCGTTCGGGTCATCGCTTCCGACGACGAGCTGGTGATCGGCCGTGACGTCGGCGCCGTATCCGATTCCGATCGACGAACTGGTCGTGCCGCCGCCGCTGGCTCCGTTTCCGATATAGGTGTTGAAGTTCCCCGTCTCGTTGAATCCTCCGGCCGCGAACCCGAAGAAGGCGTTGCCGTTCCCCGTGCTCAGGTTCCCCGCTCCCACGCCGACGAACGTGTTGTCGTTCCCGGCGCCGTTGGAGAATCCCGCGTTGGCTCCCATGAAGACGTTCGACCCGCCGCTCATGTTGAACTGCCCCGCCCCTATCCCCATGAACGTGTTGTCGTCTCCCGTGCTGAACATTCCGGAGAGCGCCCCGACGAACGCATTGTTGTTCCCGATCTGATTGAAGAACCCGGAGAACGCTCCCAGGAAGAGGTTGAAGTTGCCGGTGGTGTTGGCGCGTCCCGCCGAGTATCCGGCGAACGTATTATCGCTCCCCGATGTGTTCGACGTCCCTGCCGACATGCCGAGGAACGCGTTGAAGAACCCGTCGGTGTTCTGCGCTCCCGCCGATCGGCCGACGAAGGCGTTGGAGACCCCCGTGGTGTTCGAGCCCCCCGCGTCGACTCCCACGAAGAGGTTGTTGGTGCCGGCGACGCTCAGCACGGTGTTCTCACCGATCCCGTAGACCGTGCTGGTGTTGATCCGGCCGGCTACGTTGAGCTTCGAGATCGAGACCGGGGCGCCGATCCCGACGTTTCCCGTCGCGTCATCCAGGGTCATCCGGATGGTACCTCCCGCCGCGATATTGAGGTCCTGCGCGTTCGTCGTGCCGAGTATATCGCCCGGCGATGCTGTGTTCCCTGTTCGCAGCCATGCGTCCTGTTCGTCCAGGAGAGCCTTCCAGTCGGGAGCACCCGGTGTTCCCAGGTTTACGTTGAAGGCGTTCGTCGAGGTGTTGTAGATCAGGAGCCCGGTGGCGGGGGAGGGGATGGCGTTTCTCTGAAGGCTCGTTACACGAGGTATGAGCAGACCGCCCCCCGTCGTACGCAGATCAAGCAGAGCCGAAGGATCGGGAGAAGATGTTCCGATTCCGATATTGCCGGTCGGTACGATCCTCATCCGTTCGGTATCTCCCGTCCTGAAGGCGAGGGGGCTTCCGTCGACGGTGCCCAGGAACATGGAGGAGGGATCGATCCCCTGATTCCCCTCCAGTGCCCAGACATAGGCGTGCATATTGATGGTCGTCAGGAAGGTGCTCCAGACGGGAAGGTCGGGGGTGCCGGAGTTGTAGTTGAACTCCTCCGTGCCGGCGTTGAAGAGAAGGAGCGAGTGGGCGGGGCGAAAGATCGCGTCCCGCGCGGCGATCGGCATGCGGGGGAGAAGGAAGCCGGCGTCCGCCGATGTCAGGTCGAGCAGCGCCGAGCGATCGGGCGCAAGCGTTCCGACCCCGAGATGCCCGTAGATATCGCTTACCGGACTGGTGGTCGGCTGCTGACCATAGAGGGGAGCGGCGCAGGCCGTCGTCAGAAGACCCGCGAAGAGAACTTGATGAAGTGGACGTGTCGTGCCCATGTGACCTTCCTCAATCTGGAAAATTTTGCAGGGTCAAGAAGGAGAAGAGTGCTAACCGTTATTGAGCTGGGCAAAGATAACATCAAGTGATACTTTAAATGAAATGGAGACTCGACGTTTCCGGATTATGAAGACGAAACGGGGTGACATGCGCTGAGCATATCACCCCGTTTTCGGTTCTCCTCTGTTGTGATTCGTCCGATTCCGGCCGAAATCGGCTTATCGGACCACCTGCATCGTCTTGGAATGGACCTGCTCGCCGTGCGAGGTGTGGAGCGTCAGGTGATAGAGATAGGTGCCGTTCTGCATGCCGGAGACGTCGACCGTCGCCGTATGCTCGCCGGCGGGGCGGGCTCCCTCGTCGATCGTCGTCACCACGTTGCCGGCGGCGTCGAAGAGGCGGATCGTCGTGCTGCTGCTCGGCTCCTGCAGGGTGTAGCGGATGCTCGTCTTGGCGGAGGCCGGGTTCGGGAAGTTCTGCCCCAGCGTCCGGCTCTCCGGCAGCTTCACCCCCGCGACCGGCTCGGTGACGGAGCTGGAGATCAGGCTGTTGATCTCCGACCCGTTGTAGAGCATGATCTGCGGCTCGAAGACCGAGGTGTAGAGCATCATCAGCATCGGGTTCCCCTCCACCATCGGGCCGATCGAAGCAACCATATCACGCAGTTTCTCCTCATGGGAGCGGAGCTTCTCCAGCTCGGTCCCCTCCAGCTCCTCCGCGTGATCCTTCAGAAACGTGCTCGCCCGTCCGGAGACCAGGTTGAGGAATTCGCTGAAATCACCAAGAATATCCCCCTTCAGCGCATCGAGTTCGCGGCGGTACTTCGTCGCCAGCCCGCGGGCGTCGGTCAGGACGACCCCCCGCTCGGTGGTGTCGCGTCCCAGAAGTGCCATGATCCCCTGAAGGTCCTGGCTCGGCATCGACGTCTGGCTCTTGAACTCCCGCCAGCTCTCGCCGTCGAGCTCGATCACCTCCACCGACGGCGCCGAAGCGAACGCCTGATTCATCTCCTCGTCCTGCACGACGCTGTGCAGAGTGATCTTCGTTCCGCCGGGGGGGATCACGACGCCGTTGCCGAGCGAGTCGGGGGTGCTCCTCATGGAGAACGACATCGACATGCTGTTCGGGCGGTCGGGGCTCACCTCATCTCTGGTGACGAAGGCCCACTTCACCCGGAGTCTGTTCAGGTCGTTCAGATCGGAGGTGGTCATCATCCCGTCGATCCGCTGCTTGTAATCGTTGATCCGGTTGGTCCAGTACTCCATCGCCTCCTGGGCCACCCCCTCGGCGAACTTCTCGCCGAGCTCCCTGGTCTTGTCGCCCGGCTCCTGGGGAAGATCGCGGCGCGCGTCGGTCGTGGGGGCCTCGTGCGTGGTCGGGAGTCCCGGCCTGTTCGTCGCGGGGGCCTTCCCTGGGACGACGGCCGGTTCGGGTGAGACGACGACCGGGGCGCTCTTCGGCGCCGTAGTTCCCGCGATCGTCGCCGGGGATTCCGTACGGGAAGCGGTTCCGCCGTGGTCGGCGAGCCTGCCCCCTCCGGGAACGATCATCTGTGAAACGCCGTACCCCAGCGTGGCGACGGCGACGGTCAGTGCTATGAATGTCATGATTCTGCCTCGTATATGCGATGTAATGTGGTGCGGACGGGGGCCGTCCAGGGGGGAACCGTTCCCACGGCGCAGTGAGCTCCGGCCGGGTGCTCCCTGATCCGAGACGATCGATTCCATAGCGTCATCCGAGATGACCGACGGAACGTTCTTCGCTCCCGCGAAGAGATCGTCCAGTGTGCGTGGCTTCTGCATGCTCATCGTTCCGTGCTCGGATGAAGTTCGAAGTAGTTGATCTCGCTTGTCGTCATACCTGATGCCGCCGTCGATCTCCCTTCTCCCCGCGGCGCCGGGCCGTTCGGGACTCCGAGCAGTTCGGCCAGCCTCTCGCGTCCTCGCGTCACGCGGCTCTTGACTCCGGAGAGGGAGCCTCCCTGAATCTCACGGATCTCCTCCAGCGAGAGGTCGGAGATCTCGAACATCACCACCGCCTCCCGCTGTTTCGCCGGCAGCCTGCCGAGCGCGTCGTAGAGCATCCGGATCTCGGCCGAGACGTCGGGGGCGGTGCCGGCGTATCGTATCCCTTCAGCGCGCTCCTGATCGAACAGGCCGAAGAACTTCGCCCGCCGCTGCCGCCGGCTGTTGAGTCGGGTCGCGATCGTGAAGATCCAGCTTACGAACGCCGTGTCGTTCCGGAGGTCGTCCAGGCGTTCGTAGGCGGTCACGATCGTCTCGCTCGCCAGATCCTCGGCGTCGTCGGCGTTTCGCGTCATCGCACGGCAGTAGGCGGAGAGTCGGCCGCGCACCCCGTCGAGCAGGCGGACGAATCGCTCCCTTCCGCCGGGCCCGGACGCGGCGCCCGTGGTATCAGGGTTCATAATCTCGAGTATGAATGATCAAGCGCTTCATCGGATAAGTGCCGTACGCTCCGCGGAAAGTTGCACGCGAAAAAAAATCCGCCCCGGAAGGTCGGGGCGGATCTCAATATATCGCTGTAGGATGTCACTTCATCGCTCGATCACGAAGGGGCGGCTGATCCGGTTCCTGCCGATCTCGATCGCGGCGAAGTAGTAGCCGGCCGTCAGATCTTCCACGGGAAGGGAGATCGACAGTTCGCCGGCGGGAAGATCGACGCGCCGGATCACTCTGCCGAGCGCGTCGGAGATCGTCACCGTGCTCCCCGGGCCGAACGGTTCGGGGAGGGTGAGCCGGAGCCGGTCGGCCGCCGGGTTCGGGTGCAGGTCGAGCGTCGGGGCCGTTTCGTCGGTCGTGACCGAGCTGATCCCGGCTCCGTCGATCGAGATGATCCGGTTGATCGGCGGCGCCGATATCACCGTGTTCGGCACGTTCTTCCCCGGCCACCGCACCTCGATCGCATCGATCGACGTTCTCTCCCCGATTCCCACATTGAGCGTAAGCGGCTGCTGTCCGCCGAAATGTCCGTGCCCCGCGTGCAGCTCACGGATCTGCGTCACGTCGCCGGAGCGGACGGTGATCCGCGCGCCGATGGAGTTCCTGTTGACCCCCGGCGGCGCGATCAGTCGTATTCCGACCCAGTTGCTCTTGCTTCCGATATTGTTCTCCATCAGGACGAGCCTGTTGTTGGAGTTCTTCCCGGAGTTCCTGATGATCAGCAGATCGTCGTCGCCGTCGAGATCGTAGTCGAACGGTTCGGTCGTGCTCGGCTCGCGGAGGGTGTCCATCAGGCCGAGTTCGGAGGTGATCTCATCGAAGAAATGCTCCGCGTTCTGGCGGAGGAAATAGGCGCGTTCGACGCCGGGCTGGTTCGCCTGCGGGTACTGCGACTGGGAGATCACCAGGTCGAGCAGGCCGTCGTTGTCGAAGTCGAGCCAGGAACCGCTCATGTCGCCGATGTGGGAGGTTGCCGGGGCCTTTCTGCGGATGCGGGCCAGATCCCACTCCAGCTTGTAGTCCTCCTCCGGACCCTTGTTGATCGCGATCGTCGTCCGTCCTTCACCCAGCTGATAACCGCCGTGGACGAGGACCTGGAGGATATCCATGTCGCCGTCGTTGTCGAAGTCGGCGGGATGTCCTTCCCACTGGCAGAGGTTCTGTCCGTTGTCTCCCCCCTTGACCTGCGAACTGTAGCCGACGGCCGCGGCCACGTCGGCGAAGGTGCCGTCCCCCCTGTTCATCCAGAGGCTCCCGGAGGTACGGCAGTAGGGGGAGGTGATGACGTCGGGCCAGCCGTCGTTGTTCCAGTCGCTGATGTTCACGCCGTAGAGCGGCTGCTTGACGGCGCCGATGCCGGAGGGATCGGTCATATCCTCGAAGGTGCCGTCCCCTTTTCCCTTGAAGAGATAATCCTTCATGTACTGCGACTGCTGATGGTTGAACGAGAAGGTGCCGACGTAGAGATCGAGGAGTCCGTCGAGATCGTAGTCGAGGAATCCCAGACCGGTCACGTTCATCCCGTTCATATCGTGAAGCCCGTTGTACTCGCGGAGCGTGAAGCGTCCGGTCCCGTCGTTCAGCAGCACCTCGGCTCTATCCTCGAGCATCGTCAGATCGGCGTACGCATAGTAGAAGCGTCCGGTCACCAGATCGACGTCGCCGTCGTTGTCGATATCGGCAAGGGCGGCGATATCGGCCACACGTGTGTCGATCCCCGGTTCGGGGTTGGCGTTGATGCCGGAGAGCTCCGTGACGTCGACGAACTTCCTCTGGCCCGGACCGGAGCCGTTCGGGTCGGGGAGATTGAGATAGAGCTTGAGCTGGTTACGCTGGTAGAGCCCGTTCTCCAGCAGCAGGTCGGGGTAGGCGTCGTTGTTGACGTCCGCGGCGTAGATCCTCCAGACCGGGATATCGTTCAGGCCGACCTCCGGCGTGATGTCGCGGAACCAGGTCGCGTCCTGTGCCCGGAGGAACGCGGGGGCCGACAGGAGAAGGGAGGGGAGCAGGAAGGGAAGGAGCTTGAAACGTTTCATGACTCGATATATGCATGAGCTTGTCCCCCGGAACTGAACCGTCCGTGGGATGCGGAACGTGGAACGCGAAGATACGACGCCGCGCGATCAGTTCGAACCTCCATGGCCGGAACCGCACGGCATGAACGACGAAGCCCGTTCCATAGGGGGGGACCGGGCTCCGTATCGAGACGCGATGTTTGATTCCGGGGTGTCGGAATCGCCCGCCGCGCGTTCAGCGTAGTAAATATCTATATCATTCCACGATCATCTTCAGCGAGTGTGCATAGTTCCCGGCGCGCAGCCTGTAGGTGTAGGTTCCGGCGGGGAGTCGATCCCCCTTCGCGTCACGAACGTCGAACTCCACGGTGTGCATCCCTTCCTCCGTGCGACCGTCGATCAGCGTGCGGACCTTGCGGCCGCGCAGGTCGAAGACGCTCAGGTTGACCTCTTCCCTCGCGGCAAGATAGAACGGGATCGTCGTCGTGCCGGAGACGGGATTGGGATGATTCTGCCGCAGGAGGGTCGTGCTGAACCTTCCCGAGGACGGAGCGTCGCTGACGGGCGGGTTCACATCCAGAATGATGTCGAACACGCCGTGCAGTCCGTTGGCCGCCTCCGTCAGCGGGATGATCCTGTTGACGGCGCCGGAATCGGACGCGGCAAGGTCGGTTGCGATATAGGGATCTCCCTCGAAGTAGAGCTGCGTGATCAGCTCGGTGCCGTTCGGCCGCTTCACTTTCACATGGATATGGCTGGGGCGGTACTGCGGGCCGTTCAGGTAGAAGCCGGGCTTGATCGTCTCGAACGAGAACGCGCCGATCGCGTTGGTGATCAGCTTGGCGCGCAGACGGTAGTCGCCGGGGGTCGAGATGTTGCTGTAGGCTCCCTCGTCGTCGGCGTGCCAGATGTCGATCACGATATCCTTGAGCGGCGTGAGGCAGTCGTTGGCGTAGAGGATGCCGGTGATGAAGAGGCGTTCGCCCGGCTCATCCTGCGCCGCCAGCACCTGGCGGAACGGCGCTCCCTCCTTGAAGAACGGGCCCAGCCCGTAGAGATCGAGAGTCGTCGGGTCGCACGCCTGAACGCCGCTTCCGTTGAACGGAAGGAGCGTCGCCGGGGCCGCGGCAAGCATCGACGCCGTGAGAAGAGTGCGGCGGATGAACTCCCGTCGCGCCGTGTCGTGGTCCTCCTGCGGACCGTCGTCGGTCCGGAATCTGTTCTCGTTCATGGTCGGTCCGTTGAATTGTGCATGCGCTCGGCTCGTCCTCCCGCCGGTGGATGGAGGGGGGCTCCACCTTTCCGGTCGGGTGATCGTTCCTTCACACGACGTACGGGAGCCTTCCGGCCTGACATCATGATGAAAAAAACGGCCCCTGCGGGGAGCAGGGGCCGTCGTTCCTCATGGTCTGTTCGGGCGCTGTCTGTAGGCCTTCGTCAGCTTCTTCCATCGATCCCGTTCGGCGCGTGCCGCCGTCTGATCCTCGCGGCGGTGCTGGTATGCCACCTCCCGCTGCAGTTTCAGGTACCGACGGAAGCGCTCCCCGGTCAGCGTGCCGTCGCGCAGCGCTTCCCGGACCGCGCAGCCCGGCTCGTTGCCGTGCGTGCAGTCGCGATAGCGGCACCCTTCGGCGAGCTCGTCGATGTCGCCGAAGGTGTCGGCCATCCCCTCCGAGCCTCCCCAGATCTGCACTTCCCGCATCCCCGGCGTATCGACCAGGAGAGCGCCCCCCGGAAGAGGTATCAGCTCGCGATGCGTGGTGGTATGCTTCCCCTTTCCCACGCTCTCGCTGACCGCGCCGACCGCCTGCACGTCGGCTCCCACGAGCCTGTTGACCAGCGTCGATTTTCCCACGCCGGAGGAGCCGAGGAGCGCGATCGTCTCTCCCGGATGGATATGCCGTTCCAGTTCCTCCATCCCGTTCCCTCCGGTCGCGCTGATCGCCACGACCGGTACGCCGAGCGCGACCCCTTCGACGGCGGCGATCCGTTCCTCGGGGTCGTCGCACATATCGGCCTTGTTCAGCACCACGATCGGCCTGGCGCCGCCGTCCCATGCTAGCACAAGGTAGCGCTCGATCCTGCCGAGCGAGAAGTTGCCGTCCAGCCCGACGACGATGAACGCCGTATCGATGTTCGCCGCGACGATCTGCTCTTCGGTGCGGGTTCCGGCCGCGTTGCGGGAGAACCTGCTCGTGCGCGGAAGCACCGCGTGGATCGTGGCGCCGCCCCCCGGACGAGGGGTCGCGACCACCCAGTCTCCGACGGCCGGAAGATCGCCGCGGCCACGGGCATCGTGGAGCATGCGGCCGGAGACCTCGGCGGAGAGTTCTCCCGTTTCGGTATAAAGGATATACAGGTGTCGGTGTTCCAGCGCCACCCTGCCGGCGATATCGCCCGGGCGCGCGTGCCCCTCAAAGCCGGACGCGAAGAAATCGTTCCAGCCCAGCATCTGCTTCTTCATGGTCGTTCTGATCCCTGACTGTGTCTGTAAGGTTTCGACAACTCAGCCGGTGGGATCCGTGATCCAAGGGGATCGCTTCTCTATCTATAACAATAGCGGCAGTCCCGTTCCTACGGTCGGGCGCTGCCGGACGATCGAGCGTTCTCGGATACAGAAACTCCGGCGCCGGGGGTCGTTCCGCTCACAATCTTCGTTTCTTCGGCGTTCGTGTTCATACTGCTACCCTCCTTCCCGTGCGGGAGTTGAAAGAAAAGGGCCAAGAGCCAAGTGTTGATTATAGACGATGTTTGACCTCGGTACTCTTCTATACCTTGGCTCCTGGACCGTGATACATCGGACGCTGTGAACAGCGCCATACCCTATAACCCCGGGGGCGCTATATTGTTTCCATGGTTTTCCGTGATAGTTTTGCGGATCGTGCAGGACTCCGTGAAGCCCGCCTCGATCGTTTGCGGCCTTCCAACGTTATTTCCCGGGGGAGATCGTGAAGTCGTATCGCCAGGAACTCTGGTTCAACACCCGTCGGAAGGTCGAGTTCGTCAGGATCACCGATATGGTCCGCCAGGCGGTGGTCGCCTCGGGAATTCGGGAGGGGCTCTGCCTCGTCAACTCGATGCATATCACCTCCAGCGTCTTCGTCAACGACAACGAGCCGGGGCTCTGGAACGATTTCCACGCGTGGCTCGAAGAGCTGGCGCCGCACGGCCCCGTCGACAGATATCGGCACAACGACACTGGGGAGGATAACGCGGACGCCCATCTGAAGCGGACCGTCATGGGGCGCGAATCGGTGATTGCGATCACGCAGGGAGATCTCGATCTCGGACCGTGGGAGGAACTCTTCTACGGGGAGTTCGACGGACAACGGAGCAAGCGTGTGCTGGTGAAGATCATCGGAGAGTAACATCCGGGAGAGGCCCCGGATCGATCGATCCGTCACAACCGACAGGTAGGATATGCTGTATCGTGGGGCGATAAAGGAAGAGTTGAGCCCGGCCGCATCGGCGCCGGGTGAGGTGTGCGGACCGGCGCGCGTTGCATCCCCCTGGGGACGATGCATCTTCGCGGCGCTCGCTCTTCTCATGCTTCATCATCCTCTCATCGCTCAGGAGAGTTCCGATCGGCGGGAAGAGGATGGGGATCATGCGGGCGGGCCGATGTTCGACGAGCGTGAGTACGAGATGGGGCAGCGTCCGGCGCGTGAGATGCAGGAACGGCTCGAGCGTCACGGCCTCGACGCCGCGGCGATCGAACGGGAATGGCGTCGCTCCGGCGCGCAGGCCAAGAGGGGCGCCGGGAGGGCGGGCGCTCCCGTATGGGAGTTCATGGGGCCGATGAATCAGGGGGGAAGGATCAAGGGACTCGCCGTCGCGCGGCTCGATCCCTCGCTCTGGTTCTGCGGCGCCGACGGCGGCGGGATCTGGCGCTCCACGAACGGAGGCTCCGACTGGACGCCGCTGACCGATTCCCTCCCCTCTCTCAGAATCGCCTCCCTCGCCATGTCGCCCTTCGACGACAGGCTCGTGATCGGCGCCACGCACGAAGGGCTCTTCTACCGCACCGACGACGGCGGCGAGAGCTGGAGGGTGATCACCCCCTCCGGCAACAGGTTCGTCAACGACCTCCGGTTCCATCCGACCGACCCGTCGATCGTGCTCGCCGCGACGCAGGGAGGGCTCCTCCGTTCGACCGACGCCGGGAGGAGCTGGACGATGTTCCGGAGGGGAGGAAGGGTGATGAACGTCTCCTACAACGTCACGAACCCCTCGACGATCTTCTACTCGCATAACGATGAAGAGGGGGTCGGGAAGATCTACAGAACCACCAACTCCGGCGAGACCTGGCGCACGGTGGCAACCTGGAAGACGAGCTACTGGGGAAGGATCAACGTCCGGTGCGCCCCATCCGATCCCTCGATCGTCTATGCCTCGGTTTCCGATTCTTCGATGTTCTATCGCTCCACCGACGGAGGGGAGAGCTGGCTGCCGCTCGAGACCCATCCGGTGCGCGACGGGTATCACCGCGCGTTCGATATCTTCGACGTCTCTCCCCGTTCGTCCGATCTGCTCATCGCCGGGGGAACCTCCACCTTCCGCACGGTCGACGGCGGGAAAAACTGGATGGCGGGGGATACGATCAACACCGATCTCCACGTCGATCAGCACGCGTTTCTCTTCCCCCCCCATCTCCCCGGCACGTTCGTCGTGGGGAACGACGGCGGCGTCTACCGCACCGACGACTACACGGCCGATTCGATCGTCTGGGTCAGGCGCGACACGAACCTTGCGACGCTTCAGATCTACAACTGCGCCATGCATCCCTTCTCCCCGGACACGATCATCGTCGGCTGTCAGGACAACGGCTACGACAAGTTCACCGGCGAAAAAGGGGAGTGGCGGATCGTGGGAGGGGACGGCTTCTGCACGATCTACGATTACGAGTCCCCCAGGTTCTTCTATCACGAGTATGTTCATCACAACCTCCACCGGGCGGACAACGGCTTCACCTGGTGGTCGGCCAAGAAGATGAAGGGGCTGCCGACCGACACCTCCGACTTCTACGGAGGGTTCGCGGCGCCCGACAGATCGGACTGGTACGGGCAGGCGATCGTGATCTCCCCGGACGACCCGAAGAGACTCTACATCGGCAGCAACCGCCTCTACAGGACGGTCGACAGGGCGGAGAACTGGGAGAGTGTTTCAGATGTCGAGTACGCGGCGAACCAGAACGATTATATCACGGCGATCGGAATCGCGCCGGGGACCGGGCATACTCTCTATATCGGGACCGGATACGGGCAGATCTACCGGGTGATCGACGGCGCGAAGGCGACGACGACCGACATCACCCCCTCGTTCGGCGCCCTGGGGCGCATCCGGGGCTTCGCCGTCACGCCGGGCGACCCGATGACGATCTACGCCTGCGGCGACGGAGGATGGGACGAGAAGGGGGTGTTCCGCTCCACCAACGGCGGCGAGAGCTGGGTCGTCGCCTCGCGAGGGCTTCCGAAGGGGGGCGTCAATCGCATTCTGATCGATCCGGATGATCGCGCAACGATCTATGCGGGAACGGTCTTCGGGCTCTTCTACACGCGCGACGAAGGGGAGAACTGGCATCGGATGCCCGGCTTTCCCAATGCCGAGGTGTGGGATTTCGACTTCGACGAGGGGAGCAGAACGCTGCTGGTGGGGACGTACGGAAGGGGGGCGGTGCGCGCCTCCGGATTCGAGCCGCCGCCGGCGCCGGTATTGACCGGGGTCGCCGAAGCGCCGTCGCCGGGAAGGGGGCTGCTCGAGGTCCGCAACATGTCGGGGGAAATTTCGATATCGGTGAACCTGGATCGTCCGGAGCGGGCGACAGTGGAACTCTTCGATTATCTTGGGCGACGCGCGGCGGTCCTCTACAACGGGACCCTTTCCGACGGGGAGCGTCTTATCTCGGTGCCGACCGCCGCCGCCGGAGGTCTCCGGCCGGGCGCGTATGTCGTGACGCTCCGCTCCGAATCGGCCTCGGCGCGCGCAACGATGATCATAACACGATAAGTGTTCCGTCGGGCACGGCAGTATATCAGGAACCCTACACCGTAAACATATCGTAATGGCTACGTTTTCAATCGAGAGCAACGGAAGGATAGAGAAGACGGCGATCTACTACAACGGCGAGCAGATCGGCGGCGTGAAGGAGGTGATGCTGAACCTGAGCGAGGACGGCACCTTCGATGCCGTGATCCAGTATCAGGGGAAGGACAACAACATCCACACGAAGCAGATATTTACCGATTACCTTGAGAATCTGCGGGTCACCGAACCGTCATTTACCGACGAGGAGGCGCGCGAACTGCGACTGCTCACGGTGGACAGCGACGGCGACATCGAGAACACCCTGGTGCTGCTGAACGATATGCCGCTGGAAGGGCTGGTGGACCTGATGATCCAGATCCGCGGCGGCGGCGGCGCGACGCACCAGGGGGGGATCAGGGGGTTGTTCGGCGGCAGAAACGACGATGCGCCGCGGCAGGAGTTCCGCGCCGAGGCGACGTTCAGGAACGAGGACGATTCACTTTCAACCGAATATATCTTTCAATGAACATGAAGACGAAGACACGTTTCTGGACGGCCTTTCTCGCCGTCTGCCTGGTGCTGGTCGGGATTCTCTCCGACGTCTCCGAAGCCGAGGCGCGGCGCGGCGGCGGGGGCGGGCGCAGCTTCGGCGGCTCGCGTCGCAGCAGCACACCACGATATTCACCCAGCAGACCCTCCGCTCCGTCGAGCCCCACGACCCGCTCACGGACCACGACCGGGTCACGCTCCACAAGCGGATCGACCACCACGAGCCGCCCGAGCTCGAGCTTCGGGGGATCGCGGCTCAGCTCGTCGCAGGACTACACCCGCTCCTACGGCACCCCGAGGCGCACCGAATCGATGACCGCCCGCAACGCGCAGGGGGTCACGGAGAGCTACAACGTGAATCGCTACGGCGGTATGTCCGACGGCTTCATGCTCGGCTACATGACGGGGCAGACGTCGTGGATGTGGTCGATGCCGTTTCACCCGGCGTTCTACTACTCCAGGCCGTACGAGGTCCGCAACGCGAACGGCACCATCGATGTCTATCCTCCCACCTTCTCGTGGGGGAAGCTGCTGATCACCGTGGTGGTCGTGGGGGGGGTGGCATATCTGATCTATCGTGCCGTGAGGCGCAGGCGTTCCTCGCCCGCCGTTCCGACCTCCTCGTTCGGATAAGGCGATCGGGCTGATCTTCCCGAAAAGCCTTCAAGGGAAATCCATACGGCGGCGCGTCGACCTCGACGCGCCGCCGTCGTTTTCATCGGAAGTTTTTTTCCTCCTTCTCTCTCCTGTATTTTCGGCCCCGTGCCGGCGGGCGCCGGCCGTTGAAGAGATCCCTTACCCGGAGATTCGGAACCATGGCAATGCAATCGACGATGCTCCCGCTCGGCACCCACGCCCCTTCCTTCACCCTTCCGGACACGGTATCGGGACGCGATGTATCGCTCCCGGAGACGGGGACACGGGCGGCCACCGTCGTCATGTTCATCTGCAACCACTGCCCCTACGTGAAGCATATCCAGGAGGGACTCGTCTCCCTGGCGAACGATTACGCTCCCCGCGACGTGGAGTTTATCGCAATAAGTTCGAACGACGCGACGCAGTATTCCGAGGATTCTCCCGAGAAGATGAAGGCGACGGCGGAGGGGTACGGCTATCCCTTCCCGTATCTTTACGACGAGTCGCAGGAGACGGCCCGCGCGTACGATGCCGCCTGCACGCCCGACTTCTACATCTTCGACCGCGATCTCCGGCTGGTATATCGTGGACAGATGGACGACTCGCGTCCCAGGAACGGTCTCCCCGTGACCGGCGCCGACATCAGAAGCGCGCTCGACAACCTCATCGCCGGGACTCCCGTGAACCCGGAGCAGGTTCCCAGCATCGGCTGCGGCATCAAATGGCGGCAGGCGTAACGATACATCCTCCTTTCCCGCCCCGCAGGGGCGCCAATCCCGAACGATAATGAACCAATCACGCACCGTCTACATGGTCGCCAGCGGCGACCTGCGTCCCGCCGCGAACCGCAACTGCGAGGCCGCCCAGTCCGCCATGGAGGCGCTGATCGTCGCCGCCGTCGAGAGCGAGGGGTGGGAGGTGAAGCGCGCCCACGAGTTCGATCCGGTGAAGGGGCACGGCTTCATCGACAGCCAGCGGTACGGCATCGAGGTCTTCCGGAACATCCCGGAGGAGGCCCCGGTGATCGTGGCCGAGGCCGTGTGGCAGTACAGCCATCATGTTCTTGCCGGGCTCTTTACACATCGCGGACCGATTCTTACGGTGGCGAACTGGAGCGGCGAGTGGCCGGGACTGGTCGGGCTCCTGAACCTGAACGCCTCGCTCACCAAGGCGGGAGTGGAGTACAGCACGATATGGAGCGAGGATTTCTCCGACAGATTCTTTCTCGACGGATTGCGCCGCTGGCTCAGAAAGGGAAGGATCAAGCACGACAGATCGCACGTCCGCCGCTTCGACGAGCGTGAGGGACCGGGGAAGGCGGCGAAGATGGGGCGTGAGTTCGGCCGTGAGTTCAGGCGGAGCAAGGCGATCATGGGGGTGTTCGACGAGGGATGCATGGGGATGTACAACGCCATCATCCCGGACGAGATACTGCATCCCACCGGGATATTCAAGGAGCGGCTCAGCCAGTCCACCCTCTACGCCGCGATGCTTGCGGTGACCGAATCGGAGGCCCGCGCCGTCTACGACTGGCTGCTGGCGAAGGGGATGACGTTCCGCCTGGGGAGGGACGAGGCGACGGAGCTGACCGAGGCGCAGGTTCTGATACAGTGCAAGATGTATATCGCGGCGGTACGGCTTGCCGACGAGTTCGGTTGCGATACGATCGGCATCCAGTACCAGCAGGGACTCAAGGATCTTACTCCGGCGTCCGATCTGGCCGAGGGGATTCTGAACAACGTCGAGAGGCCGCCGGTCCATCGGGTCTCCGACGGCGCCGAGCTCTTCCCCGGCGAGGCCCTTCCCCATTTCAACGAGGTCGACGAGTGCGCCGGTCTGGACGCGCTCGTCACCTACCGCCTCTGGCGGCGTCTCGGCTTCTCTCCCGAAACCACGCTCCACGATATACGGTGGGGACGTCACTACAGCGGCGGCGGGATCGACGATTTCGTCTGGGTCTTCGAGATCTCCGGGGCGGCCCCTCCCGAACATTTCATCGGCGGCTACGCCGGGACCGTGAGCGAGCGGCAGCCTGCGATGTACTTCCACCTCGGCGGGGGAACCGTCAAGGGGGTGAGCAAGCCGGGATGGATCGTATGGAGCCGTGTCTTCGTCCGCGACGACAGGCTCTGCTGCGATATGGGGATCGCCGAGGTCGTTGCTCTTCCGGAGGAGGAGACCGAGGAAAGATGGCGGCTGACGACGCCGCAGTGGCCGATCATGCACGCCGTGTTCAACGGAATAGATCGTGATCAGATGATGGGACGGCATCGCTCCAACCATATCCAGGTCGTCTACGCGCCCGATCGGGAGGGGGCGCGTCGCGGCCTCTTCGCCAAGGGAGCGGCGATGGAGGAGCTGGGGCTGGTGGTGAGCATCTGCGGAGATGTGGAGTAACGACCTGCGATCAAGTCATATCAACCAGGAAATTCTGCTGTGATGGGATCACCTCGATTCGCTCTCGGTCTCGACTTCGGCACGGAGTCGGGCCGCGTTCTTCTTGTGGATACGGCCACCGGTGAGGAGGCCGCCTGCGCCGTGCATCGTTACGGCGACGGCGTCATCGACGAACGGCTGCCGGGAAGCGGGACCGAGCTGGAGCCCGACTGGGCCCTGCAGAACCCCTCCGATTATATCGCGGTGCTTCAGAACGCGATACCGGAGGCTCTGAAGTCCGCGGGAGTAACGGCGGAGCAGGTCGTCGGTATCGGGGTCGATTTCACCTCCTGCACGATCCTGCCGACGACCTCCGAGGGAATACCCTTATCGGATATCGATGCATGGAGAAACCATCCCCATGCATGGACCAAGCTCTGGAAACACCATGCCGCCCAGCCGGAGGCGGATCGCATTACGACGTGCGCCGCCGAGCGGGGTGAGTCGTGGCTGGAACGTTACGGGGGGAGGATCTCCTCCGAGTGGCTCCACAGCAAGGTGCTTCAGATGGTCGATGAGGCGCCGGAGGTCTATGCCGCCGCCGACAGAATCATCGAGGCGGGGGACTGGCTCGTCTGGCGTATGACCGGACGTGAGCAGCGGAACGCCTGCGCCGCCGGATACAAGGCGCTCTGGCAGAAGGGGACGGGCTATCCCGGCAACGACTTCCTCCGCGCGCTCGATCCGCGGCTCGACGGCATGAACGAGACGAAGCTCGGGGCGCCGATCCTCCCGCCGGGACGTCTCGCGGGAACTCTCACCGCCGAGGCCGCGGCGATCGCCGGTCTTCCCGTCGGTCTCCCCGTCGCTACCGCCACGATCGACGCGCATGCGTCGGTGCCGGGAGTCGGCGTGGCGGAGTCGGGCCGCATGGTCCTGATCATGGGGACGTCGACATGCCACATGCTGCTGGGGGAGACCGGTCCCCTGGTCGGCGGCATCAGCGGGGTGGTGGAGGACGGCATTCTGCCGGGACTCTTCGGCTACGAGGCGGGGCAGGCGGGAGTGGGAGATATCTTCGAATGGTTCGTGGAGCATGGGACGCCGCCGGAGTATCACAGCCGGGCCGCCGAGCTCGGGGTGAGCGTCTACACTCTTCTGGAGGAGGAGGCCGCGCGGCTCCTCCCCGGCGAATCGGGGCTCCTTGCCCTCGACTGGTGGAACGGGAACCGCTCGGTCCTTGTCGATGCGTCGCTCGGCGGCATGATCGTCGGTATGACCCTGGGAACGCGGGCCCCCGACATCTATCGCGCTCTGATAGAGGCGACGGCGTTCGGGACCGGGATCATCATCGAGGCGTTCGAGGGACACGGCGTCGCGGTGCGCGAGCTGGTGGCGTGCGGCGGGCTGGCCGCCAACAACAGGCTGCTGATGCAGATCTATGCCGACGTGACCGGACGGGAGTTCCGCGACACCGGATCGGCCCAGACCTCGGCGCTTGGGGCCGCGATGTTCGGCGCCGTTGCGGCGGGCCCGGAGAAGGGAGGGTATGCCACGATCGGCGAGGCGGCCGCCGCCATGTCGGCGCGTTCCGGTTCCATCTACAGGCCGGACCCCGAACGGCATGCGATGTATCGTCCTCTGTTCGACGAGTATCGACGGCTGCACGACTACTTCGGCCGGGGCGGGAACAACGTCATGAAGAGACTTCGGGAGATGCGTGCGGCCGTACGCAGTTGAGCCTTGACGATGAGATCGACTCGGTCAACGATCCGTTCTCCGGAGCGTCGCGCGGCGAAGAGCCTCGACGTCGGCGGAGCCGCTGAGAAACATCATGCCGCGAAGCTGACGACGCCATGAGATGAGAAGCCTGAAGAGGGACTCCTGTCCCTCCTCCATCAGCGTCTTCAGCAGAACGCGGGCGGACGCCGCGATATGGGCGCCGAGAGCAAGAGCAACGGCCATGTCGCGCGGACCGGTGATGCCGCCGGAGCCTATCAGGACGGCTCCGGCCTCGTCGCAGAGGGGGCGCGCTTCGATGATGGCGTCGGCGGTCGGGAGCCCCCAGTCCCAGAATATCGCATCGTCGCTCCGGTCGGATCGCCGGAGAAGCTCCACGCCGGACCAGCTTGTTCCACCGGCTCCCGCCACATCGATATATCGTACTCCTACATCAAGCAGTCTGCGGACAACATCGGCTGAAAGTCCTGCGCCCACCTCCTTCACGATCAGCGGGATCTCCATTTCGCGGACGAGCCGTTCGACCCCGGCCAGCACTCCCCGGAAGGTCGGCGTTCCTTCCGGCTGCATCAGCTCCTGTAGGGGGTTCAGATGGATCGCGAACGCGTCGGCCTCGATCAGATCGGCAAGCCTTCGGATCGTATCGCGATCCGGTGAACGGGCGACCTCGGCGCCCCCCAGGTTGCCGAAGATCGGGATCGTCGGCGCCGCGCGGCGCGCGCTGCGGAAGCTGTCGAGCTGCGAATCGCTTTCGATCGCCTGCCGCTGCGATCCGACACCCATCGGAATACGAAGTTCTTCGCACACCTCCCCGAGCTCATGGTTGATCCGTTGAGCGTCCTCGTAGCCGCCGGTCATCGATCCGATGATCAGCGGCATCGAGCAGATCTTCCCCAGGAACTCGACGCTCGTCTCGACCTCGTCGAAATCGAGTTCCGGCAATGCGTTGTGGAGAAGTTCGTAGCGTTCCAGCCCGGTCGTCTTGGAACGGAACGCGACATTCTCGCCGACACAGAGGTCGACATGATCCTTCTTCCTGCCGGATGTCGGCGTCGCGTCGGTATCCCGGTTGATATGATCCATAGTGCGTGAAGTGAGCGACCCATAATAAGAAAAGGCGCTCGAAGTCGAGCGCCTTTCCATAAGGATCGCAATGTGGTGCCGGTTCTCTGCCGGATCAGATCTCGATCAGGTTGAACGGAGAGGTGATCCAGGGAGCAGGGGGCGGCGGGGGAGTAGCCATGCCGAATCCGATCCCCTCCTCGCGGGGAGCGAACGAGAACTCCGGGGCCTCGTCGGCTTCCGGCGCCACCTCGTCCATTTCCTCCAGCTCATCCGACTCGGGGAGAGGCATCGCTCCACCCTTCGGCACGAAGTAGCGGAACTCGAACTTCTGCGGCCCGTTCCCATCGAACTTGAAGCGGCGGAATCCCTTGTTGAAGAAGTCGGGTCCGAAGGTCCCCTCCTCCTTCTTGCCGAGCGTCGCGGTGATCGTCTGCTCACGCTTGTCGCGGAGAACGGTGATCCGGACCGGGCCTTCCTCGCGGGCTCCGATGATCTTTGCGACGTCGCCCGGTCCCGTCACCTTCTCTCCTTCGATCGAAACGATCACGTCACCTGCCTGAAGGCCGGCTGAGAACGCCGGGGTGCTGTCCACGACGGAGCTGATGAGGGCTCCGGACTTCTCGGTCGTCCCGAAATAGGCGGCGAGCTGCGGCGAGAGATCCTGCATCTCCACACCGAGACGTCCGCGGCGCTGACCCATGAACATGAATCCCTTCATGTCGCCGTGCGGCATGAAGCCCTGCACGTCGACATCGATATTCCCTTCCTTGAAGAGTGTGTCCCACCCCTCGCCGAGCTTCTCCATCCGGGCTCCGAGCTCATCCATCTTGAAGTGGAAGGTGCTGTCGAATCCCTGCGGCAGGAAGTTCTCGAACGTGTTCTTCCGCGTACCGATCGTCGCGTCGATCTTCATCGGCTGACCCGCGCGCACGATGTCGAGGGAGATCTTTCGTCCGGCGGGCGTCTCCTGCACGAGCCTGATCAACTGGCGGACGCTCTCCACCTTCGTTCCGTTCCAGCCGACGATCACATCGTTATCCTTGATACCGGCGGCGAGCGCCGGGCTCTCCTCCAGAACTTTCTGGACCACCGCTCCCGACTCGCTCTTGAGGCCGAGTTCGGAGGCCTTGCCGTTGGGAACTTCCTCGAGCATGACGCCGAGGTAGCTGCCGCCGCCGCAGTGCATGCCGAAATTACGGATGATCGTGACGTCCTTGGGCGCCGTCTCGACTTCGATCTGCGTCTCCTGCGCGAGCAGGGTCGATCCTGCGGCGAGAAGACCGCAGGCGGCCAGTAGGGAGAGATGTTTGATCATGGCTTGAATACGTTTATCGTGAGCGTATCGGTCGATATGATATTTCCTGTCTGCGAATCTTGACGAATCCCCCGTGGGGATGTTCCCTGAAGTTCCGGTCGGCGGGAAAAAAAATTTAAGGATCAGGGGATCACCATGATCGTGATCGACCGCCGTCCCCCCGACCAGCGGCAGAAGTAGGCGCCGGCGGCCGGCCGGCCGGTCAGCTCCATGACCGTCGCATGGGGGCCGGTCTCCAGAACGTGAAAACCGACCCGGCGTCCCGTTGCGTCGACGATCGTGATCTCGTCGTCGAGATCGGGCGCCTCGACGGTGAACCTCAGGTTCCCGGAGGTGAGGAGGGAAGGGCGCGCGACGGCGCTTCCGGGTCCGGCCTCGGGACCTGTCACATCGCTCCGGACGGCCGCTCCGTACGCCTCGATCCCCCCTGCCTCGGTGCCCAGAAAGAGCATCCGCCCTTCGGCGAGATCGAGCATCATCGGGGCGGGAACGGTTCTGTCGGGGCGGTCGATGTCGCGGTAGGCGTCGCTTGTGGCGAACGTTCCGTTCTCGTTCAGGAAGAACCGGACGCCGTCCGACTGCCGGCCGCCGAGGGCTCCGCCGTTGCGGTTGCCGATCATCAGGTCCAGGTCGCCGTCGCCCTCCAGATCGAAGAGTCGCGGGGCCGAATCCCGTCCCGCTCTGAATCCGACGAACGGCGCGGGCGGGTCGGCGCGGACGAACTGCGGCGCCAGACGTGTTCCGATATTCTCAAAGTAGAAGATCCCGCCGTTCTCCGCCCCCGTTATCAGGTCCAGGTCGCCGTCGCCGTCAAGATCGCCCAGCGTGGGAGAGGTGTTTCTGTTGATCCCCGTGAAGTCGTCGATTGTCCAGGGGGCATCCACAAGGCGGCTTCCCTCGAACTTCATGATCTTCATCTTCTCCTGACTGCCGGTTCCTCCGATGACGACCTCCATGATCCCGTCGCCGTCAAGATCGCCGGTCGCAGGGGAGATCCGTCCCCAGCCGGGGATGCCGAACGTCTCGACCTTCCGCCATTCCGTCCTTCCGTCGACCGTGCGTGAGCTGAAGTAGGCCACGGTGCCGATCGTCGCCTCGGAGGTGACGCTGGCGGAGCCTATCAGCACGCCTGAGCGGAGCGCGTCGTCGATCGCGACCGGAGCGGCGAACGTCCCCTCGTCCAGCTCCCCCGTGACGTTGACCGGGGAGCGTCTGTGGACCGGCCCCGTGGGCGTGCCGGTATTGGTGTAGAGGATGATCGGCTGCGCCGTGGCGTTCGGGTAGAGGGAGGAGACGAGGACATCCTGATCGCCGTCGATGTCGACGTCGCCGGTTTCCGCCTGGTTGAAGCCCTCGCTCTCCACGTCGTCTCCGGTCGGCCTGAAGGCCGTGTCGAGGCGGCTCATGCTGAAATCGGGGCGTGTCGCTCTTCCGATATTATGGAACAGGAGCAGGCGGCGTGTGAAGAAATCGCCGAACAGAAGATCGTAATCCGAGTCGGCGTCGATATCGCCGAAGCCGAAGACGCTGGCGCCGTGCCGTTCCGACCGTGATGTGGAGCGTCCCGGCTTGTTCGTGCTTCCGCCGGAGATCACCAGGATATCCTCGAATCGCGATGTTCTGAAGGTGAACCGTGCCTCCTGGGGAGATCCGGTGTTCTCGTAGAACGAGATATCCCCCGCCACGTTCCCCATCAGGTAGTCGAGGTCACCGTCGGCGTCAATGTCGACGAGAGAGGGGACCGTCTCAAGCTGCGTGATGATGAGCTGTCCGTCGGCCCCGCGCAACGTGTCGGGAACCCGGGCGAACGACGGATCGGACTGCGAGTTGAGATTGCGATATAAAAGCACCTCGGAGATCGATCCCCCCGTGAAGAGATCGTCGTCCCCGTCGGCGTCGATATCGGCGAACCGGAACCAGTTCCGGATCGGGAGAGGATCGTAGGGGGAGGGAAAGACCCTGACGAATCCCGATCCCGCCACGTTTCTGTAGGCGCGGAGCCGGAAATCGGGATTCAGTGTGAAGAGGTCGGGTCGGCCGTCGCGGTCGAAATCTCTCAGACCGATACGCGGTTCGAGCAGTCCTCCCGCGAAGGGGGAACCGAGCAGGTTCCCCGCCTCATCGAACACGGGAAAGGGGGCCACGGTCCTGTCGAACTCCTGTGCGATCCCCTGCCGGGCGCCGGCGGAGATGAGCAGAAGGAAGGTCACGATCGTTATCGTGATCCTACCTGTCAACCACGATCTCCATGCCCGGAGCCGCCGTCGCGGTAAGAGGTATCGTCTCACGACGCTTTGCGGCGGCGGGGATCTTGGCGCTTCCGAAGAGCGGGATGACCGGACGGGGGACGTTGAGTATGGAAGGCTGCAGAGAGACGACCACGCTGTAGGAGCCGTCGTTCAGGGCGCGTGCCGGCGACGAGGTCACGAAATCCTCCCCGGGGAGCGAGTAGGCGTTCTGAAGGTCCGGTCCGGCGTTCGGTCCGGCACCGTTCGAGTCGGCCTTGCCGGAGTGACGGAACTGTCCCATGGAGATATATTCGTCGGCCCCTCCCTGGCTCCGGACCAGCCATGTCTCGTAGATCCAGTCGGGATTGTCGTCCGAGACCGGCAGTTCCGGCAGCAGCAGGCTTTCGGCGATCGTCCCGCTCAGGTCGATGCCGAACCAGATGCCGCGGTTGAAGTCGTCGGTCGCCGCCGAGGTCGGGGTGTCGAGGAAGATGGGGCGGAAGGTGGAATCGAGCGCAAGGGCGGAGCCGAACGCATCGGAACCGGTCAGTTCCATCTTCGTTCTCGCCTGTGCCTCCGTGCCGGTGAAGACCCCGCCCAGGATGCGGGGGCCGGGGATCGAATCCTCCGTGCCGGTCGCCTCGATCGTCAGGATGGCGTCGGTGATCAGACCGGGGTTGTATCCGGACGGGATGTTGAAAAGCGCGGCCCCGCCGTCGGGCGCGACAAGAGCCCCGTTCGCGTCGACGCGGAATCTTCCCACCGTGAAGTACGACTGATTGCCGTGGTTCACCGACGGTCCCTTGATGTTCGTCCGGTCCTCTTCCGGGTAGCTGAACCAGATCTGGTAGTCGGCGCTCGATCCGAGCGAGGGAAGGCCCTTCACCGTAACCGTGATCGCCTTTTCCGGAAACCCGGGATCGTTGGTGCAGCCGGCGGCAAGCGCCAGTAAGGGGAGCAGATACGCAACGCGGTACTTCATTCGTGGTCGATATAAACTGGTGTTTGTTGATGCAGCGTCCAGGCCCCGACCGGACCGGCCGCGACCGCTCGAGCCGCAGCCGCATCTCTGCCGAAGGGCCAACGATACGAGCAAACGATCGCAGATGCAACTACAATCTCCCGTCGCGGCTCTTCTCCGTACGGCGTCGCCCTCATCAAAAAAGTGTCGGGGGCGGGCGTTACTAAACGTTCGATGCCGTGTCATGGTGCTGATCCGCAGCCTGTCATCGTCAAACCGGAGTATCGGTATGAATCGCACCTCCTATCTTCTGCTGCTTGCGCTCGTCTTTCTGTCGTTCGGGTACACCACCCGGCAGCAATCGGACGAGATTTCGAAGATCTACCTTATCGGCAACACGCTGATCCGGACCACGCCGGGGAAGAATATTCGTTTTTACGATATATCGAGCCCCGCCAACCCCCGGAACGTCTCCACGATCGCGATCGAGGGGAACAACGACGTCGCCGCGACCGGCGACTACATGTACGCCGACCGGGGAACCGATCTGGTTATCTACGATATTTCAAACATCGCGAGCCCCAGGGCGCTCGACACCATCAAGCGTGTCTTCAACAGACCCTACTACGGTTACTGGGAGGGGAATGACGTCGTGGAGGTGGGGGGAGCCTCCGGATGCGGCGGCTGCTCGGACGAGAGTCCGGTCGCGATGTCCGAGCCCACCAGAGGGAACGACGCCGCTGAGAGGGGTGGACAGGGGGGCTCGATGGCCCGGTTCGTCATCGTGGGGGATTATCTCTACTGCGTCGACGTGAGCCAGCTGACGGTGTTCGACATCAGCGATCCGGCCAGACCGCGCTACAAGAACGCCGTCGATATCGGCTGGCAGATCGAGACGATCTTCCCCAGCGGCACGAATCTCTTCATCGGCGGGCAGAGCGGAATGTACATCTACGATATTCATGACGCCGAGGAGCCGAAATACGTCTCCGAGTTCACCCATGTCCGGAGCTGCGATCCGGTGGTCGTCGAGGGGAATCTCGCCTACGTCACGCTCCGCGGCGGCACCGTATGCGGCGGATACACGAACCAGCTCGATATCATCGACATCAGCGACATCAAGAATCCCCGTCTCATCCGCACGGTCGAACTGAGCGGCCCGTACGGGCTTACGGTACGCGACGGCCGCGTGCTGGTCTGCGACGGCTCGCAGGGACTCAAGCTCATCGACGCAACCAGGCCGACTCCCCCCGTATCGATCCTCACGGATCTTACTCCCTACGATGTAATCCTGCGGGATAATCTCCTGGTGGTCACCGCCGAGTCGGGGTATTATCTCTACGATGCAAGCGACCTGAGCCAGCTGCGGAGGTTCAGTGCGATACCGTAGTCGTACGCAATACGATCTTCCTTCAACGGAACGCCCTTCGACTCGTTTGAGCCGAAGGGCGTTTTCATGACTGCCTTGTTGCGACGAACCTGAAGAAGAAGGCCGGAGCCTTACCGCTTCACCGTCACCGCCGACGTGCGCGTTCCCTTCTCCGTCGTGATGCGGACGTAGTAGGTGCCGTTGGCCCAGCCCTCGGTCTTCACACGCTCGATCGAGCGGTCGGCCTCGAATCGGCCGTCTGCGCTGTAGACCGACTTGCCGACAACGTCGACAATCTCCAGTCTGTACGATATACCATCCTCACCCTTGAGAGGGGCGATCGATACGTCGATATCTCCGGCGGCGGGATTCGGCGAGACTGTTATGCCCTCCGAACTGCCGGGCTCGCCCGGCACGGCGCTGATGCCGCTCGCGTTCGCCAGGAGCGGGATCGTGGAGTAGGAGACGGGGTCGCTCAGAGGATCATCGGAGGGGAATGCCGACACGATAAGATATCCCCGCTTTTCGCCGGAGCGATTCGAGAAGATCGAGAGCTCCAGATCACCCCCCGTGCCGGGCGCGATCTCCAGGTTCCCCTGGTTGTTGCTCGTGAAGTCCTGGTACGACACGCCGGAATCGGGATGGACGAAGAAGGAGACGAGGAGCGGAATCGTCCCGCCGTTGTAGTAGAAGTTGTAGAGCGTGGTATCGTACGACTTCTGTGTCTCGGTTTCGCCGAAATCGATCGCGCCGGAGCGGATCTGCAGGTCGATCACTCCTTCACCCACTCCGCCGGCCGTTCCGATGCCGGTGAGCTTGAGCGTGTCGATCTCGCCGCGGCTGGAGTTGCTGGTGGTGACCAGCAGAGCCTCCTTGTAGCCGATCGACGACGGTGTGAACTCGATCACGCCGTCGCGTCCCGCTCCGTCGTCGAGAGAGAAGGGAGCCGAGCCGGTCAGGAGCTTGAAGTCGAACTGGTCCTTGCCGATGATCATCGTCTCGGTGGCATGCAGCGGGGCGGTGCCGTTGTTGAAGAAGAGACGCTCCAGCGTATCACGCACCGGTCGGAGGATCGGCTGCTCGCCGAAGTCGATCGAGCCGGAGCCGCCCGTCTGGTGCTCGAGGAAGGGACGGTCCTTCTTGGCATAGCCCTCGAACGCGACCTGGATCGGGCCCTGGCTGATGAAGTTGAGGCCGTTGTGCGAGATGAACATCTTCATGAACTGCGGCTTCCCCTCGACCTTCGCGGTGAAGATCACCTTCACATCCTTCGACTCACCCGGCTTGATCGTGTCGGGGACGTCCAGCGCGCCATCCTCGAACTCGAAGGCATCGACGTTACCGGTCAGATCGTACTTGGTGATGATCACCTCTTCCTTGCTCCGGTTGCTGAGGAGCGAGACCATGATCGTGTCGTCGGGAATGTTCAGCTCCGCCGTCGGGAAGATCACGCGGCGGGGGTAGACGGTGAGGGCGCGGGCCTGCTCGAAGCACTTGTTCTTGTTGATCTCGGCGATCATCCAGGTGCGCTGGATGTCGTGGAACTTCATGTCGCTCTGCGAGCAGTAGCTCATGATGGTGCCGACCACCTGCTCGGTGCCGGTGAAGCAGTTCCCCCCTTCGGCCGGAGCGCAGCGGTCGATGGCGCCGCTCTCGGGGCCCCCCCAGCTGCAGTCGTGCGTATGCTTCATGCCGAAGTTGTGGCCGATCTCATGCGCAACGACACGGAGGTCGCGGGCGGGATCCTTGTAGGTGATGGCGCTGTAGCTGGTGCCGTTGTCGCACATGACGTTCAGCCATGCGATACCGATCGGGTTCACCCACGGCTTGCCGCTCATCACGTGCATGAAGCCTCGCGTGAAGATGTTATCCTTGTCCTTCTGCCAGTGGCCCGTCGCCTCGCCGAGCGCAAGATCCATCACCGTCGCCTCCTTGTAGGGGTGCTCGACGGCGGTCATCCAGACGTGCGAACTGGAGATGACGATCTGGGTCTGCAGGTCGCGCTCGAAGACGGCGCCGACCTGGCCGGCCACGCTGATCATGTAGTCGAGGGCGGCGGTCTCGTTGCCGAAGAGCTGGAAGTACTCCAGGTCTCCGTCGTAACCTCCCTTTACCGAGTAGTTGATCGAGTCGGGAACGTCACCCTCCATCGTGCGGGCGCCCCCCTTCGGGCTCTCGACGACTTCATTGTCGTGCGTGTCGTGATTCTCGAAGTAGTTGAGGTTCCTGTCGTTCAGTCCGCAGCGGACCACGTTGCCCTGGATCTCGTCGACCGGGTAGGCCATGGCGCTCATGCGGTCGTTGACGACGGGGGTGTTGAGATCGGTGGAGATTTCGTAGGTCTTCTCGTTCCGGACCACGTAACCGAGCACGCCGGTGTTGCTGAACGCGAGGTAGACGTCGCTCTGATCGTTCCCCGAGATCTTTCCGCGATACATCTTGACGGTCGGGGTCACCGGGAACTCACCGTTATCGTCGGTGGCGCTGATCCTGGCGTCCGGGGCCAGCACGGTGTACTCGTGCAGGTCCAGGTCGACCGTGACGCCGGGTGCGATCGGCACCGCGCCGATGTAGAGGTCGGGCCCGTTGACCGAACGGACCGCGGCGAGGTTCACGTCGAGAACCACCGTCCGCTCGTTGCTCCGCAGGCTCATCGTCCGGGCCGAGGTCTTGGCGGCCGGCGTGCTGCTCGATGTGAAGACGGTGCGGCGCTGGATTCCGCTTCGTTGCGCGCTCATTTCCGGCGCAAGCAGAAACAGCGCCAGAAGGAGCGGTAACGACAGGCGAACCGCGCCTCTGTAGGTGTGTAGTGATCTGCCCATGGTAGAAGGAAATATGAGGAGTGTAGGGAAGAACGTGAGAGATTGAGGACGAGAAGCAGCTCGTGCGGAATTTCCGATTCGGTGTGGATTATCGCAAGGCTGTTATTCCGGAAAGCCCACTAAAATAGACACCGGAGAGGGATATTTCGTAACACCCGGCCGAATCTCCCGGCCGCCCGAGACCCCCGTGGGGCCTTCACCCGCCGGGATAATGAAAGAGAAGGGCGGCGCCCTCATGGATCGTGACGGTGACCTGGGGCCCGGTCGCCCTGTTCGAGCACCCTTCGCGCAGCCCCATCTCCAGCCTCTCCCGGTTCAGTCCCCACTGAAGCCCCTCCGTGGTGAGGACGGCGGAAGGGAGGGGGATGATCGACACCTTGTCCCCCTGGGTCGTTGCGATCCGCGCGGAGTCGGTTGCCAGCACGGCCGTGGAGCGTCCGTCGACGAGCCGCAGCCGGAGCATGCCGGAGAACCTGAGGAGGACCGAGACGTTGTTGAGGGCGTGGTCGAACTCTCCGCCGGAGGCGCCGATCACCGTGACCTCGGTCTCGCCGCGATCGACGCACCATCGGAGCGCCTTCTCGAAGTCTCCCGACTCCTGGCTCTCCAGTTCGATCACGAGGGTACCGGCGCGGGTCAGTTCCTCGCGTCGTCTTCCCGTCGTATCCATATCTCCTATTGCGACATCCGGGACGATCCCCAGGTCGAGCAGGCGGAGTGCGGCGCCGTCGGCGGCGACAAGGGCGCGGCTGCGGTTTCGAAGCTCGAGGATGAGGGGAGTGGGGGGGAAGTCGCCGTCGAGGGCGAGCAGCGTCCCGTCGGTCGCGGTCGGCTGGTCGATCATTCCCACCGCTCCAGCGGCGTGATGGTGACCTCCTCGATCACGGGCTTCTTCATGGCCGCCCGGAGCGCCGCCTGATCCTCGTATCCCGATTTATCGAGCGGATAGACCGGCAGCCTGTAATGCAGCTCCCGCGCATGGAAGGGGTAGGGACGGAACTGCATCGTGTTCCCTTCGCGACGCACGGTGTATCCCGCATACTTCTCGCTCCGATCCACTCCGAGCTTCGGGTCCAGACAGTAGTTCAGCGAGAACCAGTCGGCCATTCTGAGGAACGAGTAGATCCGTTCCACCTGGTTGTGAACCAGCCCGAGCTGATCGCGCAGGGCGGCGCGCTGCTGGGCGAGCTCCACGAAGAAGCGCTTCCAGACCCCGTCGCGCTTGTGCGCGTTCTCGTGGAGAGCGTAGGCGTGATGGGTGATGAGAAGGGCGATGAGAGGATCGTGATCGATGTACATCTTTGATCCCCGCATCCAGATGTCGTAGGTCTCCTCCACGTCGACGTGGAGAAAATCGACCGGGAGCTTCGTCTTCGGGTCGAGCCTCGGGTTATCGTCGTACTCCTTCCAGCCGTCGTCGTGGACTCTTGTTGCGAAGATGATCTTCTCGCGGTCGGGGTCGAACGGAAAACCGTGGTCGGACCAGTTCTCCAGCAGGAAGGCCGCGAACGCCGCGTGATCCTGCTGCCTGATCGCTGTGATCTGCTTCCGGTTCTTCTGGATGATCATGATATATCGCAAAGAGAATTGGCCGTCCGGGCCGACGATCCCGCGTGCTGCGCGGCAAGATACGTATGCCGCGACGATCGGCGATCTCCGGCGGTGAGGAAGGTCCTACTCGAAGATGACCTTCTTGCCGGAGCCCTGCACCAGCAGCGTCAGCGCCTCGCGGGCGCGCCGTGCGGCCAGGTCGAGAAGCGAGGTATCCTCCAGGGCGTATCGACGGGTGAACTCCTCCCCCTTGCGCTGCGCCTCCAGCAGAAGCTCGTCGTTCGAGCTTCTGAAGAGTCCCTTCATCTGCGCCACGATACGGGTGTCGTCGGCGACGAGCCTGACGTCGAGCAGTTCGGCGTCGGGGAGCCTGACGGTCACGCTGGCGTCATCCTGCCGGACTCGCTCCCGCAGATCGTTCAGGCGCACGCCGTAGGTGGCGATCCCGTGCAGACCGACGATCATCGTCGGATCGTGGAAGAGCGCCGATCCCAGGTCGGTCATGCCGATCCTGTCGTCGTTCTCGGCCAGACGCCGCACCACGATATTTCCCGACTCCTCCCGCACGACGACGGCGAACCGGAGATGGCTCCGGACCGTGCTCAGCTCCTGGATCCGTTCGACGGAACCGGCCAGATCGACGATCTCGCTCCGGAACCCCCCGTCCGACTCCATGAAGAGCTTGTAGACGAGGAGTGCGATCAGAACGGCCACGAGGAGGGGACCAAGGGGGATGCCGAAGCCTTTGCGGGAGGAACCGGGGCTTCTGCGCAGGCGGGGGATTCTCCGGGGAGAGATGGGAGGAGGTTCAGGTGTCGGCATGGGATCGTTGTACGGTCAATCGTGCAGAAGAGGCGTGAGCATCGAAGCGTCTCCGGAGGCCCGGGCCCGCGGCCGGTCAGGGGCGGCGGGCCGAGAGGACGTGAATGTCGAAGATGAGTGTCGCGTTCGGAGGTATGCCCGAACGTCCCCTGGGACCGTAGGCAAGGTTCGGGGGGATAACGAGACGGCGCTTCCCTCCGACCCGCATGTCGGTCGTCAGCCCCTCATCCCATCCCCTGATCACATCTCCCGTCCCCACGGTGAACTCGAGCGGCTGGAACGGATATCCGTGGCGGTCGAAGTTGTGGAGCTTCCCGACGGAGTCGATCGAGGTGTCGAAGAGCTCGCCGCTCACCAGATAGCCGGCGTAATCGACCAGCACGGTCATCCCGTTCTCGATGAACGGCCCGGTCCCCCGGACCTCGTCGATATAGTTGATCCCGCTGATGGTCGACATCTGCTGCGGTCGGTTGGGAGGGGTCTGCGGCTGCTGGGGAGCGGTCGTGACCGGGGGAGTCGGGGCGGTAGTGAGGGTATCTCCCCCTTTCTGCGCCGTGCTCGACGAACCGCAGGCGACATGCCCCAGCGAGAGCGCCGCGATAAGAAACGGAAGCAGGAATCGAAGCGAGCCCCGTCCCGAAGCTCGGGACTCGGCCGGAAGGATGTGTCGGATCATTGTTGCGAATTGAATCGACTGCCACAGGATGATGCGCCGTACCGCGCCCTTCCCCGAAAACCTTCCGGAAGGGGGTGCCCGGTCATGACGGCATCCCGCTTCCGCGCCGAAAGGGGAGGGGAAGCGAAGGAGCAAAGGTAGTACGAGCGACGAATATCCGAAAAGCGATAGTGCGGAGAATCTTCGAAATCGTTATATGGTCCCAAAACGCTAACTTCGGGACGATGTCAACGCACGAGACAAACGCGGTCGACGAGCGACGGCTCAAGAGTCGACAGGAGGATTACGAGCTTGTCACCCGGGCACTTGCCGGGGAGCAGGAGGCGTACACGCGCCTTCGCAACAAGTATTGGCGTTCGCTGCATGCGATGCTCTCCCGGATGATCCGTGAGAAGAACGACGCGGAGGATCTGACGCAGGAGGCCTTCATCAAGGCGTTCAACTCCCTGGGGAGCTTCAACCCGGAGTACGCCTTCTCCACGTGGCTCTACAAGATCGCGTCGAACAACTGCATCGACTACCTCCGGAAGCGGCGGCTGAGGACCGTGTCGATGGACGCGCCGGTCCAGACGCGCGACGGCGAGATGCAGATGGAGCTGCCCGACACCAGCGCGGTCCTTCCCGATATCCCGATCACCTCGGCCGAGCGGACCGCCGTTCTGCAGGAGGCGATCAGGAACCTTCCCGATAAATATCGTATCGTTATCGAGCTGCGCCACAAGCATGAGATGGAGTACGCGGAGATCGCCGAGCGGCTGAGCCTTCCGCTGGGGACCGTCAAGGCGCATCTCTTCCGTGCCCGGGCGCTTCTTCTGAAGCGGCTTCAGGGGAAGCTGGAACATTTCAAGGACGACTGATACGGATCGGCGGGGGTGGCGCTCTTCGCCGGAGATCCGGCGGGGGCGGGGTCACTCCTCCGTTCCGTCCCTCAATTCCCACCTCCCGACCGTCTCGTAGATCGATCCTCCCGGAGCCGGCGTGCTCTTCATCAGCAGAAGCTCCCCGATACGACAGAAGGGGGAGTCGCACTCGCGCGTGATCATCTCGTCGGTCACTTCCTGAAGGCCGTCGGATGCTCTCTGTACCCTGCCGAGCGTGATATGGGGCCTGTAGCGCCGTTCCTCCGGCGGAAGCCCCAGAGCCCGCGCCCAGCGTTCGGTCTGCTGCTGAAGGTGGAGCAGGCGATCGGTATCGGTCTGCGATGCTCCGGCCACGCCGGCCCAGAGGACCCGCGGCGCCCGCATCAGCGGGAAGGCGCCGAGTCCGCGCGCGGCAAGGGTGAAGGGATGGAACGGAGGGAGCTCGGCGGAGCGGGCCCGGGCGAGCTGGACGTCGCCGATATCTCCCAGAAAGCGGAGCGTCAGATGGATGTTCCCGACGGGAGTCCATGAGACGGCGGCGCGGTGGCGTTTCAGTCCGGTGATGACCGATACGATGTAATCCTCGACCTCGCGGCTGAACTTCACGGCGAAGAAGCAGCGATGGGTCGGTTCTCTCCCCGAGGAGGGATCGGGGCGGTTCGTCGGAGTGTTCATAGGAATAATGATACGAAAGAAAGAGAGGACGATCTGTCCCGTCTGCATGCTTCGTCACGGACGCGAGGGTTCGGGAGCCGAACTGATACCGATCCTCGACTATGCGAGCGAACAGCGCGAACTGCTGGCGCGCCATCTGGATGAGATAGCCCCGGAGATCGATCCGAACGGTCCTGTCTGCCGCGCATGTCTGGAGCAGGCCGAGCGGGAACTGCAGCGACGCCAGCTCATCGAACGGAACGGCGATCCCTACTTCATCGATCTCGATCTCTCCGGCTATCCGATCCTCTCCACACCTGAACGCGTCGGCGCCGATCCCCGTTTCACGGGGCGCGGCGTGACGATCGCGTTCGTCGACAGCGGTTTCTATCCTCACCCCGATCTCATTCTCCCCGGCAACCGTATCGCGGCGATGTACGATGCGGTCCGCTGCATCCCCGTGCGGGATGTGGAGGCGCTGATGGAACAGGACCCCGGAATCGAGGCGTGGCACGGCACCATGACCGCATGCACGGCGGCCGGGAGCGGCTACCTGTCGCACGGCAGATATCGCGGCATCGCCTCCGATGCCGGGGTCGTGCTGATCCCCGCCATGACCCATTTCGGCATCAAGACGCCGGAGGTGGTGAACGCGCTGAAATGGATCGTGCTCCATCATCGCCGCTACGGTATCCGCGTGGTGAACATGTCGCTGGGGGTGGATGAGTCGACCGACTCGATGGATCATCCGGTGGTCGCCCTGGTGGAGGAACTGGCGGAGCAGGGGGTGGTCGTGGTGGCCGCGGCGGGGAATGATCCTCGTGAACCGATAAAACCTCCGGCCGCGGCTCCCTCGGCGATCACCGTCGGCGGGTACGACGACCACAACTCGACCGATCCTCTCGTCGGGAATCTCTGGTACAGCTCGTTCGGCGATGCTCCGACAGGGGTGCACAAGCCTGAACTGCTCGCTCCGGCGATCTGGGTGGCCGCTCCGATCCTTCCCCGCACCGCCGTGAAAACCGAGGCGGAGGCGCTCTTCTACATGGCGTGCGCCGACGACGAGAAGCTGATGCAGGCGATCCCGACGCTCGCCCGGCAGACGTGGATACGCGGCAAGCTCCTGAGCGCCCGCACGCCGCTGGAGGCGCGCTCGGCGGTCCTGCGCAGGATCGTGGAGGAAAAGCAGATCACGCCGGGATATAAGCATGTGGACGGGACATCGTTCGCGGCTCCGATCGTTGCCTCGATCGTGGCGCAGATGCTGGAGGCGAGACCGTCGCTGACGCCGGCGGAGGTCAAGAGAGTCCTGATGGAGACGGCCCGGCCGCTCCCCGGCACCCCCTCGGTGTTCCAGGGGCGGGGAGTGGTCAGAGGGGATGAGGCCGTCCGTCGCGTCTGCGGCGAGACGGGGTGATCGTATCGCAGTCGGATGAGAAGAGGAGATCTCGTCCGAGATCGTCATCCTTCAGAGATCGAGTTCCACGAGATTCGTCAGTGTGATCTTCCCCTCCGTGACCCTCCAGGACGCCACCTCGTACGGCCCCAGCTTCACTTCCCACGAGACTCCGAGAGCCGGAATCGAGACGGTTCCCGCCGCGGGGATTCCCTCGCTTTCGAAGAGGCGTACGATCCATCCATCCTCATCCTCCGCGCGCTTGAGCACACGTACCGAGAGGGTGCCGGAAGAGACGATGATCCCGTTGCAGCTGCGTCCGCTCCCCTCATGCCCCGACTCGAAATGCGGAACGAGCGGAGCGGAGAGCAGCCCGGCCGACTCCGCAAGGCTCGCTCTGCGATCTTCACCCTCCAGAACCCGCATGATGTACCGGAAGCGCTGAACCCCCTGATCGAGATAATCGAGATCCTCATCCTCATGAAACGGATGCGGATCATGGAGCGCATAGGGAGGCGATCGCAGCACGGTGAGGCGAAGCGATGTCCCTCCCGGCGTCGTCTCCGCGCTGTAGCCGTGCTTGGCGTCGTTGACCACGGCGAAGGTCAGCGACGTTCCGTCGATCGCCCCTTCCAGCGCCCCCCACGATCCTCCCGGCCGTTCGGCCCCGTCGCACGGCTTGGCGGTGACGGAGTAGGCCCCTTCGTAAAGTGCGTCAGCATCCGATATGGTTGTCCCGAAGCCGAGCTTGAGCATGGTGTTCCGTTCTCCCCAGAAGAGCTTTAGATCGACATGAACGTCGGGGGAATCGGCATGGAGGCGGAAATCCTGCTGGACCCATGATGAGCGGAACCGGCTCCGTGTCCGGATCACGGCATGGGTCGGGCCGTGCTCCACAAGGCGGGCCTCCCCCTCTCCGAATCGTCCCGCGATCTTATTGAACGTCGTGACCCCGTGGCCCCATGTGTCGGTAGGATCGTCGATCGGGATCGGAACCGCCGCGGCGCCGTCGACGATCTCCAGGCCGGTGCTTCTGTGAAGGAGACCGACGACCGCCCCCGTCGCGCGCGATATCCGTATCGTGATGTGATTATTCTTCATCGTCACGATCTCTCCTCCGTCATCCTCCACCAGAACGTCCCGCCGATCCTCGTGGACGCTCCGCCGGCCGTAATGAACCCGATAGCAGTTCCAGCCGAGCGCGGGAACATCGGCCCTGAAGGTGACGGCGATACGGTCCTTTCCGATCTTTCCGGAGGTGAAACCGAGCTGGCAGGGAAGGTCGTTCCCGGCGTCGTCGGTCACCGTGATATGCACCGGTTGCGACCAGAGCGCCTTGTCGATGTCGTGCCAGAGTTCGAAGGTCACGTACTCCCGGACCGGCATCGCATGGGAGTTGAAGACGATCAGCGTTCTCCCCTCGCCCGTCGTATCGACGGTCCGGGCCAGCCGCGCCAGGGAGTACCGGGTGACGGAGCGCGCTCTGCTCAGGGCCGTTCCGTACATGCCGATCGCGTCCTCCAGCGCCTCCCGTACGGCGACCCCGCAGAGTATATCGTGGAAGTGATTGAAGCAGACGTTCTCCCACGCCTCCCGCAGCTCCCTGCCGGGATAGGGAGCCCCCGTCAGGATGGCGGCAAGCGAGGCGAGGCGTTCGGCCTGCGCCAGCAGATGCTCGCTTTCCCTGTTCAGTTTCTTTATCTCGGAATGCGCCGAATAGCATCCGGGGGCGTTGAGCTGCAGATCGTCGATCCATTCCGGGATCACGCGCGACTCGTCGGCGGCCGCTTCCGCCAGGAACCGTTCGGGATCGCTGAAGAGGAGGCGTGGCCGGTCCGGGTTCCGGTCGATCTCCACGATCTGTGCGATATGTTCCTTCGTCGGGCCCCCGCCGTGGTTCCCGACGCCGTAGAAGAGGCACCAGGAGCGTCCCATCGGGCCGAGCCTCTCCTGATATATCCGTTCGAGATCCTCCACTTTCTTCGGCACCGACGACTCGTACATGTTGTAGTGGAAGGGGACGCGGTAGCCGAGAACCGACGAGCCGTCGAGCCCGCGCCAGCGGAAGAGGGGAGCGGGGAGCTCCAGCTCGTTCGGATCGGGGCGGCAGAAGATATACCCGGTCATTCCGGCCCCGCCGAGGAGCTGGGGAAGACCGTGGCAGTGGCCGAAGGCGTCGGGACTGTAGCCGACCCGCGCGATACGACCGAAACGTGACATAAAATATCGCTGTCCGAGCAAGGCCTGCCGCACGAACCCTTCGCCCGACGGGAGGTTGCAGTCGGCCTGGGTCCACCATCCTCCCACGATCGCCCATCGTCCCTCGGCGACACGTTGCGCGATCCGTTCGAAGAGTTCGGGCTCCACCTCCTCGACCCATCTGTAATGCGCGGCCGAGCTGCAGGTGAAGACGAACTCCGTGTTCTCCTCCATCCGGTCGAGGGCGGAGCGGCAGGTCGCCAGGAACGCCTCCATCCCTTCCCCCCACTGCCACATCCATGCGGGATCGAGGTGGGCGTTGCCGACCATGTGGATCGTCGGCGGTTCCGGCCGGCCCTCTTCGGGAACCTCAGTTCGTCCGTTCATCTTCGAATCTCCTGTCGATTGCTCCGTGGACGCGGAGCGCATGTTCCGCCGCCCGTTGTCCGATTCTTCCTGCTTCCGTCGTCTCCAGCCCCCGTGTCAGCCCGGCGATCAGCCCGCCGTTGAAGGCATCTCCCGCCCCGGTCGTATCGACCACGGAGATATGCGACGGGGGATGAAACATCTCGATCCGATCTCCGTGCCATACGCCGAACCCGTCGGCGCCCGATTTGACGACGATCGTTCCCACCCCCTTCTCCGAGGCTCTCCTGCAATGCTCCTCGATGCTCGATCCGGGGTAGACGACATGAAGATCGGAGCGGGAGGGAAGGTAGAGATCGACCAGGCCCAGAACCTCCTCCAGCGCGGTCCGATATTCCTGGGGAGAGGTCCAGAGCCGCGCTCTGTAGTTCGTGTCGAATGCGATCCGGGTCGTCCCGCGCACGGCGCGCAGCAGCTCGAGCAGCCGTTCCCGTCCCTTCATGACGGCGAGGGTGATGCCGGAGAGGAGGAGCCATGAGGAACCGGAAACGTACCTCTTCAGTTCTTCGGGATCATGCCGGAGCAGCGTCTCGGTCGCCGCCGAGTCGTTCCGCCAGAAGTGGAACGTATACTCCCCCTGTCGGTCCAGCTCGATGAAGTAGAGTCCGTTCCGCCTCCCCTGAAGATGGAGCAGGCGGGAGGTGTCGATCCCGTCGCGCTCGATCCCCCCGGCCATCATCGGGGTGAAGAGATCGTCGCCGACCGCCGAGATGAACCCGGTCGCCAGGCCGAGCCTTCCCGCGTAGAAGAGGGCGTTGTATGCGTCCCCCGCGTAGGAGGGAGCCCATGCTCCGCTCTCCGTTCGATTGAACTCGACGAGACATTCACCGATCGAGACCAGGTCGAGCCGGCGCGGCGATCGGGTCGGGGCGGATCGGTTCGAGTCCGATATCTCTGTCGTCATCGGTTTCATCTCCGGGTTGCGGTTCATGCTCCGGCATCTCGGCGTTCCTGCGTTCGATGCCGGGCGGGGGGCGAAGATATCATCCGGACCCGCTTCATGCCAGCCCGGGGCTTCCGTTTCCTCACATGAACGGTGGGGCGGAACCGGTTTGCACCGTGGCGTTGTTCTTTGTGGCGACGGGTGGTTCCGACGATCGGAACGGATGATGACGCGGGATCATGTTCGCGAGCCGGCCCGGGAGAGCATTTCATGAAGATGTTGAAACCACTGGCCCTGCTCGTGTTCGTGATGATGGGGGTGAGTCTCTGGTTCGGCTCACGGAGGGAAGAGGGGGAACCCGGAGAAGATCTTCGTGCCGAATCGATCACTCCCGTTCAGGAGCGGGCGATAGGATTGCGCGCGGCCGCACGGATCCGCCGTCGTTACGGCGATCCCGCTCCCGATGCGCGCGACCTGGACCGGCTCCGGCGGATCGGGGAGCGGATCGTATCACGATCGGAGACTTCCTTTCCTTCCTACGAGTTCGAGTTCCATCTGCTGGCCGATTCCGTCGCCGTCGAGGCGTTCGCGCTTCCCGGAGGGGAGATCCTCGTGACATCCGGGCTCACCCGGCTGCTGGAGACCGACGGTCGGCTCGCCTCGCTCCTCGGCCACCTTGTGGCGCATGTCGTATCCCGGCACGGAACCGATCATATCGTGAAGATGCGTCTTCCCGACGACGACTCGTTCCCGCTCCTTACCGCCGACGTCGACGGGTCCGAGCAGGGGGCCGCCCCCGTTGACGGCGTCGACCGGCTTATCGACTCGATCGTCGCCATGCGATACGACCGTGACGACGAGATCCGTGCCGACCGTCTTGCCGTCGATATCGTCGGCGACGCGGGGTTCGATCCCCGTGGGATGATCCGGACGATGGAGATTCTGCAGGAGAACAGTGCCGCGCGGCGCGAGTTCTTCAGCACGCACCCCAGCCCGGACAGCCGTATCGAGCGGATCAGGGTGGCGATCCATGATCGTTATCCCTCGGGCGTTCCCTCGGGACTTACTCCATAAGGATCTATCCGAAGGTCCGCCGGGCCGGGCATCTCCCCCTTCGCCGCATCGCGATATGGTGCGGCCGGAGCGCTCCGTCTTGGCCGTGGCGCCGGATAATGGTAATTTTACGGGCCTCTCGATCCCTTACTTCCGAAACCTCACTCAAAACCTACACGGAACAGCAGTATGACCTCACCTTGCTACCGCAGAATCCTCCAACGGATCCTTCCTGCGTTCCTCCTGATTCTTGCCGGCTCCAGCCTCCTCGCCCAGACGTACGACTGGGTGCGGCACAGCGAGAGCTCGGTTGCAGCGCTGACGACGGCGGCCACGGCCGGGGTCGTCTCCGACAAGGACGGCAACGTCTTCGTGACCGGGACGTTCCGCGGTCCGGCGAAGTTCGACACGCAGACCCCGGCGAACGCCGGTGAGACCGACGTCTACGTCGCCAAGTACAGCCCCACCGGCGACTTCCTCTGGGTCAGGTCGGGGGGCGGCGTCGACTACGATTCGGCCATGGCGATCGCGCTCGATCAGGCCGGCAACATCTACGTGCTCGGCGTCTTCCGTCAGAGCGCCAACTTCGACAGCAAGATCGAGACCTCGCAGGGAGGTTCCGACGTGCTGCTGCTGAAGTACAACACGCAGGGAGTCCTTCAGTGGTTCATCAGGATCGGCGGAGCCGCCAACGACCGCGCGCAGGGGCTCAGCATCGACGGCAAGGGGAATATCTACATCTCGGGGACCTTCGAAGGGGGAGCCGACTTCCTGGGACAGACGATGACCAGCGCGGGCCAGTCCGATATATTCGTGCTGAAGATGACGCTCGATCATGTCCTCCAGTGGTACAAGCAGGCTGGTGAGTTCGGCGGCCGCGCCGAAGGACTCGGCATCAAGCATGACGGCGACGGCAACGCCTACGTGACCGGATATTTCTCGAACACCATGTCGTTCGGCGCCGACGGCCAGCTTATCGATGCGGGGATGGGGGACTTCTTCGTCGCCAAGTACTCCTCCAGCGGCGACGAGCTCTGGGCCAAGCGGGGGGGCGGTCTCGGCGCCGACGCCGGTCGTGCGATCAGCACCGACCAGGCGGCCAACGTCTACGTGGTCGGCACGGTCGACAGCGCCTCCACCTTCAACGGGAACGAGTTCCCCTTTGCCGGCGAGGTCGACGCCTTCATCGCGAAGTACACCAAGGAGGGGGTGCTCCAGTGGATCAGCCCGATGACCGGCACCGGCTACGAGGTTCCCCGCTCGATCAAGACCGATCAGGGAGGCTCGAGCTACGTGGCGGGTGAGTTCGACGGCACCGTCGTCTTCGGAAGCAAGGGGCTGACGAGCACGACCGATCAGGACAGCACCGACATCTTCATCGCCAAGTACAGCGCCGGCGGCGAGGCTCTCTGGGCCTTCAACACCGGGGGCGCATGGAACGACGCGGCCAACTCGGTCTGGGTCGACAAGGATGTCGTGCTGATCGGCGGATATTATTCCGATGAGATCTTTTTCGGTCCGGAGATCCCGGCCAACAAGATCCTGGGCAAGTTCAACGAGGCGTTCGTCGCGCGCCTGCAGCAGCCGCTGAGCGTCTCGATCGGCGCCGTCGGATCGGGGCCGTTCTGTCCGGGCGCCGTTCTGAACATCCCGTACACGACCAGCGGTGAGTTCGGCTCCTCCAACACCTTTGCCGTGGCCCTTTCCGACGCCAGCGGCAGCTTCGACGCTCCGGAGGTCATCGGACAGGCGTTCGCCACGACCGGCGGAACGATCGAGGCGACCATTCCGGTGAACACGCCCTCGGGGACGGGATATCGCCTTCGTGTCGTCGGCACCGAGCCTTTCACCATCGGTCCGGACAACGGTTCGGATATCACGATCACCTCCACCCCGACCGTGGCGATCGAGACCGCCGGCACTACCACGATCTGTGCGGGAGACAGCGTCGAGCTTCGCGCTCCGGCCGGTTTCACGACCTACCTCTGGTCGAACAACGAGGTCCGTCAGAACATCTTCGTGAAGGAGGCGGGGAGCTACACGGTGACGGCAAGCATGGGTGCGGGCTGCACCGGCACATCGGAGGCGGTGACGATTGCGATGCATCCGACTCCGACGAAGCCGACGATCACCCAGAACGGGATGTCGCTGGAGTCGAGCCAGGGGGTCACCTACCAGTGGTGGACGCGGGGAAGAGCGGAAGGAGGAGACGAAATGGTCGGCACGGAGCGGATCTTCACGCCGACCTCCAACGGCTCGTACGTCGTGATCACCACGGACGCCAACGGCTGCAAGTCGACATCCGATCCCTTCCAGTTCTCCGGAACATCGGTACCGACCGAGGCCGAGGCGCGTGAGCTCTCGATCTACCCGCATCCGACCACCGGCGTCTTCACCATCGATCTGACGCTCCCGGCCGAGCAGGCGGTCAACGTTACCGTGACGAACTCGATCGGGCAGACGGTGGCGACGCAGAGCAGCGGCGCCTCCGGAACGGAATATCGTTCCAGGATCGATATCGGCGAGCTCCCGGCCGGTCTCTACTTCATCGAGATCGAGTCGGGGGGAAGGACCTGGAAGCGGCAGATCATTAAGCGATAGAATAATCGCGACTGCATGAAACGGAAGCGCGGCGTCCCGCAGAGGGGCGCCGCCTTTCATTCTCCAAACATTTCATCATTTCAGCGGGATCATGATCGAACGCATTCAGGAGCTTCTCGGCGACGATGCCGACGCCTTGTTGAACCATTCATGCACCACGATACCGAAGGAGGCGCTCCACCTTCCGGGCCCCGATTTTCTCGATCGGATCTTCATGAACTCCGACCGGAACAACCGTGTGCTGCACAATCTGGCCTGGATCTACGCGACGGGGCGGCTGGGGAGGACGGGATATCTCTCCATCCTTCCGGTCGATCAGGGGCTGGAGCATTCGGCGGGGGCGTCGTTCGCGCCGAACATCGCCTACTTCGACCCCGAGAATATCGTGAAGCTTGCGATCGAGGGGGGATGCAACGCCGTCGCCTCCACGTTCGGCGTGCTGGGGATCGTGGCGCGGAAGTACGCCCACAAGATCCCCTTCATCGTCAAGATCAATCACAACGAGCTGCTGACCTATCCGAACAAGTTCGATCAGATCATGTTCGGCACCATCGACCAGGCGCACGACATGGGGGCCGCGGCGATCGGCGCCACGATCTATTTCGGCTCGCCGGAATCGACCAGGCAGATCCAGGAGGTGGCCGAGGCGTTCGCCTACGCCCATCAGCTCGGCATGGCGACGATCCTCTGGTGCTACCTGCGCAACCCCGCCTTCAACGTGAAGGAGGACAAGGACTACCACACGTCGGCCGACCTGACCGGGCAGGCGAACCATATCGGCGCCACGATCCATGCCGATATCCTGAAGCAGAAGCTCCCCGAGAACAACGGCGGCTACAACGCGCTGAAATTCGGCAAGACCCACAAGAAGGTCTACAGCGACCTCACCTCCGACAACCCGATCGATCTGACCCGCTATCAGGTCGCGAACGGATATATGGGACGGATCGGACTGATCAACTCCGGCGGCGCCTCGTCGGGTGAAAGCGATCTGGCCGAGGCGATAAAGACGGCGATCATCAACAAGCGGGCCGGCGGAAGCGGCCTCATCAGCGGCCGCAAGGCGTTCCAGCGCCCGATGGCGGAGGGAGCCGCGCTGCTGCAGGCGATCCAGGACGTCTATCTTGATGAGCGGATCACGATAGCATAGGAGCGATCCTGTCGGTGAGTCTGTTGAACATATCGCGGGTGGAGTCTTTTCGAACGGCTCCACCCGCGCTCGTTTTCAGACGGAGAGATGATCCGGTGGTTATCTATATCGTGATGTGAAAATCATCGGCTCCGTAGGAACAGCTTCCCCGCCATCTGCCGCGCAAGCCCCTTGAACTCCAGCGAGAGGAGCGTGACGAGAATCTCCGACGCGGCCAGGCCGGTCGCCTCGCAGAGCAGATCGACGTGGCGGGGCTCGGCATCAAGAGCGTCGTAGACGCGTCGTTCGAACAGGGTCAGTTCGTCGATGGAGGGGCCGGTCGAGCGTGCGACGCTTCCGGCGGGGATATGGTAGCCGAGCGCGTCGAGCACGTCGACCGGCGTCTGGGTCAGACGGGCTCTGTCGGTGCGGATCAGGAGGTTGGTCCCCCGGCTCTTCGGCGAGGTGAGGGGACCGGGGACCGCGAAGACCTCGCGATCCTGGTCCATTGCGAACCCCGCCGTTATCATCGCCCCTCCCGAGGTGTCGCTTTCAACCACGACGGTCGCCCGCGTCATCCCGCTGATGATCCTGTTCCGCTGCGGGAAATAGGGGGGAAGCGCCTTGACGCCGAACGGGTACTCGCTGACGACCGTGCCGTGCGCGGCGATCCGTTCGGCGAAGCGGGCGGAGGCGAACGGGGAGATCGCATCGAGTCCCGATGCGATCACGGCTACCGTCCGGCCGCCGGCTCCGAGCGCGGCTGCATGGGCGAACGTGTCGATCCCGCGCGCCATGCCGCTGACCACCGTCACGCCGGCCGCCGTGAACTCCCGGGCGTATTCCTCGGCGGTGAGACGTCCGTAGGTGGATGCCGTCCGCGTTCCGACGATCGCGATCGCATGCTCGTCGGCCGGGGGAGTCCCCATCAGATGAAGGATGACGGGGGGAGAGTAGATCCGGCGGAGAAGCGTCGGGTAGTCATCGCTCCAGAAATGGATGATCGAGGCGCCGAGCCTTGCCGCGAGCCCCGATTGAGCCTCGGCCGCCTCAAGGTAGCGGGGGAGTTCCGGCGCGGCAGTGATCGCGCCGCGCCGCAGCCCAAGCCCGGCGAGACCTTCCGGAGGTGTCGTTGAAATCTCATCAAGCGATATATTGGATTCAACCAGCCTTCGGACGATCGCCGAGGTGATGCCGGGAAGAGCGTTCAGGGCGAGGATATGATTGAGAGAGTACATGGTGACATCGAATGCGCAATGGTGATGCGGAGATTACGACTCCCGCGTTGTTCGAGTTCCGAAAGGGTCGTGTGGCGACTGAAGGGCGATTCTCGAAAAAGGTGATCTCTGAACCGCCGGGACCGAATATCCTCCCCGTATCTTTCCCATGCAACGGAAAAGGGAAGTTTTCCCGATCTCGGAACGTCGACGCAAGTTGTACGTCCCGATCCCAGATGAACCGTTCTCTCCCGTATCCATGATATCTCGTTTCTCGATCGTTCTCGTTCCCCTTTTCCTTCTTCTCGGCGCCTCGCTCTCGACGGCCCAGAGGCTTGTCGTATCGGATCTGGATACGACCGGCTTCCCCGTCGTCAAGGCCCGCGTCTACCTGCTCGACACCCTCGGCCATCCGTTAGCCGGGATCGGCGCGCGCGACGTCGTCGTGACCGAGGGGGGAGTCGTCCGCGACGGCGTCTCGATATCGTGCCCGAACCCGCCGGCCGAGGGATCGATCTCCTCGGTGCTGACGATCGACGTCTCGGGTTCGATGGCCCAGGCGGTGCCGGGGTCTCCGGTGCCGAACATGGGGCTTGCCAAGAGCGCCGCCCGCGCCTGGATCAACGCGCTCCCGGCGTCGGGCTTCGAGTGCGCCGTCACCACGTTCGACGACCGCGGGCTGGTCATCAGCGATTTCACGTCGGACCGGGGACGGCTTCTCTCCGCCGTCGATGTGCTTCTTCCGCAGGGGGGGACGAACTACGACGCCGGGCTCATCGTGCCGCCGGCCGGTGGGATCAGCATGGCCGACTCGGGAAAATTCAATCGTGTCGTGATCTTCCTGACCGATGGACAGGGGAGGGCCAACGAGGAGGCGATCGTCGCCGCGGCGACGAAGGCGCGGGCGGCCGTCTACTGCGTCACCATCGGCATGGGGGCGCCGGAGGTGCTGAAGAGGATAGCCCGGCGCACGGGAGGGGAATGGTTCGAGCAGGTCACGACGGTGGCGCAGGCGGAGGCGATCTATCGCGCTATTCTCTATCGTGCACGCGGCGGCCGGCCGTGCGAGATCACCTGGACGAGCGCCCCGGCATGCAGTCCCGACCGCTTCGCCGTCATCTCCGTTCCCGTCGTCGGCGGAAGCCATACGGTCCTCTACAAGGCTCCGATCGCGTCGACGCCGCGGCTGGAGATGAGCGTCCCCTCCGTGGAGTTCGGGCCGGTCCCCCCTGGAACGACGCGTGAGACGAAGGTCGTGCTGACGGCCCGGAACCGTCCGGTGACCGTTTCCTCGATCGCCCCGGCAGGCGCATCGATCTCCGATGTGATCACCCTCTCGGGAGCGGAGGCCCCCTTCACGCTCGCCGACGGAGAGAGCAGAACACTCACGGTGCGATATGCTCCCGTCGATTCCGCCTACTCGTTCGCGCGGTGGCGCATCACGAGCGACGCCTGCTCCGGCGGGATACTCTTCGCCGACGGCGGTTCCAGGGTCCGTCGCGAGCCGAGGATCGCCCTGCTCCGTCCGAACGGCGGCGAGCGGTTCCGGGCGGGAGAGGAGACGGTGATCGCATGGGAGGGGATTCCTCCTTCCGACACGGTGACCCTGGAGTACAGCACCAACTCCGGCGCGAGCTGGCGCACGGTGGCGTCGAAGGCGACCGGCGGGAGCTACCGCTGGGTGGTTCCGGCCACGCCGAGCGAGGTCTGCCTGGCGCGTGTATCGCAGAGCGAATCATCGGTCGCGGCCGTTCAGAAACCGATGAAGCTCGCGGGGCATGGAGACTACATCCTCACGACAGCCTTCAACCAGACCGGAACCCGTCTCTTCTCCGCAAGCTGGGACGGCACGGCGAAGATCTGGGATGCCGAGAGCGGGCGCACCGTCCGGACCCTTTCGCCCCCGGCTCCGAACGGATCGGGCCGTCCCGCCCGCGTCCATTACGTCGAGGTGAGCCCGGACGGCGGCTACGTGGCGACCTCGGTCGACGGGAACAGAACGCAGATCTGGTCGGCCGGGCCGGGAAGAATGATCATGGAACTGGAGGGGCGGCCGTTCAACAAGACCGATGTGACACGGCTGATCACCGAAGGGGATGTGACGCCGGAGAGGATCTTCAGCAGGGACGGACGGCGGATACTGCTCCAGAGCGATAATGTTCCCACGGTCTGGGACGCCGTCACCGGCAGGAAGAGCGCGCAGATGCAGGGTCACCGCGAGTGGGTCAACAGCGCAGTTTTCACGCCGGACGGGAGGAAGGTGGTGACCGCCTCCGAGGATAGCACGGCGCGTCTCTGGGATGCCGCGACCGGCACGGAGCTCTTCAGCTTCCATCACCCCAGAAACGTGTCGAGCGTCGCCGTGAGCCCGGACGGCCTCTACGCGGCCACGGTCGCCGAAGGGGACTCGGTGACGATTCTCGACATCGCGCGCGGGACCAGGCTCCGGAAGGTCGGCGTCGGCCGCCGCTCGGACGGGACGCAGCTCCGCGTCCTCTTCTCTCCCGACGGGGAGACGATCCTGGTCTGGGCCGGGGTCGACGTGCGTCCCACGCTCTACGATTTCAGGACGGGACGCGAGCTACGTATCCTGCAGGAATACACCCCGGACGGTCGCCCGGACGCCCACAGCTCCGTCGGCTACGCGATGTTCAGTCCGGACGGGCGGAGGGTCGCGACGATCTCCGGCGCGTCGCGCATCTATCTCTGGAACACCGAGGACGGCAGGAAGGTGGGGGAGTTCTCGTTCGATTCCCAGATGTCGCACGCGGCGTTCTCCCCCGACGGCAGAAGGATCTCCGCCGGGCTCGGCGATACGGTCGTCGTCTGGAACGTCGAGGCGCCGCTTGCGCAGGAGGATCGATCCGATTCGCTCTGGGCGATCATCGACTCCCATCCCGCCGCTCTCGACGTCGATTTCGGGCGCCGCGTGGTCAGAAGCGTCACCGACTCGGTGGTGGTCGGGCTGATCCGGAACGAGGGGAGCGCGCCGCTGCGCGTGGCCCGGATCACGATCGCCGGTCCTCATGCATCGGACTTCGATCTGGTCTCCGGAATCCCCCCATACGATATTCCCGCCGGGGGAACGCGCGCTGTGGAGCTTCGCTTCACCCCGCAGGGGGTGGGGACGCGGAGCGCATCGCTCCGTATCGATGCCGGCGGACGCACCCTGACCCCCGTCGTGCGGGGCGAGGGGGTGCGACCGATGCTCCGGATGGAGACGGCGGTCGTCGATTTCGGGAAGGTCCCGGTCGGATCGGCCCACGATACGATCGTCGAGGTCATGCTCAGCAACGTCGGCTCGGTTCCGGTGACCGTGACCGGCCGGCTCGCCGGGCCCGATACGACAGGGTTCGAGATGCTCGAGGGGGGCGGAACAGTCACCCTGGCCCCGAACGAACGGCGACCGCTCGGTCTCAGATTCCGGCCGGGGCGGGAGGGGAGAACCTCCGCGCGGGTCATCTTCACCCACGACGGGCCGGGGTCGCCGGAGATCGGCTACCTCTACGGCACGGGGGTGGAGGGGGCTCACGCAGAGCGATATACCGATCCTACCACGTTCCGCACCATTGCATCTCCGAACGCGATCCTTCCGGCGAAAGGGAGGGTGGTCCTGGGGACCTACGATGTTCTGGGGCTCATCGCCGGATACGGGATCACCGACAACGTGATGATCCTGGCCGGCGGGGCGCTTCCTCTTCACGACGACTGGGGGGGGACGCGCGGAAGCATGTACGGGGCGTATTCCCTGGGAGTCAAGGGGGGAACCTCGCTCGGCAGGGACTGGAATATCGCGGTGGGATATCAGTGGGGGCGGAGCATCTACGACCGTCAGGAGACCGGCGACCGGACGGAATCGGCGATCAGCGTCCACGCCCCCTACGGCGCGCTGAGCTACGGCGACGACGACAGCCGCGTCTCGGCGACCATCGGCTACGCCTTCAAGCGACATGTCACCAACGGGATCGGCGGGACGTTCGACAGGAACGCGCTGATTCTGGCCTTCGGCGGCGACTACAGGTTCGCCGAACGCTGGAAGATTTCACTGGAGGCTCTCACGATGCAGACGCTCGGCTACATGCCGGTTGCTGTTGCGGCACGATATTTCGGTCGGAATTACGCGATCGAGGGTGGGTTGGGCTATCTGGGGATCACAACGGGGGAGGAACCGGCCCCCTCGCTTCCGGTGGCGCCGATCGTCAGCTACATCCATCTGTTCTGAGCCGGGCTGCGCGGGGCCGACTCAGTTCGGAGCCATATAGAGTGTGTTGGGATATATCCCGAGCTTCACCCCGGTGATATGCGCGCTCTCCCGGATATTCGGCTGCGGATCTTTCCGGCAGAAATCGACGGCCGCCGTCAGTTCCCTGTCGACGTAGCAGAGCGGCAGCTCGGAGATCGCCTTCATCGCCGCGACGCGAACCGCGGGATACGGGTCGTACGCCGCCGCCTTGATCGCCCGCAGCGGCTCCGGTCCCGCGTACATCCCCATGCTGGCGATGATCGCCGCCCGGCACTCCCGGCGATCGATCGTCCACTCCGACTCATCCCCGCCGCCGTGCCTGACCGGCGACCCGACAAGGTCGGGAAGCATCCCCAGCAGCATCTCGAAATGCGATCTGTTGCCGATCATCGCCAGCGTATGGATCACGATCGGCTCCGGACGGCGCTTCAGCTCCGCGACCAGCTCCGGAGCCAGGCCGAAGCGCCCGGTGGAGGCGATCACCGTCAGCGACTGATACCGGGTCTCGTCGTGGGCCAGGGCCTCGCGGAGCATCCGGTCGGTGACGCGCGAGTGGAGCGTGCTCAGGGTCGTCTCCACCCGCTTCTCCGTCAGGAGCCCGGAGGTCTGGAACGACGTGTTCGACTGCAGCAGGCAGGCGAGCGCGTAGACCACATCGATATCCGCCGGCACTGTGCGGAGTAGTGCGATATATCCGTCGAGACATTCTCCCGCATCGGGACGCGAGACGAGTTCGGCGCGCAGCTCCTCCTGGGCGAAGGTGAAGGTCGCCAGGGTCAGCAGCGCCTTCGTCAGCTCCTCATCCGCGGCGGCATCGTGCAGCAGCGCCGGGAGATCGACCCGGCTCACCATGGTGACCGTGACGGCGATCGACCAGGTATCGGGGAAGCCCATGGCGTAGGTCATCAGCATCCGGTTCACATCGTACCGCGACATCAGTTCAGGCTCGTCCGTGATATGCCTGACCACATGGTAGAGGCCGGTTCCCGAGGCGACGGCGAGGATCTCCGGAAGCGTATCGCGACGGCCCGGTTCGCTCGACGCGCTGGAGGTGAGGATGGCGCAGGCGAAGAGGGTGAACTCGGGATGCGCCGCCAGGACCTTCAGGGCGGGAAAATGCCCGGTCATCGGCTGGAGCCCCGCTATCAGAATCCCCCATTTTACCATCGTGTAGTCGCTCGACTCAAGAGCCGCCTGCCAGAAGATCCTTGCCACGCGCGGACCGACATCGAGTGCGGAGATCTCCTGCATCAGCGGACTGTAGGCGGTCACCGGATCGATCCGCGAGATATTCTGCTCCACCACCCTCCAATCCTTGATGATCCCGTGCTGCACCATACGTACCACGGCGCAGACGATCTTCCACTCGCTGCTCTCCTGCGAAGGGCTGTTGCGAAGGTTCTGAATGGTGGTGATGTCGCGCGCGCCGGGAGCAGCGTCGTCGGGGAGCTCGGGGAAGGGGTCGTAGCTCCGGAGCCTCTCCGTCCCGTTCGACGTCTCCTTCCGGATCACGGTATAGAGGGAAGGGGCAGAGGGATGGGGCTTCGGCGCATGGAGATCGACCGAGACGCCGAGTTCCCTGGCGTACCTGGTACGACGATCGACGAGGAGATATACCAGTCCGGTCATCGCCACGGTCCCCACGACAACGCATGCCAGCACCGTCTCGGCGAGCATGTCCTTATCGTCCAGCCCTACCCTTGCGATGGCCTGCCCTAGTATGACCATCAGGAAGATGAGAACGGGGAAATATCGTTGCCTATGCATTGTTCAGGGTGACCGAATACATGAACGTTGGCCCCCGTCAGGCCGTCAACAGAAGCGGAGGTCCCTTGGAAATCACGATCGTCTGCTCGAAATGTGCCGCAAGGCTTCCGTCGGCCGTCACGATCGTCCAGCCGTCCGGCATCTGCGCGGAGCGGCCGGAGCCTGCCGTGATCATCGGTTCTATCGTGATGACCAGCCCCTCGCTGAGGCGCGCCGTGTTGTACCTGTCGTGAAAGTTCGGGACCTCGGGATCTTCATGGATCGCCCGTCCCACGCCGTGTCCGCAGAGTTCCCGCACCACCGAGAACCCGCTTCCCCGTACCACCCGCTCCACGACCCGTCCTATTCCGTTGACGCGCGCGCCGGGGCGCGCAACCTCCATCGCCGCACGGAAGGCCCGCTCGGCGCAGGCGACAAGACGCCGGTTCCTGTCGGTCACCGGGGGGACCGCCACCGTGATCGCCGCGTCGGCCATGAAGCCGTTCTTCTCGGCGACCACATCGAGCTTTACGAGATCTCCGGGACGGACCGCTCTGTCGGAGGGTATCCCGTGGACGATCTCCTCGTTGACGCTGATGCAGATCGCGGCGGGAAACCCGTAGTGGACCATCGGCGCCGACCGGGCGCCGTTCCGCTCAAGGACCTTCCCGCCGATCTCGTTCAGCTCGGCCGTCGTGATTCCGGGAACCGTCGCCCTCCGCATCGCCTCCAGCGCCTCACGGACGATCCGCCCCGCTTCGCGAAGCCCTTCCAGTTCCTGTTCCGTTTGTATCGACATACGATCTCCCGACGATCGGATCGGAATGTTGACGAATGAACCTTCCTGCCGCCCCTTCTTCCTTCCCGCGTTCCTACTTCGCGGCCTTGGCCGCCAGCTTCTCCGTGATACGGAGATATCGCGCCGCCAGATCGCGCGCCTCGTCCGCCGTGGCCGCCTCGGCGATCACCCTGATGATCGGCTCGGTGTTGCTGGAGCGCATGTGGACCCAGGAGTCCTTGAAGTCGAGCTTCAGTCCATCCTCGCCGTTGAACTTCGATCCGGCCGAATGATCCTTCAGGATCTTCCGGAGCACGTCGAGCGCCTTCACCTTCGGCGGGAGGGTCGCCTTCTTCTTCACGATCTCGTAGACCGGCAGCGCCGCGCGGAGTTCCGAGAGGGTTCCGCCGTGCTTCAGCAGATGCTGGAGCGTGATAACGATTCCGACGAGGGAGTCGCGTCCGTAGTGCGACGCGGCGAGAATCACCCCGCCGGAGCCTTCCCCGCCGATCACCGCGCCGATCTCCTTCATCCTGCGCGCCACGTTGATCTCGCCGACCGGAGTCCTGACGACCGTGGCGCCGTGGCGCGCGGCGACATCCTCCACGGCACGCGTGGTGGAAAGATTCACGACGACCGAAAGATTCGAAAGCTTGTCGCGCTCGCGGACCCAGGAGAGGATGAACTCCACCGCCTGGGTGATGGTATACTCCTCGCCGAACGGCTGCCCTTTCTCGTCGATCAGCACAAGCCTGTCGGCGTCCGGATCGACGGCGATTCCCAGGTCGGCGCTCTCGGCGACGACCGCCGCGCAGAGCCCGTCGAGGTTCTCCGGGAGCGGTTCCGGCGGGTGCGGGAAGATTCCGCTGTTGTCGCAATGGAGCCTGACCACCTCGCAGCCGCACGCCTCCAGCAGCGCCGGGACGATCTCCGAGCCCGACGCGTTCACGGCGTCGACCACGACCTTGAACCGGCGCTTCTTCAGCCCTTCGAGATCGAGGAAGGGGAGGGCGAGGATCGATTCGATATGGCGGGCGCCCGCCCCGGCGATGTTCGTCCGTGTTCCGGCTCCATCCCACGACGCGTATTCCCGTTTCCCCTTGTCGACGATCTTGAAGAAGTCGAGGCATTCGGACTTGTCCAGGAATATCCCGTCGCGATTGAGGAACTTCAATCCGTTCCATTCGGCGGGATTGTGCGAGGCGGAGACCGCGATGCCGCCGACGGCGTCGGTCTTCTCCACGATAAGCTGTACCGTCGGGGTCGGGACCGTGCCGAGGAGCCAGACGTCGACCCCGCGGGCGCGGAGTGTGGCGGTCACGATCTCCTCGATCCATTCGCCGCTGGGGCGTCCGTCGCGGCCGACCACGATGGTGCCGCCGCCGCAGTACTCGGCGAAGGCCGAAACGTACCTGACGATGCTGTCGGGAAGAAGACCGTCGCCGATCGTGCCGCGAAGGCCGGAGATGGAGCGTATAAGTGCCATGCGATATAGTTTATCCGGTTCCGTTGAAAAAGGGCCCAAAGATAACCCCTGCGGAGAAACGAGCCCACATCCGGGTCGGGAGTGTTGGTTTTCTTCACAATTTGCCCCAGAGGATTTTTCGTATGTTAACGCCCCTTCGTGGTTCATCGAGCACTCATCCGGCAGAGACATGCACATTTCATCCATACTCGATACGCAGTTCATTGCCATCAAGCTCCAGGCCGAGAGCAAGGAGGATGTGCTGAACCAGATGGTCGACATTCTGGGCGCCTCCCCGAAAGTGCTCGATCTGGAACGGGTCCGCAAGGCGATCATCGAGCGTGAACGGATCATGAGCACCGGCGTGGGGCACGGCTTCGCCATCCCGCACGGCAAGACCGACGCGCTGACCGATATCGTCGCCGCCTTCGCGATCACGGCCCAGCCGATCGATTTCCAGGCGCTGGACGATCAGCCGGTCCGTCTGGTCTTCATGCTCGTCGGCAACGAAACCCATGTGGGAACCCATCTGAAGCTCCTCAGCAGGGTCAGCCGCCTGATGAACAGCGATTCGTTCCGCAGCCAGCTCCTCCAGGCATCGACGCCGGACGCGGTCATGGATCTCTTCAATCAGGAGGAAGGACGCTACTTCGCCACGTGAAGGGACTGGTCGGCGCATATCCGCTGAGAGTGACGGCGCCCCCCTTCGTGAGGGGCGTTTGCGTTAGCGGGACTCTCTTTTTGCTCCTCCGACCCCGTTCCGTACCTTGATCGACAGAACAACAACGACGTTATACCCGAGACCCATGAGCTACAGGACGTTGAAAGGATTCAGGGATATCCTTCCCGATGAGTCGATCCGCTGGCAGGCGATGGAAGATCGTATCCGCGAACAGATGCGTCGCTACGGATACGGCGAGCTCCGGCTTCCGGTGCTGGAGGCGACCGAACTCTTCGCCAGAGGGGTCGGGGAAGGGACCGACGTCGTCAGCAAGGAGATGTACTCCTTCCTCGATAAATCGGACCCTCCGGAGTCGATCACCCTCCGTCCCGAGCTGACCGCCGGCGCCGCGCGGGCCTACGTCCAGCACGACATCGCCAAGAACCAGCCGCTGACCAAGTGGTACTACGTCGGCCCCGCCTTCCGCTACGAACAGCCGCAGTCGGGGAGATACCGCCAGTTCCACACCTTCGGAATCGAACTGATCGGCTCCCCGCGTCCGGAGGCCGACGTCGATGTGATCGCCGCCGGTGTCGACGTGATCGAAGCGCTCGGCATCAGCAGATATCGTCTCCGCCTGAACTCGCTCGGCATGCCGGAGGAGCGCGCAGCCTACCGGAGCGCGCTCCTGGCCTGGCTGGAAGGGTGTCGCGAGCAGTTGAGCGAGGAGAGCGTCAGGCGCATGGCGGGGAATCCGCTCCGCGTTCTCGATTCCAAGAAGGAGGAGGATCTGCGGGCGACGGCCGATGCCCCGAGCATCCTCGATTTCCTCGGGGAGGAGTCTCTTTCCCACTTCGCCGCCGTGCGCGGGCTGCTGGAGGAGCTCGGGATCGATTACGTCGTCGACACCAGGCTCGTCCGCGGGCTCGACTATTATACCCGGACGGCGTTCGAGTTCCAGGGACTCGACCTGGGCGCCCAGGATGCCCTGGGGGGGGGGGGGCGCTACGACAGACTGATCGAACAGGTGGGGGGCGCTCCCGCCCCGGCCGTCGGTTTCGGTCTGGGACTCGACCGACTGCTGATCGCCCGTGAGGCCGCCGGAATCGCCGACGAGGCGCAGGCTCCGCTCGACGCCTATCTGATCGGTCTGGACGACGCCTCCCGTCGCTGGGCCGCCGCAGCCGTCCACGGGCTCAGGCGCCGGGGGCTGGCGGCCGAATGCGATCTGATGGGAAGATCGATGAAGGCGCAGATGAGGGACGCCAACAGGAAGAACGCGCGGAGGGTGGCGATCGTCGGGGAGAACGAGCTGGCGACCGGAACGGCGCAGGTGAAGGATATGACGACGCACGAGCAGACGGGCGTTCCGTTCGAGGAACTCGGTGCGTATCTTGCGGCCGGAATGCCGCTCGGAGCCACGGTCGCCCGGTCAGGGATCGCCGACGGCGCCACAGGAATTGTTTGACGGATTTATGCCAACTCTCAGCGAGTTCACGCTTTCGCTTCAACTGCGGAGGGACGAAGAGAACGGGAAGCTCTGGACGGTCTTCCGGTTTTCGACCCTGCGCGAGTTCCGCTCGTTCCGGTACGAGATTCAGGTAGACGACACGTTCGACGCCGCGGCCAGGGGGATTCTCTTCCAGATTCGCGGTGTCCGCGCGCCGGCAAACCTGATGCCCTCCTACGGCGCGGCGCGGCGGGAGATCTGTTATGCCAATCTCACAGGCACCTACACCGTCGAGATCACCGGCGCCAAGCAGACCGGGAGCTTCTCGTTCAACGTGCGCGGCGAGAAGATCAGGCTGATCGATACCGCCGGGACCGATTTCGTCCAGGTGAGCGTTCTGACGGATGTGGAGGTGGTTCGGAACTGAGTCCGTTCGCGGGCCGTTCCCTCTTTTTGGTGTTGCGGCGGGCCCCTCCGCCGCCGGATACTTCGGCTCCTGCGCTCCTTCTCCGTGCTCCCGTGGGGTGTACCGGGATCGGCGGGATGCCGGGGAACGACGTCCCGCCGACGGTTGTCGGAGCCGTGCACGTAACAGCCAGCAATGTCTCAACTGAAATCCATCAGGCTCCCGGCATCGGCGAACCTCAAGCTCTTTCTGGTGCTCATGGCGTTCGCCATCGTGGCGGGGACCCTCTGGTTCACGCAGCGCCTCGTGGATGAACTCCAGCGCACCGAACGTGACGCCATCGAGCTCTACGCCCGGACGTTTCAGGACCTTCTGAACGATCAGAACGACGAGGCCACCTCGACCCCTCAGTTCAACCTTGCGATCGATCTCGGGAACACCATCTCGTTTCCGATGATCCAGACCGACGGGCAGAACGAACTGCAACCGAGAATCCGGGGGAAGGACACCACATTCATCGATCAGACCAGAAACATAGATCTCGATACGACTCTCCCCGGCTACCTCCAGCTTGCCGAGCTGCGCGAACGGATCGAAGGGATGAAGTCGGCCTACGAGCCGCTGGTGATGTACTCCTTTCAGAACCGGTACGATACGGTGCGGGGACCCGATTCGGCGATGAGGGTGGTGGTGAAGGTCGACGGGAACGGCTACCCGATGCATGATTCGACCGTCATCGCCTATGTCTACTTCGAGGACTCGACGGCGATCAAGGAGCTGAGCCTGCTGCCGTACGTGGAGATCACCATCGTCACGATGTTTATCCTGGTAGGATATATCGGGTTCAGCCACGTCAAGCGGAACGAGCAGTCGAACATCTGGGTCGGCATGGCGAAGGAGACGGCGCACCAGCTCGGCACGCCGCTCAGTTCGCTCATGGGCTGGGTGGAGCTGCTCCGCTACATGCCGGACGACGCCGAACAGGTGATCGAGGCGGCCGGGGAGATGGAACGGGATATCGACAGGCTCAACAGGGTGGCGCAGCGGTTCTCCAAGATCGGATCGGCCGCCGAGCTGAAGAGGGTGGAGGTCGGCGCGGTCCTGGAAAACGTTATACGATATTTCGAGCGCCGCCTGCCGCATCTGGGGAAGCGCGTGGTGCTCAGTCTCGACGCCCCGGAGAAGGTCTGGGTCAGCATCAACGTCGACCTCTTCGAGTGGGTCTTCGAGAACCTTGTCCGCAACGCCGCCGACGCGATCGACAGGGCCGAGGGGGAGATCACCTTCCATGTCCAGAAACAGAAGACGGCGGCGGTGATCGACGTCACGGACAACGGCAGGGGGATCGATCCCAAGATCAAAAAGGATATCTTCCGCCCCGGATTCTCCACCAAGCAGCGCGGCTGGGGGCTGGGGCTCTCGCTGGCGCGCAGGATCGTGGAGGAATATCACAAGGGAAAGATCTCGATCAAGGATACATCGGCCGCCGGGACCACCTTCAGGATACGCCTGAACGCCGTGGAGCCCCCCGCCGCCGTGAACGGAGACTCCCCCCCTGCGGAAGGGGCTCCCGAAAGGATCGAGCGGGAATACCGGAAGGAACGGGACGGCGGCGGCGCATGACCGGCGGAGAGTCGGGATCGGGATGAGCAGAGCGGCCCGGTCGAAGAAGAATCATATCGTACGATCTACTCACAGGACTTACAGCGTAACACGACATGGCTATCACCTACAAATCGGCCGGCGTCGACATCGAGGCGGGCGAACAGACGGTCGATCTGATCAAGGGAGCGATCCGTTCCACCTTCAACAGCCGCGTTCTTGCCGACATCGGCGGGTTCGGCGGGCTCTACGATGTGAGTTTCCTCAAGGAGTACGACAGTCCCGTTCTCGTCTCCTCGGTCGACGGCGTGGGGACCAAGCTGAAGGTGGCGATCATGGCGGGTCGGTTCCAGGGGATCGGCCGCGACATCGTCAACCACTGCGTCAACGACATCGCCGTCTGCGGCGCGAAGCCGATCTACTTCCTCGACTACTTCGCCACGGGGAAGCTCGACCCGCAGATGGCCGCCCAGGTGATCACCGGGTGCGCCTCCGCCTGCCGGGAGAACGAGTGCGCGCTGATCGGAGGGGAGACCGCCGAGATGCCCTCGCTCTACCACGACGGCGATTTCGACCTGGCGGGGACGGTCGTCGGGGTCGTCGAGCGTGAGTCGATGGTCACCGGCGAGCGCTCCGAGCGTGGGGATATCCTGATCGGGCTCCCCTCGGACGGACTCCACACCAACGGCTACTCGCTCGCCCGCGCCGTTCTCTTCCCGAAGCATGACGTCAACGATTCCCTTCCCGGCACCGAGATGACCCTTGCCGACGCTCTGCTGGTGCCGCACAGAAGCTATCTCGCCGCGATACAGGCGACGATGCGGCTGGAGGGAATCCACGCCTATTCGCATATCACCGGCGGCGGACTGGAGGGGAACACCTCGCGCGTGGTCCGCGATCCGCTGAAGCTGAAGATCGACTGGACCGCATGGGATCGTCCCGCGATCTTCAGCTACCTCCAGCGTGAGGGGGATATCCCGGAGGAGGATATCCGCAAGGCGTTCAACCTGGGAATCGGACTGGTGATCGTGGCCGCGAAGGATGCCGCCGGCGACATCATGGAGACCCTGCGCGAGATGGGAGAACATCCGATCGTGATAGGAGAGGTGGGGTGAGGCGGATCACCCCATCATTCGTCTCTTGTTGAGATATTCGAACAGCGCGGTGTCGTAGGGGATGGAGGTGTCGAGCAGGACGTAGTCGATGCCGTGCTCGCGGCACTCCCGTTTGATCCGTTCGGTGAAGTCGGTCATGGCGCGGGTGTAGGCCTCGCGGATCTGGAACGGCTGCGTCACCAGTTCCTCTCCCGTCTCCATATCGCGGAACGTGGCATCGGCGCCGAAGTTGAACGACCGTTCCATCGGATCGAGGATCTGCATCGCCAGCACCTCGTTCTGCTTGTGGCGGAAGTGCTTCAGGGCGGTGATCACCTCGGTCGGATCGTCGAAGAAATCGCTGAGGACGATCACCAGCCCGCGCCGCTTGATCCGCTCCGCCATCAGGTTCAATGCCTTCGCCGTTCCGGTCCCTCTGGAGGGTTTGGCCGCCGTGAACATCCGCATGATCTCGTGCAGATAGCTCGACCTGGAACGTGCCGGGATATAATTCCGCAGTTCGGTGTCGTACACCCCCGCCCCCACCGCGTCACGCTGCTTGATCATCAGATAGGAGAGAGCCGCCGCCAGCGAAAGGGCGTAATCGAACTTGGTGATATTCCCCTCCGAGCGGTACCCCATCGAGGCCGAGGCGTCGACGATCACATACCCTTTCAGGTTCGTCTCCTCCTCGTACTGCTTGATGTAGTAGCGATCGGTACGCCCGTAGACCTTCCAGTCGATATATCGGATCTCATCCCCCGGCATATACTGCCGATGCTCCGCGAACTCCACGGAGAAGCCGTGATACGGCGAGCGATGCAACCCCGTAATGAATCCCTCCACAACCATCCGCGCCCGCAGCTCAAGCGTCTCCAGCCGCGAAACCACTTCAGGCTTCAAAAACCTGCGATAATCTTCCATTCTCTTTTCTCTCTTTTTCTTCTCTCTCTTTTTCTTACCTCTGTGTCCTCTGTGACTCCCTGTTCATTCTCTTCTTCTTCTCCCCCCCATCATAGTATCTTCGCGCTCCAAAAACAACCCCTCCTTCAAACAGGACATACAGAGATGAACTTCGAAACCCTCCTCCTGGAGATCAACCCCGGCGGCTGCCTTCTCATCACCCTCAACCGACCCGACAAATTCAACGCCCTCAGCATCAAGCTCCTGGACGAACTCCGCGCCGCGATTGCCGAGGCGGAGCGTGACGAGTCGATCCGCGGCGTCATTATAACAGGCGCGGGGGAAAAGGCGTTCGCCGCCGGCGCCGACATCGCGGAATTGAACAGGCTCGACGGCTACACCGGACAGGAGTATTCGGAGCGGGGACAGCAGGTCTTCTCCATGATCGAGCGTCTCGACCGCCCCGTCCTCGCCGCCGTCAACGGAGTCGCGCTGGGAGGGGGGTGCGAGCTGGCGATGGCGTGCCACATGCGGGTGGCGAGCGAGCGCGCGAAGTTCGGACAGCCCGAGGTGAACCTCGGCATCCTCCCCGGTTTCGGCGGAACGCAGCGCCTTCCCCGGCTGATCGGTCCCGGCAGGGCGATCGAGTACAATCTGACGGGAGAGACGATCGACGCCGCCACCGCGGAGCGGATCGGTCTTGTCAACCGGGTCTACCCCGCCGCCGAGCTGAGGGAGCGCGCTCTCGAACTGATGAACAAGATCATGTCGCGAGGTCCCGTGGCGGTGCGGATGGCGCTGGAGGCGACCCGGAAGGCTGTCGATCTGCCGATCGACGAGGGGCTGGCGCTGGAGGCGCGTCTCTTCGGCGAATGCTGCGGCACGCAGGATTTCAAGGAGGGAACCCTTGCCTTCCTGGAGAAGCGGGACGCAAAGTTCATGGGACGATAGATCCGGACGAGATGGAGAGGAGGGATCCCGGCCTCCTCTCCGTCCGACCGTTTGAAGAGGCGGGGAGAAGTCGTAGGTTCAGGGAAATTTTTTCCTGAGGTTGTTCATGCGACATCTTTTTCTTCTTCCGCTCCTTGCCGCTGCCTCGCTTCTCCAGGTTTCGTGCGACGCTACATCGTTCAGTGATTCAAATCCGCCCATCGTCGATTTCAAGGCCGGCGCCGTCCGGGTCGTCGATTCCGCCATCATCTTCACGAACGAGACCCTGGGGACCACCGACACGGAGTACCTGTGGGATTTCGGGAACGGAACCACCTCCACCGATCGCGAGGCGTTCGTCGTCTATTCATCTCCCGGCTCATATACCGTCACCCTGAAGGCGACGAACGGGGCGGGAAGCGCGGAGTTTGCACGGGTCATCAAGGTGCTTGGGGAGATCCCGGACACCAAGGTGCTCGATGTTCCCCTCAGAACGCAGGAGGGGAGCTGGTGGGCCTGGGCCGCCGTGACCGAGATGGTCCTGAACTACCACGGCGTGAAGGTCCAGCAGTGCGGCATGTTCAAGGATATCTACGGCGTGGAATGCTGTGACGATCCCGGGGCATGCCGATACAGCTGGCGCCTCGATCAGATAGGAGCGCTCCTGAGCAGCCGCGGGAATATGGACTGGGAGACGCAGACGGCCCGGATGACCATGGATCAGATCAGGATGGAGATCGCCCAGGAACGGCCGGTCATCGCATCGATCGAGGACAACGTTCGCAACTTCGGGAGCTTCGTCGTGATCTACGGGTACGAGGATCCCGATGTTCTCATGATCCACGATCCCGACCACGGTTCCTACAGCATCGAGTATGATTACTCCCTGGGGAACGTCCAGGAGGGATTCCAGTGGGAGTACACCATCTTCAATATCGAAAAGCGACCTGAGTAATCGCCGCACCTTCTCACCGGCGCGCAAGCCCGCGGGCGTGGACCTCCGATGTGATCATGGCGAACGTCAGCGGGAGCATGATCTCGTGGTGTCCCGTGAAGCTGTAGCCGTGTCCGTGTCGCTGGTCCTGTGTCGGGCGCTGCACCACGTTCACCCTGGGGCGGTAATGCTGGATCATGTCGAAGTTCGCCGTGGTGAAATCGAAGACGGGAGAGCCGAGGTTCCTGGCGATCGTCAGCGCCTTGAGAAAGATCTCCGGCATGATCACGGCGGAGCCGGCGTTCATCACCACTCCCCCGGAGCCGAGGTCGCGCAGTTCGTGGCAGAGCGCGCGAAAATCGCGGAACGATAGTTCTCCGGTCGCCTCGCCGCTCATCGACGGTTGCTGGTGGATGATGTCGGTGCCGATGGCGGCATGGATCGTGATGGGGATGTTCCGCTCGACGCAGGTCGCCATGATCGATACGCGGCCGGTGCCGGCTTCCATCAGTCGCTGGCCGAGCGCCTCGCCGTAGCCGATCTCCGGGTCGTCCGACTCGTATGCCTCCCTCAATGTTCCGTTGATGAACTCGCCCGTCTCCTTCGACATGCCGAATGTTCCGTCGGTGATCGTGGCGGCCACATCCTCCGATGTCTCGCCGAAGAGACATGACTCGGTGTCGTGAATCGCTGCGGCGGAGTTCATGGCGACGCCGGTGATGATCCCGCGCTCGATCATGTCCCGGATGAGAGGGGCGAGGCCGACCTTGATGACGTGGGCGCCGAGCATTAGGATGAACGGCTTCCCCAGCTCGACGGAGTCGGCGGCGAGACGGGTGAAGGCGCGGAGGTCGCGGGCGATGAGTATATCGGGGAGCGATTTTGTGAAGTCGTCGAATGTTGCGCCGGGGGGGAGGGGGGTGGCCCACTCCCTCTCGGCTACCTTGCTGTGGCGCTGGGTGATGGAGATGAGGCGGATGGGGGAGAGGTCGGTTTTCGGGTATCTTGACATGGGGGCAAGATAAGGGGAGTGGGGGGAGTTAAGAGGAAGAGAATAAGAGGAAGAGAATAAACAGGGAGACACAGAGGGCACAGAGGTAAGAGAAGAGAGAGAAGAAAGAGTTAGGGGATCGGTTGTTCTATCTGGATTTCGATTGGGCCGGGGGAGTGGCGGAGGGTGATGTTGTCGAGAGAAGAGGGGATGATGCTGCGGAGACGATCTGCCCAGTCGCGTGCGAGCTGTTCTTCATTTTCCGGCCATACGATGGTGACGGTTGCTCCCTCGCGTAGAACTGCGGCGACCTCCTTCGGTGTGGCGGGCTCGGTTCTCCCTTCGCCGCGGAACGGGGTGAGGCGGATGAACTCGCTTGCTCCCCCTTCTCTGATCTCCCGCTCGATTGTCCTGACGGAACGCCGTAGCCGTAGTGGTGTCCTTGTGGTGACGGCTGCGCTGTTGCCGGTGGAGTCGATGACCGACAGCTCGGCGACCAGGGGGGAAAGCTCGTTCTCCGATGCGCCTATGCGCCAGTTCAGTTCGCCGCTTCCCGTCACGTTGCTTCCGAAGCGTCCCAGCAGGCGGTCGTCATGCCGTAGCGTGATCTCCCACGATCTGATGCCGGCCCCGGAGCCGTAGATCGGGTCGATCCTGATGAGCGGAGGGGAAAACCGCTGCGATGTTGCGGTTGCCTTGATCGGGTCGGTTATCGATGAAGGCATGTATCGTAATATGATCTCATCTCCTGTCTCCCCGCCTCTCCTTTCCTCCATGACCCGTACACGATTCTCCGTCAATCCGAACCTGTCGATCAGATAGTCTCGTGCGCTGTCGGCGGCGGCGCGTGCCGGGCGGCGCTCCGTTCCGCCGTTCGGGACGATCAGGTCGAGCCGTCCGTCGGCGGTGTTCTTCAGACGATAGCCCGTCACGTTCAGTCTGTTCCGCTCGGCCTCCGTGGCACTCATCGCTGCGAGCGAGTCGGGGTGGAATCGTTCGGCCTCCTCGGCGGGGAGCAGCGCGTGCAGTTCGTAAAACGCTCCTCCGCTCCAGGCCAGTCCCGAGTCCGCGGGCATCGTCAGGGAGTAGCGGGTTTCGTACAGCTCCACCGTGGCTTCGCCCAGGCGGCGTCCGGTCGAGTCGACGGCGAAGATGTCGAGCGATGCCGAGATCGGTTGTGTGATCCGGTCGGCGCCGCGTGGAGTCTCATCCGTCGTGGAAGCCTGTAGGGGTTCCGGCTCCGTCGGAGTTTCGGGAACGGCGTGGGGGGAGAGATCGTAGCGGAGTTCCAGGCCGAAGTCGGCGGTCAGAAACCGTCGGGGCGATCCGTCGGGGGCGGGGAGAAGATCGATCCGGGTCGATATATCGGGTTGCAGCGACCAGCCCCGCCGGAGGTCGATCCGGTAGCCGAGCCCGACTGTCGGCCCTGTCTCGATTCTATCGTGATTCGATCCGGGTGCCGCCGGCATGTTCCTTGCGCGCATCCCCCCCTCGAAGCTGTAGTCGTCGGTGATGTAGTCGCTCTGCGATATTTTTATCGTCGTTCCGTAGCCGAACCATGCTCCCGCGGTTGCGTGGAGGGGTCCGGCGACGGGGATGACGGCGCAGAGATCGAGGAGCATCGTCCTGGTCTTCCGCTCCAGTCTGTACTCATGGCCGATCTCGACGTGGGTTACCTGTGTCGGCTCGTAGATCAGCAGCGGCGCCGGAGGAGTCGCGCGAAGAAGCGTTGAGCCGAACTCGGCCGTCGCTCCCCCCCGCAGCCGTATTCCGTCGAACGGTGATGGGAATGTGATCCGCACTCCCGCCGCGCCTGCCGTTCCCGTTCCCGATTCGAAGACGCCGCAGAAGGGCGATCCGCCGAAAACCGGAAGCGCCGCGGAATGCAGTGATCCGCCGATCGATCCCCGCGCGCCGATCTCCACCCCTTCCGTCGGCTGCGCGATACATCGCGCCGAGGCCATGATGCAGAGTATCGCGACGGCAATTACCGAAGCTGTGGCGGGCCGGGGACCGGAGATCCTGCGCGGGGCGTTATGGTACGGAAGTCTCTTCAGACGATACTCCTTTACCGACGGTGCAGCATCAGGGTCCCCGCGGCATCGTCTCCCATGCGGACCCGCACGAAATAGGCTCCGGGAGGCAGATCTCCGGACGGAACCGTCGCCGTCGTCGAGCCGCCGTCGCCGGGGGGGAGGTCGATCGTGCGGACCGGTCTTCCTGTCAGATCGAAGAGCGATACGTTCCCGGGAGCGCCGTATGGGGCTCTGTAGCGTACCGCGATCGATTCTCCCACTCCGTCGGAAGCCGCCGATTCTATCGTGACCTTCTTGAACACGCCGGGCACCGACCCCAGTCCGCAGCCGCTCAGACGGATCATCCCCGCTCCCCTTCCCCATTCCACGGGAGTTGCGACGGCGACGTCGAACAGCGGGATGGTGTTGATCGAATCGCCGGTACTGAGTCCGACGAACGTGATCTCCGCAAGATCCGATCCGGTCAGGTAGCCCGTCGTCACCACGTTGACCGTCACCTGATCCGATTCGGATGCCGTTCGCCGCGACATGGTCGTCACGATACCCGTTGCGTCGGCCGGAGGAGATACCCCTACCGGAGAGAGCGATGTGGGAATGAAAAAGAGGGTAGCGGAGATATTGGTGATCTTCTCCGAGGGACTCAGCGGCGGATCGACCCGCAGCCGCAGCACGGTCGGGCTCCCCACGTCGGTATCGGTCGTGTCGAGATAGATGATTCTCGAAGAGACGTCGAGCCCTTCACCCTCGAGGGAGAGCTCCACGTTGCCGGTCATGTTGTCGCTCTCGATCCTGTCGGTCTCCTCCATCACTCCGGGCCCTCCCGGCGCGAATCTGAGACCGATATCGGCGGTCATCCCCGGTTTTATGGTGCGCGCTTCAGGTTCGCCGGGGGCGAGTGAGAAGGCGGCGTCGGAGAAGTTATGTCGCGATATGTTCAGATCCATGTCGCCGTTGTTGGTGATCCTCACCGGCATCTCGACGGAGCCACCGACCGGCACGGGACCGAAGTCGATCAGTTGCGGCTCGGCGGCAAGCTTCGATGCTCCACCCCGGCCGATCGCCGTGATCTCTCTGAACCCGTCCCCGGCCACCAGTCTGAATATCGCGGAGCGATCTCCCTCGCCGGATGGCCTGAAATCTATCGGCACGGCGATCTCCTCGTTGACTCCCACCGTTTTCCCTTCTCTCGGATAGGTCACGCTGCTCCTGAAATCGGGATGGCCGTCGCGGGTCAGATTGTAGAGGGTCAGCGGGGACTGGGCGGCGTTCGTGGTTCGATATATCCTGGCCTCCGTGGAGCCGACCCGTGTCAGGCCGAAATCTATCGTCTCGCGTTCTATAACCGTCAGCGCGTTCGAGGCGCATCCGCGGACGACGATGGTGTCGCTCTCGCCGTCGGTCGACCTGAACACGTAGGTCGTGGAGAAGCATCCGGTGTCGATCGCGCAGAACTCCACCTCTATTCTGTCGAACCTGCGCGCGGGAAGCTCCAGTGTATCCTGCGGACGCGGAAGCAGGCGGATCGGGCTGGAGGGAGCGGAGAGCGAGGCCGGTATCGGCACCCTGATCGGCGTGAGCCCCAGGTTCTCGATCGTGAAGGCGTCGACGAGGCAGGTCCCGAGCGGCACGGTCCCGAAATCGATCACCGTGGCCCGGATCGACAGGTTCGCGGCCGCCGCGTCGGCGTCGATCGAGAGACCGGAGGCCGTCGGATCGGAAATATCGCGATCGGTCGCCGCTCCCATCCCGAGCAGAAGGGCCGTAAGAACGAGCGTAAGCCGAAGGAGGGTCATGCCGCGTGTCCGTCGATTGTTTGCGTCGATATGCTATATACGGATTAGAAGATTGAAGAGAGACACATGTCGTATGCCCCGCGTCACCATGAAAGTTTTTTTTCGAGAGGTGTGACGCCCGTTCCGGCGGTCGTGTCTTTCCCACCGTACGATCAGATAAACGATGCATGAGCCGACATTCCACGATACTTCCCAGACGCGCCGCCGTGGCTCCCGATGAAGGAGGGCCGGCCGGGCCCGACGACGTCAGCCTCTTCCGGCGTTTTCTCGGCGGGGACGATCGCGCGTTCATGGAGCTGTTCAACAGGCATGCTTCACGGCTCTACATCTACTGCCAGAAGATCGTGGGCGATCCGCATGCCGCTCACGATATCATGCAGGATGTCTGGGAGCGAGTGATCCGTTTCCGGGCGGCAGGAAAGGAAGTCCCCCGCAGTCCGCTGGGGCTTCTGATAACGACCACGCGCAATCTCTGCCTCAACTTCAAGCGCGACAGGCGTGAGCATCTGTCGATCGATCAGCTTGGGGACTGGCGGGGCGCGGAGTCCGGAGGGGGTGAGATGTCGGAAATGGAGGAGGCGGTACTGATGGCGCTCGACCGGCTTCCGATGGATCAGAGGGAGGTACTGATCCTTAACGCCTACGCGGGATACCGGTACGAAGAGATCGCGGAGATGGTAGGAGAGACGGTCGGCGCCGTCAGGACCCGCGCATGGCGGGCGCGAGCGAAACTCGGAAGAATCATCGCCGCGCTCCTGGGTCTGCAAGAAGGAACTGAGGGGAGTTCACTTTCAAACGAGAACGAATCATGACACGAGTCGAACGGGAACGATTGATCCGCGCGTATGTCGAGGGGGAGATGAGTCTCCGCGAGGAGCACGATTTCCTCATCAACGTGGCGCTCGATTCCGAGCTGCGGCTTGAGCTGAAGGCGCAGCAGACGATCGACAGCGCGATCAGAAAGGATCGTCTCCCCGATCCCGCGCGTGTGATGCAGCTTCAGAACGAGGTCGCGGCGATGCTCGCGGCCGCCGGCGGCGGAGCCCCCCATACGGGCCGGCCGGCAGATACGCCCCCCTCTCATACGCCGGTCGGGAACTCCCGTTCGGCATGGCGCAGAACCCTTCTCTGGCTCGGCGGCCTGATGGGGACGGGGGCGATCGTTGCCGGCCTGGCCTGGCTTTCCCCGACCGATGACATAGGTGAGGGACAGGGCGGCGGGAACCGGATTGAGTACCCGGTTCCGGCGCTTTCTCCCCTGCTGCCGGATGATCCCGTCGCCCCCTCATCTACCCCTGATCCCGGCGCTCTGCCGGAACGACCCCTGGAGACGCAGGGAGCGCACGCACGCCGGGAGAGCTCTCCGGCGGCCTCCGCCTCTCCGAACGGATCGGCCTCCCGTGTCGACCCGGACTCAGCGGCGGCCTCACGACCGCTCGCGACCCCCCGGAACGCGCACGTCGCCGCCGACACCTCCCGTTCGGAACAGACCGCTCCCGATGGAAGCGGGGACAGCTCGCGGATCGGCGTCAAGGTTCAGATAGGACCGTAACGCCGATCCGGGACGCAGCCCCGGACGACAGACGATCAGGGAACACGCACAGCACATATCAATAATATCTAAATACGAACTACCATGAGACGTTTGTCGACACTCGCCTTTCTCCTCTTCCTCGCCTCCGCGGCGACGATGACGGCGCAGGTGCCGTTTCTCCTCTCCGTCGATCCGCATGTGCGGACGGTCGGGGAATCCGAAACCTCGGTGACATACAGGGTTGCCGTGACCGCGCTTATCGACTACCAGGCATCGATCTTTCTCGGGGCCACGATCCCCACGCTTCCCGGCGCGGTGATCACATTCGATCGGGAGCAGATCAATGCTCCCTACACCGACACCGCGATCATGACCGTGAGACTGACCGGGCCCAAGTCGGGCGGCACCCACAAAATCAACCTGGAGGCCCGGAACGGTATGATCCGGGATTACGAGACGGTATCGCTCATTATCCCCGAGGAGCAGGCGCTGGGGTGGAGGGTCTATTCCCGCGCGAACTCCCCGTATGATGCCGGCCACTTCGCACTCGACCGTGAGCGGGGGATCGGATGGTTCAGCCGTCCCGATTCGCTCCGCAGCTTCGACGGCACGACATGGGCCTCGTACGCCTGGCCGATGAACAACGCCGATGGAGGCTCCAACAATCCGAGAGGGCTTGCCGTCGACGACGATGGAGCCGTCTGGGCAATGGTGGAAGGATATCCCGCAACCTATATCGCAACGTTGAAGAACGGTGCGTGGATGGTGCACAATGCCGATATCAAGACCGGGATGACCGAGGCGATGATGGAGTATTTTCGCTTCACCCGCGAGCACGGCTCACGGATCATGGTCGGAAAGAACAACACGATCTGGGCCGTGGGCGTCGGCGCGCTTCTCAAGTATGCCGACGGGAGGTGGACGCTGTACGATCACCAGAATTCGGAGCTTCCTCCCGCGGAGCATAACGAGGCGCTTGTCGATCTGGAGGGGAATGTGTGGATTGCATCTATAGGAGCCGTTGATGGCAACGTTGTTGGAAAGCTTGTGCGCTTCGACGGCACGTACTGGACGATATATCGTACTTCAGATCTGATCCCGGGCCATAGCCAGGTCAACCCGACCTTCGTAGATCCTTCAAACAGGCTCTATATGAATATATCAACCACGCAGGGGGCCTGGTTCGACGGCCAGAACGTGACGCTGCTGGGGGCGGGTTCAACTCCTGCGGATCGGGCGAAATCCGCAGCCTTCTTCGAATCGGATGGCGATATCTGGTACGGTCTCTGGCCCTCGGACGCTCAGTCGCTTGAGGGAGGGCTCGCACGCTACGACGGCCAGCGGTGGTGGACCTATACGATCGGCAACTCCGGGCTCCCGGAAAGCCATGTCCTCGGGGTGGATGTCGACGATCGTGGCGCCGTCTGGATCAGGACGGTCTCGCAAGACGGGCAGAATCCCATATCCTATCTTGCCCTCGTCGACGGCAATGCTTCCCCTCTCTCTCTCTTCAGCGTGACGAGCGCCGTGCCGGAAACCCCGGCTGCGCATGCCGGAGAGATCTCGGTCTATCCGAATCCGACAGACGGCCGTATCGCCGTGCGATTCGAGTCGACGCCGGGCGACGAGGCTCATGTGAGCGTTCTTGACACACGCGGCACGCCGATGACCGTTCCCTCGGTCGCGACCGGTGACGGCGGCTTCTCGGTCGACGCCTCGGAGCTTCCGGCCGGAGCATACTTCCTTCGGATCGTGAGGAACGAACGTGTCGATGTGCGATCCTTCGTGATCGACCGCTGAACCTGATGTTCGACTTCGTGTAACCACTCGACGTCGCGGGAAGGGAGGCGGCTCCGGCCTCTCCCTTCCGCGCGACCCGGGCCCCGGGCGGTTTCGTCAACCTCATGCAGATAGATCTCGTCATGATAAAAAAGGTCATCCTGCTGCTTTTTGTGCTGATCCCGTCGGCCGTCGGGACGGTTCTCTCGCAGCCGTTCATGGTGACCGCCGTTCCCCGGCAGATCGAGGTCGACGGTGAACGGGCCATGTTCCGGATCATCGTGACGGCGGAGGTCGATTTCAAGTCGTCGGTGTTTCTGAGCGCGACCGTTCCGGCGCTGGCGTCGGCGACGGTGGCGATCAAGCCCGATCGGATCAACCTTCCCTACACCGACACGGCTGTGGCCGAGCTCAGACTCGTGGAGCCGGTCGCGCAGGGTGAATATCAGGTTGTGATAGAAGCGGTCAACGGTCCTTCGGTCGCCCGCGACACCCTTCGGATCGTCGTGCGGGAACGGAAGGGATGGAAGGTCTTCACACGACATCACTCTCCATATCCCGGAGGGTTCTTCGCCCTCGATCGGAGAAATGGCGTCGCGTGGTTCGGCGGCGGAGATTCCCTCCGCAGCTTCGACGGAACCGACTGGACCTCCTACCCCTGGCCGTTCGGTCTCGACAGGCGCCGCGAACTGTCGGCGGCGGGGATCGCCCTCGACAGCTCCGGTTCGGTCTGGACGGTGTTCGGCGGGGAGGATCCGGCGATCGTCAGGTTTACCGGGGGCGCATGGTCGGTTTTCTCGGAAGCCGATGCGATGAGCGGGTTCACCGGAGAGATGGCGGCATCGCTCCGGTACGGCGCGGTTCATGGCTCACGAGCCCTTGTCTCCTCGCGGGGCGATCTCTGGGTGGTCGGCGCTTCGGGTCTGCTCCGGTTCGACGGGACGAGCTGGAGGATCTACGACTCCTCCAACTCCGAACTCCCGGAGAGCGAGCGGGGGAGGGCGATCATCGATCGTGAAGGGGCGATCTGGATCGGGGGGGAGGGCTCCCTCGTCCGATTCGACGGGACCTACTGGACCGTCTATTCGAGCGACCTCTTCAGAGAGGACGGCGCCGGCACGGTCGATCCCGTCGACGCCGACCCCGCCAACGGCATCTGGCTGCTGGCCGGAGGAGTGGTCCGGTTCGATGGACTTATCGCGCACAGATATTCGCCCGACTCGGGCCTCATCGGCAGGGAGCGGTCCGGCGCCCTCTACGGTCCGAACGGCGATATCTGGCTCGGTCTGACGGGAGAGACCTTCGGAGGGGAGACCCTGGAAGGAGGGCTTGCGCGATTCGACGGCGAGCGCTGGTGGCACTACACGGCGGAGAACTCCGGCATCCCCCACAATAATGTCTCGTTTATCGATATGGATGATCAGGGAACCGTCTGGATGGAAAGCACCCCTTCGGTCGAGGGAGAGCCCGCGCTCGTCCTGATCGACGGAAAGAGCCCGCCCCGGACGCTCCTTACCGGAGAACTTTCAGCGGTCGGACCGACGGCGCCCGACGATTCCAGGAACGGCGAGCTTCCTATCGTTCCGAACCCGGCGCGTGATCGTATCACTGTGCGATATCCGTCGGGTCGTGCCCTACGTTCGGCGGTCGTGGAGGATATCCGCGGCCGTCGCGTGGAGGCTTCGATCCTCGATATCGGTGAAGGAGAGGGGCGTGTCGAGATCGACGTCTCCTCTCTGCCGGCGGGGATCTACGTCATGAGAGTGTTCGACGGACGGAAGAATCTATCGCGCCGGTTTGTCGTGGCGCGATAATTGAAGCCGTGGTTGGTTGTGCGGTTCCCTGAGAGAGGAGCTTTCCGGCGACGGCGTCGGGGAGCTCCTCTTCCGTATCCGGCATGTTATCGGATCGTATCACCCCTTTTTTTCGCCCCTCTGAGAAGAATGTCCCGATCCGGTGTCTATTGCGTGTGTGCGCGGAGTCGCTCTCTCAGATTCGTCGAAGGACGATCTCCGTGGTATCGGAGCATTCAACCATCAGAGGTCCTCATGGCGTCCGGATTCCTTCTCCCGGTAAGCGGCATCTCCCGCCGTCGGTTGTTCACGGCGCTTGTCCTGCTCTCGTTCGTCTGCGGATGTTCCGAGCTGAAACCGACGGGACCGGAGGAGGAGATCCTTACGTTCGTTCCGGCCATCGAGCGCCAGACGGAGCGGCCGGTCGAGGTGCGGATCGCCAAGTGGCGCGACGACCATGCGGGGGCGATCTCGCTCACCTACGATCACGGCTGGTGCTGGCCGGTCTCCGAATCGCAGGAGCGGGTGCTGGAGAAACTGAAGCAGTACGATATTCCGATGGATTTCGACAGCGGGAACGGTCCCATGCCGGAGGGGGCGTTCAACTACATGCGTGAGATCTACGCGAAGCACGGCGTCCGATTCTTCGGCCACGGCTATCTGCATCTGAACCACGATTCCCTGACGTACCAGGAGGCCTACGCGTCGTTCGCCCGCTGCCGGCGGACCCTGGACAGTCTGGGACTGAACCCGATCGCCTACGCGTATCCGGGGGATTTCTGCTACGATCCGAAGACACGCCGGGCGGTGGAGGATGCGGGATTCCTTGCGGCGCGGCGCCATCATATATCGCATATCGCCGATCCCTACATCGTTCCCTTCGACGAACTCGAACCGGAGGACTGGTTCCAGCTCCCCTCGCTCATCGTTCAGAACTACGAGTTCGAGAAGATCGCAACGACGATCCACGGCACCGACGAACTGATCCCCTTCCTGGATGAGACCGTGAAACGGACGGCATGGATCATTGCGACCTATCACGAGATAAAGAACGGACACGGCGGGACATATCGCGAAGAGAAGTTCGAGACCGACCTGCAGGCGATCGCGGAGCGGGATCTCTGGGCCGCCTCCTTCAACGAGGCGACGCTTTACGTCCGTGAGCGGAGTCGGGCGAGCGTCACGGCGGTGGAGATGCTCGATTCGATCGGGGGGACGTACGGGTTCAAAATGGTTCTCACCGACGGGAGGACCGACCCGCGCTACACGCTCCCGCTGACGCTGGTGCTCTCCACCCCCCATCTGGCCGGAAGAAAGGCGCGGCTCTTCAGGGGAAGCACCTACGTTTCCGATCTGACCTTCGGGTCCCCCGCCACCATGATCGACATTCCCCCCGACGAACATGAATATCGCATTGTGCTGATCGACTGAGCGCGACCATTTTCACCCTCGCGGCGGTCGCCGTCCGTTTCCTCTCAAACGCTCTCGATCAGATCTATCACTCCACCCCGCCGCGGGCGACCGAGATGCGGTTTGCCTGGAGGATGTGGCGTTCCTGGTGGGCTACCATCATCTGGAGGCATTCACCCAGCGTCAGCTTGATGAAGCGGCTGAGGGGGGAGGTGATGATGATCCCGCGCAGGTCGAGACCCTCGGCGTCCCTGATGAGCTGAAGGAGGGTCTCCTGCTGCGCCGTGAACCTCTCCGTCACGTCGGCGGCGGGGTTCGCGGAGGGCTGGAAGACGGGGCGCGCCTTGATCCGGATGCGGGCTCCCGGTCCCGCCGAGTAGATGAACCAGCGTCCGAACCGTGTTCCCCGGAACGTCCCGCTCGGGGCGATCTGTCCCCTGCGGCGTCCCTCCTCGATGGCGGCGCGGACGCGCGGGTAGTAGACGTCGCCGGTCACGATCAGGTGATCGATACACTGCGCGATGCTCCATGATGTCGGCGAGGCGGACCATGCCATCTCCGCCGGCGTCAGCTTCGACGTCAGATGGCGGGTTCTGAGGATCACCCGGCGGGCGTCCTCATGGATCGTGGCGAGATACGGATCGGAGGGCATCCCGGCCGACCCGGGCCTGACGGCCGGAGCTGTGCTCCGCGCGCTCCCGCCCGACATGTTCATTCCGTTCCTGCTGGTTCTGTTCATGCTGCTCGTCATTTCCATTGTGTTCGCTTCCTCGGTTCCCGGCGTCGGTTCACGGTCGTTCCGCGATCCGCCCCGCCGGCGTTGTGTGATATGAATCGCCGGCCGTCCGGCGCATCCTGTCGATGAGAAACTCCCGGAAGAGCCCGTGGTATCTGTATCTCGTCCTCTCGTCGTCCAGCGGGTCAAGGAAGAGGTTCTTCCGTTCCAGGCGGGCCAGCAGGAGCCGTCCGTCCCGGCGTCCCGTTACTCTATCGCATTCCGATGCCGTCAGCTCCTCCAGGGGGCTGGTGCGCATCAGGAACTGCACGATGTCGCTCGGCTGCGTGGAGAGGACCTCCGCCTCGAACCATGTCGCGATGAAGGGAGCCGTTCCCGTCACCTGTCTGCCGCCGCCGGCGCAGTCGGAGCAGCTCCGAAGCTCCTGCGCGGCGAGCCTGATGCCGTTGATCCATCCCTCCGTCCTGCGGTGGATCGCTCCCATCACCTCGGCGGTGACGGCGGCGGCGCGATCCTTCAGATATTCCGTCGTCTCCTCGAGCGTGAACGCCAGATCGGCGGCGCGGAGCTCGACCACCTGGCGGCGCACCCGCATCCGCGGGAGCGGGATCTCCGGTTCCTCCTGCGTCGAAAGGACCAGGTGCGCGCAGGGGGGGAGGTACTCCACCAGATCGACCAGGGCGTTGCGGGTTGCCGGGGTATCGAGCATATGGACGTTGTCGAGCACGACGGCGAAGTCGAAGGGGATCGCCGCCATTCTGTTGACCGAGCATGTCACCATCTGATTCATCCAGAGCCCGCCCCCCGCGCGGAGCCGTTCGTTGTGATCGAACGAGAGTCGTCTGACGGCTCCGTCGAGTTCCTGGAGGAATCGCTGCGGTTCGTTGTGTCCGCGCGTGAGGGAGACCATCACGGCGGGAATGCTGCTTCTGCGAACCCAGTCGCGCAGCAGCGTTGTCTTGCCGGAGCCCGTCGGGGCCGAGATCAGCGTGAGGCGGCGACATGCGCCGTCGTTGAGCCGATCCAGCAGCCGGGAGCGGGAGATGAGGCGTTGCAGGTTTCCGGGGCCGGTTGCCTCCGTCGATGATTTCCGGCCGACCATGTTGTTGCTGTTATTGAACTCTGGCATGTGTGTGGGTCAGGCGGCCCGTTTCAGTCCGTTCGATCCGTTACGGACCTCCGCCTCGTTCTCGCCGACGAGATGTTCCGCGGGCTCACGCGCCGGTGCAGGGGGCATCGGCATGCCGCCGAACAGACCGCACAGGAAAAAGGCGAAGAGATCCGGATTCGGTGTGGATATCGTCGTGCGTTGTGTCATCGTGTATAGGCTGGGGATGATTCCAGGGTGACTCGGGATCGACCGGAAGTTCCGGCGCTCTCTCAGCGGGCGAACGCCGATTCGGTGATAACGACCAGTATACCGAACAGCACGAGCGCCAGCACGAATGCGATAATGCTCTGGATGATCAGCGTCCTCATGAAATGTTCTCCGTGCAGCATGGCGTCCTCCCGTTTGTACGGTAGCAAACTTACCGTTCGGTCCGGGGGTTGATCATGTACCCAAGGGTACATCGGGTGGTTGATTTTCCCGACGGCTTGGTGTTCCGCCCCGGTTGCGCATATTCGGTCCGCCTGCGGCGGTCCGGCCGCCGGCCTTCGATCTCTTCCCCCTTTCATGGCTGTCGATCGCTGCATCTGCATGAACGTCAGGTTCTCCGACGCGCTCCCTCTGGCGCGAAGGCACGGCTGCTCCTCCGTGGCCGATCTCCGCGTCTATTCGTCGCTGGGGAGCGGATGCGGGCTCTGCATCCCCTACATGCAGCGGGCGCTCATGACCGGCGAGACCGACCTGCCGGTGCTCGGTCCCTCCGAATCGGCGGCGCTTCTCCTACGCTCCGGGCTCGCCCCGACCGATGAGACTCCGGGAGGAACCTCATGAGCCGCGCGTTCGCGATGTGGTCGGGGGGGAAGGATTCCCACTACGCTCTCCACAGGGCCGTGCAGGCGGGGCTGGAGTGCGATCTGCTGGTGGTCTTCATCGACACGGAAACCGAGCTTGTGATGTCCCATCGTCTCCCCCCCGAACTGATCGAGGAGCAGGCGGCGCTGGTGGAGATCCCGCTGCTGAAGGTCCGGGCGAGCTATGCGACCTACGAGCGCGAGCTGAGGAACGTTCTGTTCGATATCAGAAGCAGCGGCATCACCCGGGGGATCTTCGGCGACGTTCATCTGCGCGAGCATCGCGACTGGTTCGAGGGGGTCACGGCAGATTTCGACATCAGGGGAGTCTTTCCGCTCTGGGGAATTCCTCCCGATCTTCTGATCGAGGAACAGTTCCGCACGATGAAGTCGACGATCATCATGATCGACAGAAGGATCGACGAGAAATATCTGGGACGGGAGGTCGACCGGGAGTTCATCGACCACCTGGCGGAGCTGGGGATCGACCCGTGCGGCGAGAACGGCGAGTACCATACGTTCGTCAGGAGCGGTCCCCTCATGACGGGGGAGATCGTCCTGACCCACGCCGAACGGCGCGCCACCCCGCAGAGCGTCGGGCTCGAGATCGATTTCTGGAACGTGACGACGGCGGGATGACCGATCCGGGGCCGACCCGCCCCGTGCAGCGTTCCTCACATTCATATCAGCGTTCGAATGCCCACAGCGACAGCCCGCGGCGGCGGATGGAGAATCCTCCGGGAGATCGGCAAATACATCGCGATATTTCGCACCGAGCTGCGGCAGATGACGACGTACGCCTGGGACTTCGTCCTGAGCAACATCACCATCGTCCTCTTCTTCTACGTCCTCATCCAGGTATGGAAGATCACGATAGATCCGTCGGGCCCCGTCGACATCCCGGGGGAGAACTTCACCTGGGGGGAGCTGATATGGTTCCTGGCAGGGGGACAGATCCTCTACTTCTCGGTACATACCGAGGTACAGCTTGACATCCAGAACGATGTGATCAGCGGGAACATCGTGATCACGCTCGCCAGGCCGTACGATTATCTCCTGGCACGATTCTCCAGGGTGGTGGCCCATACCCTCATGTCGTTCTTCGTCGCCTTTCCCGCGGCGTTTCTGGTGGCGTGGTGGGCTTCGGGGGAGATTCTGGTGACGCCGCTCGGGATCGCGTTCTTTCTGGTCGGGTTCCTCCTCCGGTCGCTCCTCTATTTCGCGCTCCAGGCGATCGCCGGTCTTGCGACCTTCTGGGTGGAGCGGGCGACCGGGCTGGTCTGGCTGACCGGGCTGCTGATCCTGATCTTCGGCGGCGGGGCGGTCCCGCTCGGCGCCTGGGGGGAGCCGGCCCGGACGATCGTCGAGCTGACGCCCTTCCCCGTCATGATGTACTATCCGGCCAAGCTCCTCGTCCGTCCCGACGCCGCCACCGTAACCGCGGCGCTCCTTCGGAGTGGAGTATGGATAGTCCTGCTGGGGGGGATCGTCTCCTTCATCTACGGCAGGGCGTTGCGCAGGCTCGACATCAACGGGGGGTAGCGTCGGTCGCGCATAGCGCCGGAGGGTCCGGCATGCCGTATATTCGGCAGCTTCGAACCGGTCACATCGCATCAGGAACGCAACGAGGAACATGGAACGACTGAAGGATAGAGTCGCAATCGTCACCGGCGCCGCCGTCGGAAACGGGCAGGCATTCTGCCGCCGCCTTGCACGCGAGGGGGCACGCATCATGATCGCCGACATCGCCGACGCCCGCGAGGCGATGCAGGGGGTGGAGGAGATGGGGGGAGAGATCGCCGCCATCAGCGCGGACGTCACAAGCGAGGAGCAGGTCAGGGAGATGGTGAGGAAGACGATCGAGCGGTTCGGCCGGATCGACATCCTCGTCAACAACGTCGGCTACTATCATGAGGAGCCGTTCGAGCTTATCTCGTTCGACGACTGGAGGAAGATGCTCACCGTCAACCTGGACAGTCTCTTCCTGACCACGAAATATGTCCTCCCCGCCATGAAGGAGAGGGGTTACGGCAGGATTATTGCTTTGAGTTCCGATACGATCTGGCTCGGCACCCCCTACCTTGTCCACTACGTGACCTCCAAGATGGGGGTGGTCGGCTTCGTCCGCTCGCTGGCGAGCGAGGTGGGGAAGTACGGGATCACGGCGAACGCCGTCACGGTGGGGCTTACCGCGACCCAGCGTCCCTCCAACGAGAAGCTGGTCGGAAGCATCCTGGAACATCTGCTGCCGCATCAGGCGGTGCAGCGCGCCGACGAGCCCGACGACATCGCCGAGGTGGTGGCGTTCCTCGCCTCCCCCGATTCGTCGATCATTACCGGTCAGACGATCAACGTGGACGGCGGCGTCGCCCGGCATTGAGCATGCCGGGGGGCGTCCCCCTGACTCGGACCCTATCATGCATTCATTTCAATACGGAGTACCCATGATTCGACGTTTCCTTCTTCCGGCATTCTTCGCCGCATTCCTGCTCATGTCGTGCGGCGATGAATCCAATCCCGCCGATCCGAAGGACCCATCGGATACCACGAAAACCGATACGACCACGACGCTGACGCCGAAGGCCGATTCCTTCTCGCCGACGTGCGGTCCGGTGGGGACAAGGATCACCATCGAGGGTTCGGGCTTCGGTTCCGACGCCTCCAAGATCGAGGTGCATCTCGGGAACGATGATCTCAAGCTCATCTCCGTGGCTCCCACCCGTATCGTCGCCGAGGTCGAGAAGGGGACGGGGGGTGAGATCGAGGTCCATGTGGGGAGCAAGGAGACGACGGCTCCCGGCACCTTTACCGTGGTTACGGGGGTGGCTGTCTACAAGGAGGCGGTGGTGATGCTGAACAATATCCTGGCGCTCATCGAGACCGACTCCACCTACGCCGAGGACGGCGCCCCATCCACGACCTCCGATAGCGGACTCTACAAGCTTACCACGGCGATCACGGTGAACAGGGCCACGGGGGAGAACTGCATGAACGGCGTGAGCGGCCAGAAGCTGACGTTCGACGCCGGGGACGGCGTATCGCTGACCGAGATAACGCTCGATACGGCGGCGAAGATGGTGAGGTCGTTCACGATGACGCGCGAGCAGACGACGGGCGATTCCACGGCCGCCAGGTTCGAGAAGTTCCTGATCTACCTCAAGCTCAGCGCCAGCAACATCCCCTACACGGTCGCCTCCGACGGCTCCCTGGTGGTGGAGATGGACGCGGCGACGATCGAGGCGAGCCTGGACGGCGCGATCACCTACGACAGCCAGTACTACCTGGAGGAGCGCGGCGCCAAGCTGGTGCAGGTCACCGTCTCCAGTGTCGTGCGCCGGGTCTTCTACGATAACCCGGACGCGCAGATCCGGATCATCCTGCGATAGAATCGCGATTCGATGCGATGGAACGGAAGGGGTGGACGGAATATCCGTTCACCCCTTCTTCGTTGTCGGCCGTTGTCGGCGCCGGTTCCCTGTCAGCGAGCTCGCCGCCGGTTACGCGGCTTCGATCTCCTCGGGAGGGAAGAGGCTTCTGATCCAGTCGTTCACCTCGCAATCGACCACAAGGTGGATCCGGTCGGAGTCGCCGTTGTTTTCCACGCGGTGCGGTCTGTTGAAGTTCATATACCAGCATTCCCCCTCTCCCATCACCACCTGCTCCCCATCCAGATAGAACCCGACGCCGGGACCGGAGACGATCGGGATATGAACGCGGATCTCGTCATCCTGGAAGAAGTCCCGGTGCTCGCGCACGCTCGCCCCCGGCCCCAGCTTCAGCAGGCGGACCGAGAAGAGGTTGCACCGGAACCCCGCAAGGACCTCGCTGATGTAGGGGAGGCTCCCCAGGATCGCCGTCGCCTCGTAGCGATCCCTTGCCGAGGGATCGGGATAGATCGCCGTCGAGCCGCCGACCGATCTGAGGGATACGCCGCTCCACTCGCCCGAATAGATCGCGGTGTTGAAATGCCGCACCCATCCGTCGGGGGGGAGGGCGGCCAGATCCGCTCTGAGGCGGTCGACGTCGAACGTGAAGGGGAATCTGAGAATGTCGGTCGTAATCATATCGCGATTCGTTATAGGTGTGCAGCTTCTAATCCCGCAGCCAGCGGATCATGTGGGGGTAGGGGGGAACGCCGAGCCGGGCCGCCTCCTCTCCCAGCGCCGTCATACCGGCCGCTCTCATGTTCTCCAGCCCTATGAAGACCCCCATGCCGAAGGAGGCGAGGAGAGGTTCGGACGCCCCGTGATATCCTCCCTGATGGAAGACGATCCTGGGATCGAGACGGAGATGAAGGATCGCCGCGTACGACCAGGCGATCGCCTCGATCTCGAGCGGGGGGCCCAGCGCTCCTTCCGGGGCGACCATATCGTCCTCGGTCAATCCCCTGAGCCGGGCCGGGAGCACCGCCAGATGTCCCGCCTCGTGGAGCAGATCGCCGGGATACGTCAACCGTGACGGGTCGTATTCCAGCGTCCCCCCTCTGACCCGCAGGCCGGGGAGGAAGGTAGGCTCCTCGATGGTCGCCTGGAGGGTGGGGATTCCTATCGTATTGAGAAATTCGACGATGCGGGCCGTTGTTTCCATGACGTGCGGTTGTAGATCGGTCGTGATGCGATGCGTATTGCCGGAGTTCACGGAAAGAAAATATCGATTTCGAATCAAACGGCACGATATATCACAAAGTGTTCCGTAAGTTTGACACAATGAGGAGGGTGGATGAACGTATCGGCATACGTTCGGCAGAGGGGGAGCCGTCGTTGCCGCTACACTCCCGCTTGTTCGATTTCCCGCTACGTCGCATGTCGTCCACCTGAACTTGTATTGTGATATGCTTGTCGCGCCGGGCCGGTTTCGTCCGGGCCTGCGCCTTGTTTCCATCTCTGTCATCATACATTCTATTCTGAGGAGGCTCATGGATGATATCGAAGTTATCGGAAGCATCTATCTCTTCGCGGGAACCTTCGCGCCCTACAACTGGGAGTTCTGCGACGGACGGCTCATGTATATCCCGGAGCATCCGGCTCTCTACTCCATTCTGGGGGCCACGTACGGCGGCGACGGCATCAGCACCTTTGCCCTTCCGGATCTGCGGGCGCGCGTGCCGATCGGCGCGGGAAAGGGGGCGAATCTGCATGACCGCAGGCTGGGAGAGAAGGGGGGAGCGGATAGCGTCATCCTTACGATCGACCAGATGCCGCCCCATACCCATGCGGTACGAGGGGTCGCACAGGCGGCCATCAGGGCCAGCCCGATCAACAACCTCTGGGCCAGGGAAACGAACAACGCCACGATGATGTATGCGGACAGGGAGCCGAACACGCAGATGTCGGTTACCACCATCGGCCCCAGCGGGGGAAATCAGCCGCACGAGAACCGGCAGCCGTACCTGGTTCTGCAGTATATCATCTGCGTCACGGGACTCTATCCGATACGGAGCTGACGGCCCCCGGTGTCGGCGCTCACAGGTTCCGGCGGAGGTCTGCCGGATGTCCGTTTTGCCGATCCTTCCGATGCGGAGGGGTCGGTATTCCACGCTCCATTCCATCATCGATTATCATTCAGGAGATTCATGGCGGAGTACTACAGCCGTTATACAGGGGTCATCAAGCTCTTCGCGGGCGCCTTCGTTCCGAAAGGGTGGCTGCCGTGCGAGGGGCAGCTTCTGCTGATCAACGAGTACCGGGAGCTCTACTCCATTCTGGGCACAGTCTACGGCGGCAACGGAACGACCACGTTCGCGCTCCCCGATCTCCGCGGCCGGGTGGCCGTCGGCGCCGGGCAGGGAAACCGTGTGAAAGGCTACCAGGCCGGTGAAACGGGAGGGGAGGAGACGGTCCGACTCTTACCGGGGGATCTACCCGCGCATAAACATAGGTTCCATGCCTCGTCGCATCCTGCCGATCAGAGGGACCCTGCGGGGGCCGTATGGGGGAAGGAAGCTCAGGGGATCACCTTCCTCTATTCCGATGCAAAGGCCGATACGACCATGCGTTCCAGCGCCGTCAGTACGACGGGGGGGGAGCGTGGGAATGAGAGTGTCCCGCATGAGAATATGCAGCCGTTTCTGGTGGTCCGTTATATCATCGCCGTACAGGGGATGGAACTGCCCGAACACCCGTAGACTTTATCGCACGACGATACCCGGTATCGCCGCCTCTCTTCCTTTCACAACATCAACGGCAATTCACAGGACGTATATGCAAGGTATCATCGGATTCATGATGACGTTCCCGGGAAACTTCGCGCCGGCGAACTGGCTCTTCTGTCATGGACAGATCCTGAACGTCTGGCAGTACCAGGCTCTCTACTCCATTATCGGCAACATCTACGGGGGGAACGGAACGGCGACGTTCGCGCTTCCCGACCTGCGGGGACGTGTTCCCGTCGGATCGACAGGGGGGGCGGTCTTCCCATTCTACCCTCCCGGCCACACCGGGGGAATCGAGTCGGTCGCGCTGACCGTTGAGCAGCTCCCCGTGCACAAGCATGTGGCGTTGGCCTATGACGGGCCGGCCCACCGGACAACGCCCGGCAATTGCGTCTGGGCGATGGAACCGACGGGAGGGACGGGACTCTACACACATGCCGTCCCGAACGGGGAGATGAATGAAACGGCGATGGAGATGACCGGCAGCGGCCTGAGGCACTGGAACCTTCAGCCGTACCTGGGGATCAACTACATCATCTGCGTAGAGGGGCTCTACCCGCAACGACCATAGATCGCTTGCCGATCCGATGAGAAGGTAACGGGCGGCATCGGTCATACCGTCCGTTTCCCGTTGTTCCCTCCCACGAGAAATCCCGTTTCGAGCAGGTCCGAGAACGATATGTTGGGTCGTGATATCCCCCCGGCGCAAAAATATCGCTTCCGGATCAGGAGGGGCCGCCGCGTACGGTCGGTCGGGCGGCTCGATTCCGGGCCGGAACTCCGGTGCTGCCGGCGGAGAATCGAGCTTCACGCAAATAAAATATCGATTCCTGACGTGAACGGCGCGATATTTTACAGTGTGTTCCGTAAGTTTGCGGCCGTGAAGGGGTGGATGAACCAACGTCCCGGCATGGTTGAAGGGGCCGATACCGTCGACGCCGCAACCGTGTCGCATGACCGATTTCCCGATACGCTGTACACCATCCGTCCGATCTCATTCTCATATCGACGCACTACCAGGGCAACAGGTCGCGTCCGTCCGGGCCGGGACCTTGTTTCCGCATCCGTCATCATACATTCTCTCTGAGGAGTCTTATGGATGAATTCATAGGAATCGTGAAGATTTTCGCCGGCAATTTCGCGCCGAGAGGCTGGGCGTACTGCAACGGGCAGCTCATGTCGATCGCGCAGAACGAGGCTCTCTACGCCATTCTGGGGACCACCTACGGCGGCGACGGCGTGACCACCTTCGGTCTCCCCGACCTGCGCGGCCGCACGCCGATCGGGCCGGGCCAGGGAAAGGGATTGACGAACCGCGTGCTGGGGGAGGCATCGGGAGTGGAGACCGTCACCCTCCTCACCACCAGCATGCCCGCTCACACCCATCTGGCGAGCGCGGTCACCGCGGTCTCCGACAAGGCCACTCCGGGGGGAAATCTCTGGGCCACCGAAGCGACCGGCAGCACGTTGCAGTTTTCGGATCAGGCGCCGAATACGGCGATGAGTCCCCGTGCGATCGGCGCGGCCGGAGGGAGCCAGCCGCACGACAACATGCAGCCGTATCTCGGCATCAGCTTCATCATCTGCCTGGAAGGGCTCTTCCCCTCGCAGAACTGATGCGTCCGGCAGGGCCGTCGGTGAGCGATCCCCGAAGGCCTGCAAGGCGGTTCCATCAACCGGCCTCCGCGATCCGAAAGGGTCGGCGCGGGTCGGCTCCCACATCGCACTCTATCATCGTATAATCATTCAGGAGACTCATGGACGAGTATATAGGCATTGTCAAGGTCTTCGGCGGCAATTTCGCTCCGAAGGGGTGGGCGTTCTGCAACGGGCAGCTCCTTGCCATCGCACAGAACCAGGCCCTTTTCGCCATCCTGGGTACCACGTACGGCGGCGACGGGATCACGACGTTCGCTCTCCCCGATTTTCGCGGCCGCGCGGCCATGGGGGCGGGACAGGGGCCCGGTCTCAGTACCCATGTTCTCGGCGAGGCGGCCGGGACCGAGACGGTCACGCTGAATAATTCTAACCTCCCGCCGCACAACCATCTGGTCATGGCCTCGAACCAGGACAGCAGTTTGGCCGATCCCACCGGGGCCGTGTGGGGGAAGGAACCGCAGGCGGTCACCTTCATCTATTCCGCCAACAACCCCGATACGACGATGAACCCTGCGGCGATCGGTATGTCGGGGGGCAACCAGCCGCACCAGAACATGCAGCCGTACCTGGCCATCACGTACATCATCTGCCTGCAGGGATACTTCCCCTCAAGAAACTGATCGATTCCGGTCCCGCGTCGACCCCTCGGGTATCGACGCCCTGCTTCGTCAACAACATCAACTACATTTCATAGGAGTCATAATGGACGAATATATCGGGATCGTGAAGATCTTCGCGGGCAACTTCGCCCCGCGGGGCTGGGCGCTCTGCCAGGGCCAGCTCTTGAGCATTGCACAGAACACCGCTCTCTTCTCCATTCTGGGGACCACCTACGGCGGTGACGGGAAGGTCACCTTCGCGCTCCCCGATCTGCGGGGACGTATCCCCCTCGGTCCCGGTCAGGGCCCGGGGCTTCAGCCCTACGATCTCGGCCAGGAAGCGGGGGAGGAGGCTCTGACGCTGATCATCACGGAGATCCCCATGCACACCCATACTCCGATGGCCACCAATCAGCCGGGCAGCAAGGGGACCCCGACCGGCATGATCTGGGCGGCGGAACCGACGGGAGGGACGGCGCTCTACACGTCGACGAATCCGACCGACATGATGAACATCATGGCATTGGGAGTCTCGGGCTCAGGGATGCCCCACAACAACCTGATGCCCTACCTCGTGATCAACTATATCATCTGCATGGAAGGGATCTTCCCGGCGAGAAACTAGCGTAACGGGATCGGATGAAAAAAGAAAGGGAGGCGCATTGCGCCTCCCTTTTTGCGTTCCTGACCCTCTGCCGCGATCAGTTCACCACCGCCTGGTAGTAGATCCCGTTCTCGTCCTTCCCCATCGGGGCAAGGAACAGCGACAGCGTGCCCATCTCGTCATGCTCCAGCGTATGGATCATCTGGTTCAGCATCCATTCGCCGGGCCCCTTGAAGACGAGCACGAACGGATTCCGCATCCTTCCCGCCTCGACCTCCTTCCGGCGCCCATCCTTCTCGGAGAGGGTCTGGGCCTCCACGCTCATCAGTTCGAGCGAGGGTATCTGCGGAGCCGACGCGGGGGTGCGGAACTGCTCGTTGAGATGTTGTGAAAACTGTTCGACGGTACCGATCTGATCCATGATATGAAGGTAAAAAGCGTTCAGTAGTCTGTGCGTCTGTTCTTATCGTTTTCGTCCCGAACCAGGACGCCCGATTCCGGGCGTCCTGGCAGGAACGATGTCGAAATGTGCTCTCCAAGAGGAGAGACCCTGCGGCCGGGTCTTACGCCTTTGAGCTGATAACGACCCAGCGGGAGAGGTTGCCGTCGTAGTAGAGGATGTACGCTCCTTCGCCGATCGTGGTAGCTCCACCGAAGTTGAGGATGCCGTCGGTTCCGCCCGCGTCGTTATTGAGCGTCATGGCGTTCGGCGTGTTGTTGACCACGATCAGGATCTTGCCGTTCGTCCCTCCGGTGAACCCGTTGATGTTGAACGCCGCGGTCGACGTGCCGTAGTAGACATACGAGACGTTGGAGGCCACCGTCACGGTACCGAGGGCGCCGCTCGCGCTCGCCTGCGATGCGGCTCCACGAACCGCAAGGCTGCCGTTGACGTCGAGGGTCGTGACCGGGTTGTTCGTGCCGATGCCGACGTCGCCCCCCGCCTCAACGCGCATCCGCTCGGCGTTGTTGGTCTTCACCACGAAGTCGACGTTGTCGGTCGTGCCGATGAAGTCCGTGCCGGCCGTCGTGCCGCTGTTGCCGGTCAGGCTCCAGCCGCTGCCGGCGCCGGGGGTCGTCCAGGTCAGGGTTGCCGAGTCGTTGAACCCACCCGCGTTCGAGCTCAGGATCGTCAGCACCTGACCCGCCGAGCCGATGGCATTCGGCCACACATAGTTGCTGTTCTGGGACACGCTTGGGGCGCGGATGCCGACATACTGGGTTCCGGTGCCGCTCGGCTCCTGCATGCGGAGGTCGCGCGCATTGTTGTCGCTGTTGGTCATGGCGATGCGCGAGTTCGACGTGATCAGGAAGGTCCCGCCGAACGTCTGGTTCGCCGTCCAGGTGTTGCTGTTCCCCAGGTTGATGCCGAGGGGGCTGCCGGAGGTGCCGTTGCCGGTCAGCGTGGCGTTGTGCGTCACGGTGCCGCCGCTGACCGCGGCCCACTCGAGCGTTGCCTCCGTGGAGGTGGGCGCCGGTGAGGCTGCGAGCGTGAGGACCTGACCCGCCGTACCGAGAGCCGTCGGGAGGGTATAGGTGAGGTTGTTCGCCTGCGCCTGCGCGACGAACGCCGTGTACTCGCCTCCACTGCCGCTCGGCTCGTGCATACGAAGCTCGTTTGCGGTCCCGTTATTGGTAAGCACAAGGTCGTCGTTGACCGTCACGTTGCCGGTGGAGCTTGTGATCTCACCTTGGGCGTCGATCTCACCGACCACCTCCAGCGTGCCCCCGATCGCCGTGTTCCCCGTTGCCGCGGCTACGGTGAAGTTGCCGGCGCCGATGTCGAGATCACCCGTGATGCCGACGTTGTCGGCAAGCTGAAGATTGCCCGTCGTGCTCCCGATCTGGCCCTGAAGGTTGCTCGTGCCGGTCACGACCAGATTTCCCGAAGCCATGATCGCGGGACCGGTGCCGTTCGTCGTCGCCGTCAGCGCTGCGCCGCTGTTGCTCGCGTTATTGATGGTAAACGCTCCGGCTCCGCCGGTGGTGCCGTCGGTGTTCGTCAGGGAGAAGAGCGCTCCGGCGTCGCTGGCGCTCTGCGAGTAGGGGAGCGTGAGCCCGGTGACCGGAGTCGTCCAGTGCAGGCTTGCCGAGTCGTTGAACCCGCCTGCGTTCGAGGTCTGGATCGTCAGCACCTGACCGACCGTCCCCACCACCGCCGGCCACACATAGTTGCCGTTGTTGCTCAGGTTCGGCGCGCGGATGCCGATATACTGGCTCCCGGTGCCGCTCGGCTCCTGGATACGGAGGTCGCGCGAGTTGTTGTCGCTGTTGGTCATGGCGATGCGCGAGTTCGACGTGATCAGGAAGGTTCCGCCGAAGGTCTGGTTCGCCGTCCAGGTGTTGCTGTTCCCCAGGTTGATGCCGAGGGGGCTCCCCGAGCTGCCGTTGCCGGTCAGCGTGGCGTTGTGCGACACGTTGCCGTCGCCGGCGGCCCACTCGAGCGTGGCGGAGGTGCTGGTCGGAGCCGGCGAGGAGGCGATCGCAAGAACCTGCCCGGCGGAGCCGTTGGCCGCCGGCAGCGTATACGTGATGTTGTTCCCCGACTGGTCCTGCGCCGTGAGGGCGGTGTAGTCCGATCCCCCCGCCTCATGCAGCCGCAGCTGTCCGGCGGTGCCGGTGTTCGCCAGGGTCAGGTTGCCGTTGCTCACCTGAACGCCGCCGTTGGCAAGGATTGCCAGGCCGGTGCCGTTGGTGATCGCGGTCAGCGCGTTCCCCGTGCTCGCAGCGTTGTTGATCTCGAACTGGGCGACGTCACCGGTGCCGGTGTTCGTGACATCGACGAGGATGCCGGCGCTCGCCATCGTTCCGGTGAACGGAAGGAGCGCGCTCCCTGCCGTCGCCCAGACCAGATTGCCGTTGCCGTCGGTCTGCAGGAACTCGTTCCCGTTGCCGTCGTTTGCCGGGAAGGTCAGCGTGTAGGGACTGGCAAGCGTCGGCGCCTGGAGCGTCAGCGGCTTGATCGGCGAACCTCCGCCGGAGAGGAAGAGCTGTGTGGCGTGCGTCGGGCGGTACGTCTGTGCCGTTGCCGCGGCCGTACATGCTCCGACGGCAAGTACCAGAGCTAGTGGCAGTTTCTTCATGGTGGTACTACTTGTGAATGATAGAAAGATCGTTTCACACTTCGACTCGATGGCTATGAACGAAATGTTGGAAGTCGATGCGGTTCGGCCGATGAGCCTTCGCCGCCGCCGATCATCACGTCCTCCCGCTCGAAGCGGGAACCACCGGTCGATTCCTCCCCGAGCCTTCGTGCTACGTTCCGGTTCCTCAGTATGAGGATTGCCAAACCGGTTCCGATGCGGGGATCGTGCGGGACGGTCCCCGCATCAGAATCGGTCTAAGATATGAATAAGATATGACAGCAGGATAACCTTGGACGGCGGTCATCGATGCCGTTGTTCAAGGAACCTGGGCAGCTTCTCAGGGGCGGGGCCCGATCGGAGCACGCAGTAGGGAACGGAGGGGGGGGGTGGTCTGGAGGTCTGCGGGGTCCGGATGGTCGGACCGGAATGCTGCGGTGCTCTTCTCTTCGATCGGCGTCGGCCCATCCCCCGTGGGGGAGGGCCGACGCCCGATCTCAGTACGTCGTCGATGCGACGTCTCGTGCAGCGATTAGTTGCTCGAGACGAAGCGCCAGAACTGCGAGGTGGCATCGTAGACAAGCGTCACGATACCGTCGGCTCCGATCGTCACGTCGCTTCCGCCCGGAAGCAGGAACTGGTTCTCCGGGTCCGAAGCGTTGTCCATGTTCGTGAGCGTGATGTCGTTGGAACCGACGTTCGCGATCACCAGGGTACGTCCGTCGACACCGTTGGCGATGCCGGTGATGTTCACCCCCATCGTCGATTCCATCCGGAAGAAGGTTGCCGTCGAGTCAAGGACCAGATTGTTCTGGTCGGTGCTGAAGGCGCCCCCCATCGTGCTGGTGGAGTTGACGTTGTTGATGATCACGCTGCCGCTGGGAGCCCAGGTCAGCACGCCCGATCCGTCGTTCGTCAGCACTTCGTTCGGGTTCCCCTGCGTCGGCGGAAGCGTGTAGACGATATCGCCCGACTGTGCCGTCGCCTGGAACGAGGTGTAGTTCACCCCTGCCGGCGGGAACGCGCCGACGGTCGAGTTCGCCTCGTAGAAGCGGAGCGCGCTCGCCGTGTTGTTGCTGTTGGCAAGGATCAGATCGGCGTTGCCGATTACTGCAACCTCGGCCTCGGAGATCGCGAGCGTTGCCGCTCCGGTCGTGTCCCCCGCGTTGAAGCCGAAGCTCCGTGGGCCCGAGAGGGTCAGGTCGCGGCCGCCGGCGATCGTCGAGTACGATGCGTCGTCGCTGATGCCGTTGCTGTTGCCGCCGCTGATCGTGGCATAATCGGCCCTGATTCCGATGCCGTTGTTCGTGCCGCCGGCGATCGTGGCGCCGTCTGCGGAGTCGGCGATCGTGTTGGTGTTACCGCCGCCGATCGTCGCGTAGAGCGACGCGCTGTCGATGCTGTTGATCGCACCGCCGGAGATCGTCGCCCCTGTCGAGAGGTCGATCATGTTGTCGCTGCCGCCGCCGATCGTGGCGCTCGTCGACCCGTTGGTGATCAGGTTGGCGTTACCGCCGCCGATCGTGGCCTCATCCGATGAGTTATCGATTCTGTTGGAATCACCGCCGCCGATCGTCCCCCACTCCGCTCCCGCGTTGAGGACGTTGCTGGAGCCGCCGCCGATGGTTCCGTAGTTCGAGGCGCTCTGCATGGTGTTGCCGTAGCCGCCGCCGATCGTACTGAACAGCGATCCGGTCGAGAGCGAGTTGAGGCGTCCGCCGCCGATCACCGCGTTGGCTGCGCTGTTGCTGATCACGTTGGAATCGCCGCCGCCGATCGTGGAGTAGTCGGCGCCGAACGAAATGTTGTTCGTGCGTCCGCCGCCGATCGCCGACTGGACTGCCGACGTGATCGTATTGGTGGAGCCACCGCCGATGAACGAGCTGGGCGAACCGTTCGTGATCAGGTTGGTGTCGCCGCCGCCGATCGCCGAGCTGTTCGAGCTGTTCGAGATCATGTTACCGCGGCCGCTGCCGATCACCGAGTAGGTGGCGCTGTTCGAGATCGTGTTGCGACTTCCGGCGCCGATGAGCGAGTTTGCCGCACTGTTGGTGATCAGGTTCGTATCACCGCTGCCGATCATCGAGCGTGCGCCGCCCGAGGTGATGCTGTTGCCGTTACCGCCGCCGATCACCGAGCCGACCGAGCCGTTGTTGATCAGGTTGAGCTCGCCGGCGACGATCGCGGCGTACTGTGCTCCGCCCATCATGCTGTTCCGGCGTCCCGCTCCGATCATCGACCCGTTCGAGCTGGTGGTGATGGTGTTGGAATCACCGGCGCCGATGAAGTCGTGGCTCGCGCTGTTGATGTTGTGTCCACGACCGCTTCCGATGCCCGAGTAGGGGGCGCCGACACCGATCGTGTTGCTGATACCGCCGGCGATGGTCGAATGGGTGGCGCCGCTTCCCACCGTGTTGTTCTGACCGCCGACGATGGCCCCCATGGTGGCTCCGACCTGCAGGGTGTTCCTGCGTCCGCCCACGATGGAGCCGTTCTGGCCGCTGATCGAGTTGGAGTCACCGCCGCCGATCACCGAGTTCGTGCTGCTCGAAGTGATCAGGTTGGCGGTACCTGCCCCGATCACGGAGTAGGAGGAGCCGATCGTGATCGTGTTCGAATCACCCGCTCCGATCGTCGAGTAGGCGGCGCCGGAGGTGATGGTGTTCCTCCGTCCGGCCATGATGCCCGACATCGAGGCGCTCGTCGTGATCGTGTTGGCGCGTCCGCTCACGATTCCCGAGTTGGGCGCGCCGCTCGTGATCAGGTTCGTGTCGCCGCCGCCGATGAACGAGTTGTTCGTCCCCGTCGAGATGGTGTTCGCAGTGCCGCCGACGATCGACGATCTGCTTGCACCACCGGTGATCGTGTTGGAATCACCGCTGCCGATGAATCCCTGGTACGAGCTGAGGGAGATCATGTTCTGGCGTCCGCCGCCGATCACGCCGTTTGTGGCGCCGCCCGAGATCTCGTTCGAATCACCGGCGCCGAGGAAGGAGCCGTTCGAGTTCATGATAACGTTCCCGTGGCCGCTTCCGATCGCCGAGCGGTACGCGCTCTGGACCGTGTTGGAATCACCGTTGCCGATGAAGGAGTACGCCGCGTTGCCGCTGAGCAGGTTGCGACGTCCGCCGCCGATCACACCGTTCGGGCCGAACGTGATCACGTTGGAATCGCCGCCGCCGATGAAGGCCGCGGGCGAGCCCGACGTGATGGTATTTCCCCTGCCGCCCACGATCGACGATCTCATCGCGCTGACGGTCAGGTTGTTGGAATCACCGCCGCCGATGAAGCCGTACTGTGAACCGCTGTTGACCGAGTTGTGGCGTCCGCCGACGATCGAAGCGTAGATGGCGCTGGTCGTGAGGACGTTGGAATCACCGCCGCCGATGAAGCCGTACTGCGAGCCGCCGGTGATCGAGTTGCGACGTCCGCCGGTGATCAAGCTGTAGGTGGCCGTGTTCGTGAGGGTGTTGGAATCGCCGCCGCCGATGAAGCCGTACTGCGTGCCGCCGGTGATCGAGTTGCGGCGACCGCCGGTGATCAAGCTGTAAGTGGCGGTGTTCGTGAGGGTGTTGGAATCACCGCCGCCGATGAAGCCGTACTGCGTGCCGCCGCTGATCGAGTTGCGGCGACCGCTGACGATCGAGCTGCTCAGGGCGGAGGTCGTGATCGCGTTGGAATCGCCGCCGCCGATGAAGCTGCTCACCGCGCCGCCGCTGATGCTGTTCTGGCGTCCGCCGCCGATCACCGAGTTGGTGGAGGTGTTGATGATCTCGTTGTGCCAGCCGCTTACGATACCGGCGCGCACGGTGCCGCCCTGGATGATGTTCGAATCACCGGAGCCGACGAAGCTGCTGTTGGAGCTGTTCATGATCGCGTTGTAGTGTCCGCCCGCGACTGTGCTGTAGTACGCGCCGCCGCTGATCATGTTGGAGTCGCCGCCGCTGATCGAGCTGAAGTTCGATCCGAAGATCACCTGGTTATAGCGGCCGCCCGCGATCGCCGAGTGCGTGCCGTGGGCCATGTTGCGCTGACCGCCGCCGATCGTCGCGTAGGTGCCGCCCGAGTTGATGTTGTTGGAATCGCCGCCGCCGATGAAGGAGTAGCTGTAGGCGGCCCGGTTCTTGTAACCGCCCGCGACCGACGAGTAGGTTCCACCGTCGGTCACCGAGTTGTACTGTCCGCCGCCGATGAACGAACGGTTGGCGGAGTTGGTGATCAGGTTGGAGTCGCCGCCTGCGATGACCGACCGGACCGCGCCGCCGCTGATCTCGTTCCTGTAACCGCCGCCGATCATGCCGTAGGTGCTGCTGTTGGTGACCGTGTTGCCGTAGCCGCCGCCGATGAAGCCGTGCGTCGTCCCGTTGACCACCGAGTTGGAGTCACCGCCCGCGATCGCGCCGAAGCTCGACGAGTTGTTGACCCTGTTGAGCCGTCCGCCGGCGATCGTTCCGTAGAGCGGGCCGAACGCCACCAGGTTGCCGTAGCCGCCGCCGATGAAGCCGTGGCTGGCGCTGCTTGAGACCAGGTTGGAGTCACCGCCGGCGATCGTGCCGTAGGTTGCGCCGCTTACGACCCTGTTGAGGTGTCCGCCGCCGATCGTTCCGTAGCTGGAGGAGTACATCACGCTGTTGGAGTCGCCGCCGGCGATCGTTCCGTACGGGGAGGTGCTCTCGATATGGTTCCTTGATCCGCCCGCGACCACTGCGTTGTTGGAGCCGAATGCGATCGAGTTGGAGCTGCCGCCGCCGATGAAGGCGTAATCGCTCGTGGCTCCGATCGTCTGCCGTGCGCCGGTCGCGCCGCCGCCTGCGATCACCGCGCCGTGCGAGCTGGTGTCGATGTTGTTGCCGTTGCCGCCGATGATGTTCGGCTCGCCCGAGCCCGCCTGGTAGCGCATCACCGTCGTGTTGTTGACCCGCAGCTCCAGGTCGGCCGTGTCGGTGGTTCCGAGGAAGTTCGTGCTGTCGACCAGGTCGGCGTTCCCGAGAAGGGACCAGCCGGCGCTCGTGAGGATGGCGTTGTCGACATACTCCTTGTTCGCGGCGTCGGTCCCCGTCACCGGCGTGTTCACGCCGCCGACGACCGAACCGCTGAAGGTGACCGCGCCGGTGCCGGCGTTGATCGTGACGTTGTCGTCCCCGTCGCCGATGCTGACCGCGCCGTTCAGCGAGGTCGAGTCGTCGATGTCCAGCATGCCGGTGATGTTCGCGTCACCGTTCACGGTCAGATCATAGGCGCCGGTGCCGGCGTCGCCGTTGATCGTCAGGACCGTGGCGTCCGTGTTGAGGGTGCCGAGCGAGTGGCCGGAGCCCTCGCCGCTCAGCGTGCCGAAGAGGATAATGTCATTGGCGGGGTTGCTTCCCAGGGTCACGGAGTTCTGCAGCGACGTCGAGTCGACGACGTTCAGCCTGCCGTTGATGTTCGTGTGCCCCGTCACGGTCAGCCGATCGTCGACCGACGGCGCTCCGCCGATCCCGACGTTGCCGGTGGCGTCGTCGATCGTCATCCGGGTCGATCCGCCTGCGATGATGTTCAGATCCTGCGCGTTCGTCGTTCCGAGCACGTCGCCCGCATCGGCCGCGTTGCCGGCCTGGAGCCATGCACGACCGGTCATCGAGGTGTCTACATAGTTCTTGTTCGCAGCGTCGGTCGCCGCGACCGGGTCGTTCACGTCGTGAAGGACCGCGCCGTTGAAGGTCACGCTGCCGATGCCGGCGTTGATGCTGATCGTGTCGTTGTCGCCGTTGCCGAGCGTCACGTCTCCGTCGATCGCCGCGTTCCCGTCGACGAAGAGGTCGTCGCCGATGTTCACGTCGTTCTGGACGTTGATCTCACCGTCGACATCGATATCCTGGCCGACGATCACGTCGCCGCCGGCGGTGATGTCGTCCCCTGCCGAGATGTCGTCGTCGGCTTCCACGTCGTCACCCGCCGTCACGTCGTTCGTTGCGCGAACGTTGTCTCCGGCCTCGATGTCGTCGGTGACGATGACGTCGCCGCCGACGTTCGTGTTGCCGGTCACGACCAGGCTGTCGTTGATCGTCACGACACCGGCCGTGTTGTCGATCTGCGATCCGGCCGTGCTGAACTGGATGTTGCCGAGATCGACGATGTCGTTCTGGTTCATATCCAGATCGCCGTTCAGCGCCAGCGTTCCGATCGTCGCCGTGCCGGTGATGTTGGCGTCGCCGTTGACGGTCAGCTCGTAGCTGCCGCCGTTGGCGCCGTTGAGCGTCAGCACCGTCGTGTCGACGCCGAGGGTGCCGAGCGTATGGTTGCCGCCCGGTCCCCTCATGGTGCCGTTCAGGTTCACCGAGTCGCCCGGGGAGTCGCCCAGCGTCACGTCGCCGTCGATCGTGGCATTGAAGTCGACGAAGAGGTCGTCGCCGATGTTCACATCGTTGTCGACGTTGATCTCGCCGTCGACGTTCACATCCTGGCCGACGATCACATCGCCGCCGGCGGTGATGTCGTCCCCTGCCGAGATATCGTCGTCGGCTTCCACGTCGTCACCGGCGGTCACATCGTTGGTTGCGCGAACGTTGTCGCCTGCCTCAATGTCGTCCGTGGCGATGACGTCACCGCCGACGATCGCGTTGCCGGTCACGTCGATGGAGGTGAAGGCGCCGGTGCTGCGACCGGTGGCGCCGATCGGCGTGTTGTCGATCGTGCCGCCGTTGATCGTCAGCGTATCGTTCACCCGGGCGTCGTTGATCGTCGTGGTGCCGTTGTTGACACCGGCGATCAGGCGGTCTCCGATACCGGGGTTTGCCGGGTCGATCACCGTGTTGTTCGTGGGTCCGGTCACATCCCCGTCCACCGAGAAGAAGGGGAAGGACTCCCACGTCGGAGCGACGCCGGGGCCGTTGGAGACAAGAACCTGGCTGCTGGTGCCCGCGCTGCCGGCAGGCATCAGAGCGCCGGAGAACTGGACGTTCCCGGCCACGTCGAGAGCCTGAGCCGGGGAGGTCGTGCCGATACCGACGTTGCCGCCGGCCGAGATCCGCGCACGCTCAGTGTTGTCGGTCTTGAAGATCACCGCCGCGCTGTTCGTCGAGCCGAGAAAATCGCTCGCACCCACGTTGCTGTTGCCGTTCAGCTTCCAGACCGTGGAGTTGATCGTCGGCGACGAGGGGGAGAGGAGCGCTTCCCAGGAGGGGGAACCGGCCGTGCCGAAGTTGTAGTTCAGCTCATTGGTCGAGGTGTTGAACACCAGCAGACCGGTGGGCGGGTTGACAAGGGCATCGATCTGCGCCTGTGTCATCCGGGGAAGAAGAAGACCCGCGGTCGTCGATGTAAGATCGAGAATGGCGGCGGGGTCGGGCTGGACTGTTCCGATACCCATATGACCCCTGGTATCTACCGTGGGGTTCATCTGGGCGGAAGCCTCCAAGCCGAACGCCGTCATGGCGACCAGCGCAAACGCTTTCGCAAAGTGACGGGACAACGTCATTGTGACTCCGAGAAGTGTGTGTGTCCGAGATATGTGTTGGAAGGGATACCCAAAGCTGGAGATCTCGAGCCGCCCCCGGTCCGCCGCATATATCGACGGGTGGGAACATGCTCCGTTATCAAGAAGGTGCGTGTACGGAGGGCTACGCACTGGAGGTGCGCGGCAATATAACAAACAACACGATATAACCGTTGGTCCTCACGCGCCCGTGAGACCCCATGGCGCATGAACATCATGAACCAATGGAGCGCCAGGGCACATCGTGCCGTTGTCGAGACAATCACCAGCAAAAAACGTGCCTGATGGTCCGCCGATTGCGCATGTCGGAACAGATTGTATCCGCCGCAACCGAATCGCCCTACCCCTCCTACTAAGGGGACAAATATAGTAGGTTTTGGTACTTCACATAGTATGTGAGGTCCGATTTTGCGCTTTTCTTGCGGGAACTAAGAAATCGTAAAGGGGGACCGAGGGGGACAACGGAAACGACGAAGCCGCCGGCGTTTCCCGCCGGCGGCTTCATGACGATCCTTTCTCAGTCTGGAAAGGGAAGCGGTCAGCTCCTGGTCCGGAGCGTCTTCAGGACGTGCTGCCCGATCCTCACCCCATGCTCGGTGCCGTTCAGACAACCGTTCAGGTAGTGGATGCCGCCATAGACACGGCTGAGCGACGCCTCCTGGGCCGCCTCCATGAAGTTCTTGAAGGTCCGTGTTCCGTAGCCGAACTCCTCCTCGGTCGAGTCGGTGAACTCCATCTCGCCGAACAGGGCCGTGAGCACCGTCGCCGCGGCGGCCGAGACCGTGCTGTGGCCGCTCGGGTACTCCGGGAAGGGAGGGGTGTCGATCAGCGGCTTCCAGGTCGACTGGCTGGTGTCGCCGACGATATAATAGTTGATGTAGGTGACCGGTCGGATCACGTTCGTCTGATACTTCGTGTGCCAGCAGGCGAGGAAGCCGTCGAACAGGGAGGTGGAGACGAGCGCGTACGCCTCGATCGAGTGCATCAGGTCGGCGTTCTTCTGCTCGCAGACGAGCCTGGTGATATTGATCCAGTGCCCCGGCGGGTTGACCTGACGGTAGGTCGGCATGAAGTGGCCGATATACTCGGTCGTTCCCGGCGTGTCGTTCCAGAAGAGCGCGATCGCCTTCTCCTCCTCGGTCAGGTTGTTGGAAACGTCGTAGGTGTGCTTCGCGACCTTGTAGAACTCCGAGTCGGGATCGATGCTGAACGGGATGTGCGGCAGCGCCGGAACCTCGTCCGGGGTCTTCATCGTCAGCATGCGGACGGTGCTGATGAACGGATCGAGCGGCTCCACGAAGTTCTTCGGCGTGGGGCGCCAGACCCCCTCACCCTTCGGGAAGGTATACTTCGCGCTTGCCTGGATCTTCGTATAGCCATCCCCCTTGGCCCGCTTGATCATCCGGTCGGCCACGGCCAGGCCGAACGCCTTCGAGCGTTCGAAGACGGCGGGGTCGGTCTCGGCGGCCAGCTCCTGGAGCTGCACCGCGAGCGTGCTGTCCATGATGGCGTAGTTGAAGAGGAGCCTGGAGGCGACCGTGCCGAGCGCCGTCGCGCTGGTCACCCGCCAGTCGTACTCGGCCTTCGGATCGGGCTTGGGATAATCCTTCAGCTCGTAGGCCTTGCCGTCCAGCGGAGCGAAGCCGGAGAACCCGGCGCACGACGCCTCGTAGGCGGCAAGATTCGCGTAAGCGTAGATTCTGCTCGATACCGCCGGCGAGAACGCGTCGTTGATGATGATATCGATCATCTGCCGGTTCAGCCGGTGGATGTACTTCGCGCCTGTCCTGTACTTCGCCTCGTCTCCGCTTGCGTTCGCGCTCGTGACCGTGCCGACGATCAGCAGCGCGATACCCCAGATGATGCCATGCTTACAGCGCATGATGCTCGTTGCCTCCAGAGGATTAGAATTTTATCGTTTTGACCTGCTTGGAACCGCGATAAAGGGTTACCGACTTCGCCTCCGGCGTCACCAGAACGGTGCCGGAGCATTGCGACAGATAACCGGAGCCGATGGTGCACTCGTAGCGACGGGTGCGGCCGTCGGCGAACTTCATGATCATGTGCGTGTACTTCCCTTCCTTCTCGAAGTTCATCAGCTTCCCGTCGGCTTCGCTGAAGTCCCGTTCGAAGACCTGGGTTCTGCCGTTGTTGTTTAATACCAGCGTGTAGAGACTGTTGGAATTTCCCTTCTGCAGCGACGCCAGCCCGCGGTTGTCGCTCGGGGCGAAGAAGCCGCTTTCGTTCACCGGCGTCGGTGTGAAGGTCCCCTTGCCGTCGCCGCGCAGGAAGAGTCCGGCCCCCGCATCATATCGTACTACGTCCTGATCGGGACCGTAGAAGTTGCCGATGAGAAGGACGTCGAGATTACCGTCGGCGTCGTAGTCCTCCACGTTGACCCCGTAGGTGGGGGAGAGCTGCGCCATCGTCGGAAGTTCGGTGACCTTGAACTTTCCGCGGCCGAGGTTCTCGATGTAGGAGGTCGCCAGGTGGGTGACCTGGAACTTCATGGCGTCGTCGAGCTTCTTCTTGTCGTAGATCTCCAGGATCGAGGCCGAGGCATATCCGGCGAAGGTCGAGAACTTCCGGCGGATCAGGGGGGGCATCTGGTCGGCCACCTTCTGCCGGCCGCGGGTCGGGTACTCGATGCCGCGGTAGTAGTACGACATCACCAGGTCGAGACTTCCGTTGTCGTCGAAGTCGTTCGCGTAGAGCCGGAGCGGGAACTCCTTGGTGGCGCGGAACCGGCGGCCGACGTTCCGGCCGATGTTCCCCGCAACATAGTCGATATCGCCGTCGTTATCGAAATCTCCTGATGCGAGACTGTTCCACCAGCCGTTGAGACCCTCGACGCCGGAGCCGGTCGTGGCGTCGGCGAACTTCCCCTTGTCGTTACGGACGATCTTCGGGGTCATCCACTCGCCCACCAGGATCAGATCGGGATCGTTGTCGTTGTCGTAATCGCTCCAGAGGGCGGAGGTCACCATGCCGATCCGCGCCAGCGAGGGGGCGATCGTTTCGGTGACGTCGGTGAACTTCCCCTTGGCGTTGTTCAGGATGTAGCTGCGCGGAGCGTTCGGGTAGGCGCCGGGGGAGACGCGCCCGCCGACGAAGAGGTCGAGGTCGCCGTCGTTATCGTAATCCGATGCGATCACGCAGGAGCCGCTGCTCAGCATCTCCGGCAGCCCGTCCGACTTCGTGAAGCTCCCCTTGCCGTCGTTGATGTAGAGCCTGTCCTGAAGTTCGGGGGAGCTGGAGATATACTCGTTCCCGCCGCTCACCACGTAGAGGTCCAGATCGAGGTCGCCGTCGGCGTCGAAGAGAAGCGAGCCGAGATCCTCGCATGCCGAGTCGTCGGAGATCGCCTGCTGCGGATGATGGACGAACGATCCGTCGGCCTGCTGAAGATATATCTTGCCGGGAGCGAATTTCGCCCCTCCCACGTAGACGTCCTCGCGGCCGTCGCCGTTGATATCTCCCACGGCGACCCCGGGGCCGTTCCGCGAGAGTCGGTTCGGCAGCAGGCGCTCCTGCTCGAAGTCGTCGAACTGAAGGTTCTCACGGTGCGAGTAGGGGAAGAGCGTCGTATCCTTCACCTCGTTGAAAATGGTCGCAACGGGAGCTGCGGGCGGCTCGTCGATCTTCGCCGCGTTCTTCCATTCCAGCTTCAGGACCTGGTTGGCGGGGACCGACGTCAGGATCTGCTTCGTGCCGTCGGGCCAGGTGACCTTCACCTGCTCCACCGACGTCGCGTCACCCAGGCCGAAATGAAGGATCGGCTCCATCGAGGAGAGGTAGCCGCGGGTCTTGTAGTTCTCCCGCATCTGCAACCCCTGCTTCGTACGAAGCTCGACCCGCGCGCCGATCCCTTCGGTGTTGAGTCCCTTCCCCACGAGCTGCACCCGCAGGTAGTTCCCGATATGTCGTTCAGCGAGTGTTCCCCGATAGATCGAGGCGACCGAGTCCATGTTGTTCACCATCACATCCAGATCGCCGTCGCGGTCCAGATCGGCGAAGGCGGCGCCGTTCGAGTTGATGACCTGGTTGAACCCCCACTCGTCGATCATCTTGGTGAAAGTCAGGTCGCCGTTGTTCCTGAAGACATAGTTCTGAAGCCGCGTCGTCGGGACGAAGCTGAGCATCGTCAGCTTGTCCATGCGGGTCTTCACCATGTTGTAGATCACATCGAGGTTCGATACGTCGCGCTTGTATCCGTTCGCGATAAAGAGATCCTTGTAGCCGTCGTTGTCCAGATCCTCGAAGAGCGAGGCCCAGCTCCAGTCGGTTTCGGAGACCCCCGCGATCTGGGCGACGTCGGCGAATGTGCCGTTCCCCCGGTTCAGGTGGAGGACGTTCCGCATGAGCTGGGTGGAGTCGAAGTGCGGGCTGTAGGCGGACTGGCTCCCCATATGTCCAAGCAGGCGCTTGTGATCCTCCGGGAGCATGTCGACGGCGATGATGTCGACGAATCCGTCGTTGTTGAAGTCGGCGACGTCGTTCCCCATGCCGTTTTCGGCCGTATGCTTCATCGCCTTCCTCGTCTCTTCGCGGAACGTCCCGTTGCCGTTGTTGATGTAGAGGATGTCGCGGATGTCGAAGTCGTTCGTGATGTAGATATCCGGCCAGCCGTCGTTGTTAATATCTCCGATGCCGACGCCGAGGCCGTACCCCATATCGAAGATCCCCGCCTCCGCGGTCACGTCGGTGAAGGTGTTGTTCCCGTTGTTCCGGTAGAGGTGATCGCACAATCCCTTGCGGGTGTAGTTCTCACCGGTGGCCGTGCCGTTGGTGAGGAGGTACATATCGAGATCGCCGTCCAGATCGTAGTCGAAGAACGCCGACTGGGTGCTGCTTGTGTCGTGGTCCAGGCCGAACTCCCTGGCGCGCTCGGTGAAGGTGAGGTCACCGTTGTTGATGTAGAGGGCGTTCGGGCGATCCTGCTTGCAGACGTAGATATCGAGATCGGCGTCGCCGTCGATGTCGACCATGTTGACGCCGAAGCGGATCCCCGCCGTATCCCCGACTCCGGCGCGGGCCGATATATCCTCGAAGGTGAAGTTCCCCTTGTTCAGATAGAGCCTGTTGGGGAGCTGGGTCGCGGAGAAATAGAGGTCGGGAAGGCCGTCTCCGTTGATATCCCCCACCGCCACACCGCCGCCGTTATAGGCGTAGATGAAGTCCTGGATGTTGAAGCTGGGGGTCTCCGTGATCCTGTCCTCGAACAGAATGCCGGTCTGCGACGGGGGCAGGTACTGGTAGAGCGGCGCCGTCGTGGAACCACCCGGCGCATTCCCCTGGGCGTGCGCCGGGGCGCACGGAAGCAGGATCGCCGGAACAAGCACGGAAAGGCTGGCAAAAAGTCTTTTCAGCATAGGAAGCTCTGCACTGGAAATCGGTCCGTACCGGGAACACTCCGGATCGGACTATGTTACCTGTTGACGAGCGGGCAGCCGTCCGGAATATCCCGGCACGACCCGATATGAGCATTGCGACAGGATCGTTCCGATCCGCCGGGGGCGAACGATACGACGATCCCCTCCCCTCCGAAAGTTTGCCCGATACGGGCTGATGCGAACTATCTATCCGACCGCGGATTATTTCCCCGCGGCCAGTTCCACTGTCTTCAGCTTCTTCGCGCCGCGATAGAGCGTCGCCGAGACGGCATCCGGGGGAACCAGGACCACCCCGGAGCACTGCGAGAGATATCCGGAGCCGAAGGAGCATTCGTACCGCCGCGTGCTGCCGTTCTTCAGCTTCATCACCATGTGGGTGAACTCTCCCTCCGTGTTGAAATCGACAAGCTTCCCCTCCCCGGCCGCATACTCGCGTTCGTAGACCTGGACCGGGGCGTTGTTGTTGATCACCACGGTGTAGAGGGAGTTCTTCCCGCCGTTTCTGATCGATGTAAGGGCGCGCGCGTCGTAGGTGGCCGAGAAACCGGACTCGCTGACCGGCATCGGCAGCAGTCCTCCCTTGCCGTCCCCCCGCAGGTAGAGGCCGTTCCCGGCGTCGTAGCGGACCACCTCGCCGTCGGCGTTGTAGAAGTTCCCCACCAGCAGCAGGTCGAGGTTGCCGTCGGCGTCGTAATCCTCCACCGACATGCCGAAGGTCGGCGAGACCTGCGCCATCACCGGCAGGGAGGAGATGCGGAAGGTGCCGTTCCCCCTGTTCTCCAGATAGCTGGAGGCGAAGTTGTACGCCTCGAACTTCACCGACTTCTCCAGCATCCCCTCCGCGAAGAACTTGGAGAGGGGGGTGGAGGCGTAGCCGTTGAACGTCGGGAACTTCCTCCGGATCAGGGCGGGCATCTGGCTTGCCATCGTCATTCTGTCGCGCATCGGATACTCGATCCCCTGGTAGTAGTAGGAGACGACCAGATCGACGCTGCCGTTCTCATCGAAGTCGTTGGCGTAGAGGCGCACCGGGAACTCCCGCGTGGGGCGATGCCGCGAGTTGGTGTTCAGCCCCAGGTTCCCCACCACGTAATCCATGTCGCCGTCGCTGTCGAAATCTCCCGCCGCGATGCTGTTCCACCACCCGTTGTTGGAGTCGACGCCGCTCTTCGCGGTCACGTCGGTCAGCTTCCCCTTGTCGTTGCGGAAGAACCTGGGGGTCATCCAGTCTCCGGCGACGATCATATCGGGATCGTTGTCGTTGTCGAAATCGGTCCAGAGCGCCGCGTTGAGCATGCCGACGCGGGCCAGCCCCGGCGCCTCGGTCCCGGTGACGTCGGCGAAGGTCCCTCTGGTGTTCTTCAGCAGATAGCTTCTGGGGATCTCGGGGAATCTTCCCGGAACGCTCCGTCCCGCCACGAACAGGTCGATGTCGCCGTCGCCGTCGTAGTCGGCGCCGACCACGCAGGAACCGCTGCTGAGCATCTCGGGGATGGCCTCCCTGTTCCTGGTGAAGTTCCCCTTGCCGTCGTTCATGTAGAGTCTGTCCTGAAGCTCCGGTCCGTCGGCGATCGTCTCATTACCTCCGCTCACGACATACAGGTCCAGATCTCTGTCGCCGTCGGCGTCGAAGAGGAGCGCTCCCATATCCTCGCTCGCCGCATCGGCTATCAGCGCATCCTGCCGGTTCTGGGTGAATTTCCCCTCGCGGTCCTGAAGGTATATCGCGCCGCTTGCGAACTTCGCGCCGCCGATGAAGATGTCCTCCAGGCCGTCGCCGTTCATGTCGCCGACCGCCGTTCCGGGGCCATCCTTGGAGAATCGGCGGGGGAGGAGACGTTCGCGCTCGAAGTCGTCGAAGCCGGTGTTCTCTCTGTGGATGTAGGAGAGCGACCGGTCGGCGGGAACCCTCTTGAAGAGATGGTTCGGCGCCGCGACAGGCTCCGGCCCGGGCTTCGAGGCGTCGGCCTGGTTCAGAACGAGCACCTGCCCCGTCTTCACGCCGGTCAGCTTCTGCCTGGTGCCGTCGGGCCATGTCACGGTTATCTCGTCGACCGATGTAGCTGATCCCACCCCGAAATGCGCCACGGCCTCCACGGAGGAGAGGTAGCCGCGGTTCTTGTAGATCTCGCGCATCTGGTAGCGGCCGTTCGATCGTATCTCGATCTTGGCGCCGATCCCCTCGGTGTTGGGCGCGCGCCCCTTGCATCGTATGCGGATATAGTTCCCCAGTTTCTGTTCGGTCGCGTTGGACTTGTAGAGAAACGCCGTGGAGTCCATCGTGTTGACCACCATCTCCATATCTCCGTCCAGATCGAGATCGACGAGCGCCGCTCCGTTCGAGTTGACGACCTGGGTGATCCCCCACTGGTCGTTCATCTTGGTGAAGGTGAGGTCGCCGTTGTTCCGGAAGAGATAGGGCTGCAGCCGCGTGGTCGGGATGATCTTGAACATCGCGACCGGGTCCATCTTGGTCCGCATCATGCTGAAGGCAATATCCTGATTCGATACGTCCCTCTTGTACCCGTTCGTCACGAAGAGATCCTTGTCGCCGTCGTTGTCCACATCCTCGAAGAGGGGGGCCCAGCTCCAGTCGGTCTCGCTGATCCCGGCGATCTGCCCCACATCGGCGAAGGTGCCGTCCCCTCTGTTGAGCTGGAGCGCGTTGCGGTTGAGCTGCGTGGAGTCGAAGGTCGGGGTGTAGATGGAGGTGACGCCGATATGCGACATCCGGCGCTTGTGGCTCTCCGGAAGCATATCCAGCGTCACCACGTCCGCGAAGCCGTCGTTGTTGTAGTCGGCGATATCGCTCCCCATGCTCGCCGTGGAGGTATGCTTGATCACCGAGTCGGTGACGTGGCGGAAGGTGCCGTTCCCGTTGTTGAAATAGACCATGTCGCGACCTTCGAAGTCGTTCGCGACATAAATATCGGGCCACGAGTCGTTGTTCAGGTCGCCGATCGCCACGCTCTGGGCGAACCCGCGGTCGGCGATCCCGGCCTGTTCCGAGACATCCGTGAACGTGTTGTCCCCGTTGTTGCGGAAGAGATGATCGGTGAACCCGGAGATCGTGAAGCTGTTCTTCCCATCTCCGTTGACGGCGATGTAGAGGTCGAGATCGCCATCCTTGTCGTAGTCGAAGAACGCCGGCTGCATGCTCCGCGCGGCGAAGTCGAGCCCGAACTTCTTCCCCTGTTCGGTGAAGACGCCGGTGCCGTCGTTGATGTAGAGGAGATTGGAGGCGAACTGCTTGCAGACGTAGATATCGAGATCGCTGTCGCCGTCGATATCGACCATCGCCACGCCGAAGGCGACGTTCGCCGTATCCCCCAGCACGTCCGGTTTGACCGGGACGATACCGGAGCGGGGGGTGCCGTCCTCGAACTTCAATCCCCCCCGGTTCAGGTAGAGGCGCATCGGCACCTGCGAGGAGCCGAAGAAGATATCGGGAAGCGCGTCCCCGTTCACATCCCCGACCGCCACCCCCGCGCCGTTGTAGGCGTAGACGAACACCTGGATGTTGAACTGGGCGGTCTCCGTGACGTAGTTGCCGAAGTCGATGCCGCTCTGATCAGGGGGGATGAGATCGTAGAGGGGGGATGAGGGGCCCGGCTGCGCGGTGGCGGAGGGCGCCGCGACGAGCAGGGCAGCCAGCGCCGTCAGCAGGAGTGATCCGCGAAAACAGTAAGGGGTAAGACGCATCGTTGTTCCGTCGGTCGTTTCGATTGAGTTCCTGCAGGAGCGGACTGCTCCCCGGGTACGGTTTCTCCAGTCACTACATTCGGAGCAGATAACACGAGGGGGACGACAGGGTTACGTGCGCCTCCGAAACGCCTTCACTTATTATTAATAAGTGGGCGCAGCTCCAGGATGGTTACAGAGGCGAGATGTTACGGATCGTCACGAGGGGGCCTGGGCCGTTTCGCTGCTACAGCAGCTCGATCTCCACGACCTCGCCGGCGTTCGGCGCGGTCCGTTCCTCTTCGACGATGATGAGGCAGTCGGCCAGACTCATTGACGACATGGCACCGCTCGACTGTGTACCGGTGGTTGCAACAACCGGTATCCCGTCGCTCCCGGTCGAGAGTCTGCCGCGGATGAAATGGCGTTTTCCGTCCTGTTTCTTCAGCGGTTCGCCGAGAACGGCGTGCATCCTGAAGCCCGGTTCCCGCTGGCGCAGCAGCCGCCGGATCGCCGGCAGGACGAAGCGCCGGAAGGTGACGAGGGTGGAGACCGGATTCCCCGGCAGGGCGAAGACCAGCGTCGATTCGTTCCCGTCGCCGTAGGTCCCGAAGAGGACCGGCTTCCCCGGCCTGATATTGACCTTGTGGAAGAGCAGATCGACCCCGAGCTCCGGAAGTACGTTCTGCACCAGATCGTACGAGCCGGCGGAGACACCTCCGGTGGTGATCAGGATGTCGTAGCGGAGCCCCTGCTCCAGTTTATCCTCCAGCTCATCCCGGTCGTCGCGGGCGATCCCCAGGTCGATCGGTTCTCCCCCCGCCTCCATGCAGTAGGCGTAGAGGGCGGGGATCGAACTGTTCCTGATCTGACCCGCCGTCGGCGTCCTGAACGGTTCGATCACCTCGTTCCCGGTCGCCAGCAGCCCGATCGTCGGCCTGACCCGGACCGGGACGTTCGTCACCCCGAGCGACGCCAGCACGCCGATATCCCCCGGCGTCAGCCGCTTGCCGGCGGGGAGCGCCTCGCTTCCGTTCCTGATATCCTCTCCCGCCTTCCGCACCGACTCGCCGACCCTGAGCGGACGTTCCGCCGCGACCGATCGGTCACGCTCCTTCGTCGATTCCACCTCGATCACCGCATCCGCTCCCTCCGGCATGATCCCTCCCGTCATGATCCGCACCGCTTCTCCCGGTTCGACCCGTCCCTGGAACGGAGTACCCGCGGAGGACTCGCCGATCACACGCAGTGTCGCCGGGGAATCGTGCGAGGCGGCGGCCAGGTCGGCGGCGATCACCGCGTAGCCGTCCATGGCCGAGTTCGCGAAACGTGGGATATCCTCCTGCGATACGACTCCCTCCGCCAGCACACGCCCGGCCGCCAGCACCAGCGGGACCGTCTCGGTCGGAAGCTCCCGGCGCGATGCGTTCAGGACGATGTCGAGAGCGTCGTGATACGAGGTAAGGCTCATGTCGATCGGGGAGTTGATATGGCTGCGGGCCCGGCGGTCATCGCCGTTCGATCCTGTAGAGATTGAACATGCCGACCAGCATGAAGACGATGTTCGCCATCCATGCGGTCAGGGCAGGGGGGAGGTCGGCGCCGTAGGTGAAGGTCTTGCTCACCTCGCTGAGGACCAGATAGATCGCGCTGATGAGCGCCGTGACGGCGATCTGCACCCCGGCTCCCCCCTTCCTCTGGGCGGTCGTGAAGGGGATGCCGAAGAAGATCACGATGAATGCCGCGAAGGGGAAGGCGAACTTCGAATGGTAGTCGATCATCAGTCCGGTCACCACGCGGCCGCCGATCCGTTCCTGTTCGATCCTGTCGCGCAGTTCCTCCAGGGTCAGCTCCTTCACGTTCTGCTGCGACAGGTTCAGTTCCTCCGGTGTGATCGGCAGGAAGTCGATCGGCCGCTCCTCGAACTTCGTCGTGCCGATGTGGGATGGATCGTCGAAGTTCCGCGCGACGCCGTTGATCAGCACCCACCGTTTCGCCGTCGAGTCATAGCGCATGGAGGATGCGTCGATCCGCTGGGTGATCCTGAGGCCGGTCACGGTGTCGGTCTTCAGGACCGTCTCCGTCGTCGACTCCCGTTCCACCGAGACGATCGGGATGCGCGATGCGGTGTCGAACCGTTCCAGCGCCACGGTGCTGGCGCGTCCGGTGGCCGGGTCGAAGTAGTCGATCAGCAGGTTGAGGGTGGGGGAGAGTCGTTTGAAGACGAGATGCTGCGCGCCGACCAGGTTCTTCCCCAGGTATTTCCGCTCGATCGCGAACTTCTCCTTGTTGGTGTAGGGGACGACCCAGCCGTTGAAGTAGATCATGATTCCCCCCACGACCAGGCCGAACGCCAGCAGGGGGGCGGCGATGCGCCGCATGCTTCTGCCGGCCGCGCGTATCGCCGTCAGTTCGTGGGTCGTATCGAGGCGGCCGATGGTAAAGAGGCTTGCCAGGAGCATGCCGACCGGAACGATCAGGGTGATCATATCCGGGATGAAGACCAGGTAGTATTTGAGGATGATCTCTCCCGGCACGTTGCTGTCGAAGAAATCCCCCAGCTTCTCCATGATGTCGACGGCGATGTAGATCACCACGAACGCGATGATGCCGAAGATGAAGGTCATCACGAACTGCCGCAGTATGTACCGGTCGATCCTGTCCATCGTGATGTCGTTCAGTCCCTTGGGAGCCGGGGGATCACTCCTCCGGCGGGGTGTCCGATTCGATCCCCCATCCCCGGATCTCCGCCAGCATCGTGTAGTCGGTCAGTCTGTAGTGGACCGGGGTCACCGTCACATACCCCTTGTCCAGGCAGGAGTCGTCGCTCCCTTCGGGGCCGTTCCGGATATACGATCCGGTGAGCCAGTAGTAGGGACGTCCCATTGGATCACGACGCATTTCGTAGCGATCGTCCCAGTACGACTCTCCCTGCTCGGCCACCCGTACCCCCTTGATCTCTTCCTCCGCGATCGCCGGCACGTTGACGTTCAGCAGCACGCCGCGCGGCATCCGTCGCCGGGCGACGATCGGCGTGATCCATGCGGCGACCCTGGCCGCGTAGTCGAAGTTCGCGCTCGCCGAGAAATCGTCCAGCGAGATCGCTATCGAGGGAATCTCCAGCAGCGTCCCTTCGGTGGCCGCCGAGACCGTCCCCGAATAGATCAGCGAGACGGAGGTATTGCGTCCGTGGTTTATTCCGCTGACGATGATATCGGGTCGTTCGGAGAGAACATGGCTCACGGCCAGCTTCACGCAGTCGGCGGGTGTGCCGCTCACCGAATGGCCGAAGAAGCTTCCGTTCCGTTCATGCCGTTCGATTCTGAGCGGCAGCGCCACGGTCAGGGCGTGTCCCACCGCCGACTGCTGGGCGTTCGGCGCTACCACATCCACATGCCCCACTTCGCGGAGCGCCGTGGCGAGCGCGTAAATGCCGGCGGAATCGATCCCGTCGTCGTTCGAAACCAGAATGCGCAGGTCGGATGCCAAGATTCTGTGCGATGTGATGCGTGAACGACCCGGAGCATGCCGTTGGAGGCTCCGGGTCGTAATGGAAGGAACGGGCGTCGGGCGCCTCAGATCCTTGAAATATCGTTGATGACGACGAAGGTCATGAAGAGAAGCAGAATGATCACCCCCGCCTGCTGTATCGCCATCCTGACCTTGAGCGGGACCTCACGCCGGATGATCCCCTCGATGATGATGAAGACCAGATGTCCGCCGTCGAGCGCCGGGATCGGGAGGATGTTCATGACCGCCAGGGTCACCGAGAGGGTCGCCAGGAGTCCGAGGAACTGGACAAGCCCCCGATCGGCCGTCGATTTGGCGATGGCGGCGATCGCGACAGGTCCCCCCACCGAATCCTTCAATCGGGCCTGTCCGCTGATCAGGTTGCCGATCAGGCCGAAGATCCCGCGCGCCTGGGCGATGCTCGCCGTGAACCCCATCTTCAGCGACTCCCACACTCCGGTGCGGATCTGCCTCGTCGGCCCGGTGAAGGTCTGCGACAGTTCGACCCCGATCTGCCCCGCCGTGTCGGTCCGGACAGTTTTCGTCACCAGGGCGGAGTCGCGGCGGACCACCACGTTGACCGGGGTGCTCTTCCGCTTGCTCATATATCCCTGGATCTGCTGGTGCGTGCGGATCGGATTGCCGTCGATCGAGGTGATGACATCCCCCTGCTCGAACCCGGCCGAATCGGCGGGCTTGTTCTTCAGCACCCTGTTGATCTTCACCTCTTCCTGGGTTGCGTTGGGGAAGAACGCCGGGTTCTCGCCCCCCTCCGCTTCGGGAATATCGAGCCGGAGGACGTTGATGGTCCTGGTCTCTCCCTTCCGTTCGAAGGTGATCCGCAGATTGCTGTCCTTCTGTTCGCGATGGATCTGGCGGGAGATATCCTGGAACGTCGTGACGGTCGAGTCGTTGATCTTCCTGATGACGTCTCCCTCATGGAAACCGGCCTGTTCCGCCGGGGTTCCGTTCGCCACAGGACCGAGCGTGGTGGTCAGCCAGAGCTCGCGCGGCTGCGAGTAGCTGAGGGCGGCGAAGACGATGATCGCCAGGATCATATTCATAATGACCCCGGCGGAGATCACGAACGCCTTCTGAAACGCGTTTTTCGAGCGGAATTCGTCAGGTTTCGGCGGACTCTGGGCATATCCCACATCCATGCTCTCGTCGACCATGCCGGCGATCTTCACGTAGCCGCCGATCGGGAGCGCCGCCACGCGGTAGTCGGTCCCCCCCTTCAGGTCAAGGTCGTCGGGGATCTTCCCGAAGGTGAATCCCAGGGGCTTGTTCCATCCGAAGAGACGGGGGCCCATGCCGATCGAGAAGATGTCGGCACGGATGCCGCACCACTTTGCGGCAAGGAAATGCCCCAGCTCGTGGACGAAGACGAGCACCGCGATGACGATGACGAAATACAGAATCGTCTCAAGAATACCGAGCATGTGAATCGTTGATTTCGAGTCGGGAGAAAAATCAGATCGTGAACGCGGTCCGGGAGCGGGGCTCCCCAGGGGTCGCCGGAGGGTTCCGGTCCTACCCGATGGTCCGAGAGCGAAGATAAGAACGAACGGATTCGCGTGTTCGTTTATCCGCCTCCAGAATATCGTCAAGTTCCGGTCCGTCGGTGATCGGAATCTCCTCCAGCGCCCGCTCGATCAGGCGGGGGATATCGGTGAAGGAGATCGTCTCCTCAAGGAACGCGGCTACCGCCACCTCGTTGGCGGCGTTCAGGATCGCCGGGGCGGTTCCCAGCCGTTCCAGCGCATCGTAGGCAAGACGGAGGCAGGGGAACCGGTCCGGATCGGGCTCGGAGAAGGTGAGCGTGCCGATCCGGGGGAGATGGAGCCGTCCGTAGTCGTTCGGCAGCCGTTCCGGATAGGCCATCGCGTACTGGATCGGGAGCCGCATGTCGGGAAGCCCGAGCTGCGCCTTGACCGATCCGTCGACGAACCTCACCATGGAATGGATGATCGACTGGGGGTGAACGACGACCGAGATCCGATCCTGCCCCACGTCGAAGAGCCAGCGCGCCTCCATCACCTCCAGTCCCTTGTTCATCAGCGTGGCCGAGTCGATCGTGATCTTCGGCCCCATGCTCCAGTTCGGGTGGTTCAGCGCGCGGGCGGCGGTGATCGACCCGAACTCCTCCGCCGGAAGTTCACGGAAGGGGCCCCCTGAGGCCGTGAGGATGATCTCCTCCACCGATTCAGGCGGCTCTCCGACCAGACATTGAAAAACGGCGCTATGCTCGCTGTCCACCGGGATCAGCTCCGCGCCGTGCCGTCGCACAAGGGTGCTGATCAGTTCACCGGCCACCACGAGCGTCTCCTTGTTCGCCAGGGCGATCCTCTTGCCGGCTCTGACCCCCGCAATCGTCGGGGCCAGTCCCGCGAAGCCGACGACGGCGGACATCACGATATCGACCTCCGGACGCCCCGCGACGTCGCAGGCGGCCTCTTCCCCCTCCAGCACCTCGACCCGTCCGCCGTAGAGCTTGCGGGCGACCGAGGCGGCGCAGGGATCGAAGACGACCACCGCGTCCGGCTCGAACTCGTCGATCTGGGGACCGAGCAGCTCCACGTTGGCGTTCGTCGTCAGATAGGCCGCGCGGTATCGGTCGCGGTTGTTCCGGATCACATCGAGCGTCTGCGTGCCGATCGATCCGGTGGAGCCGAGAATGGTCAGTTGCTGCATCGAGCTGATAGCCTTCTCCGGGTTGTTATGAGCCTTGTCCCCCTGGTTCCGTCGGCGATCAATCCTTCACCAGATAGCGTTCGGTGATATCCGCCTGCAGTCTGGTGGAGAAGAAATGGAACTCGTCGACCGGCAGCGCCTCGTTCGGGACGACCTTGATCCGAACGAAATATTTGAGCATGAGTTTCGTGAGGCGGCTCACCGAACCCTCGGTCAGATAGTCGATGATCGTGGGATGCGCTGTCAGGGTCAGCCTGAACTCCTTGGATGAATCCTTGAACCGCTGCAGCCACCGTTCGATCTTGCGCGAAATCGTGCTTTTCGAGGGGATGAACCCGCTTCCGGTACACATCGGGCACGGCTCCGACAAGGTCTGGAGGAGCTGCTGCCTGATTCTCTGGCGGGTCATCTGCACAAGGCCGAACTGGGTCATCGGGAGGACCACCGACTTGGCTCTATCCCTCCGCATCTCCTTCTTCAGCTCGTCGAAGATCTTCTTTCGGTTCTTCTCCTCGTAGAGGTCGATGAAGTCGACGACGATCAGGCCGCCGATATCGCGCAGACGGATCTGGCGCGCAATCTCGCGGGCGCACTCCATGTTCGTGCGGAGGGAGTTCAGCTCCTGCTCCTTGTTGCTGGCGTAGCGTCCGGAGTTGACGTCGATCACCATCATCGCCTCCGTCTGATCGAGGATGATGTAGCCGCCCGAGGGGACATAGACCTTCCGCTGGAACATCTTCTCCAGTTCCTGCTCCACGCCGAACGCGTCGAAGATCGGCTTGTCGCCGGTATAGAGCTCCACCTTGTCGACGAAGCTCGGGGCCGCCCACTCCACGTAATCGCGGATCTCCTTGTACCTCGCCCTGTTGTCGATCACCACCCTGCCGATATCGGGGGTGAAGAGATCACGCATGACGGTGTTGGCGATCGATTGATCCTTGTAGATCAGTCCGGGGCCTTTCGACTCCTTCACCTTCTGCTCCACCAGCCGCCAGGCGTCGATGAGCATGGTGAGATCCTGCCTGATGAGCTCCTCATCCTTGTCCTGCGCCACGGTACGGATGATGCAGCCGTATCCTTCCGGAAGAATACTCTTGGCGATTCTCCGCAGGCGGCGGCGTTCCTTCACCTGCTGGACCTTCCTGGAGACGCCGATCGACGGCTCCAGCGGAAGGAGCACGAGGAACCGTCCGGGAAGCGTGACCTTCGTGGTCACCCGGACCCCCTTGGAGGCGTACGATTCGCGTGTGACCTGCACGATGACATCCTGCCCCTTCTCCAGCGCGATCGTCACCTCGCCCGACCGTTTCGTCTGGAAGGTCGGGAGCTTGGCGTCCATGACGGCTCCGCCGCGACCGCGCGGAGGACGGCGCTTCGGAGTCGTCCCTTCGGGAGGCGCCTCGGAGGCGGGCTTCGGCGCGGCTTCGCCCGCCGTATCGGGGGCGGGCTTGGCGGCGCGACGGCGCGGGGTCTTGGGGGCCGGTTCGTTTGTTTCTCCCGCGGGTGTCGCCGGCGCAGCCGGAGGTTCGGCAGGGGTCGCCTTGGCCCGACGCGGGGCGCGGGCTTTTGCCGGCGGCGCGGGCGCTTCCGTTGCGGGTTGCGGGGGAGGAGCCTGTTCGCGCACCGGTTCGACGGCGGGCGCCTCAACCCGTCTCCGTCCGTCGGGACGGGGAGGGGCTCCGGGGTCCGCGATTTCCGGTCCACGTTCCGAGATGGGAGGAGCTCCCGGCGTCTCCGTTCTTCTCGGCGTCCTCGCTCCTCTGCGGTCGGCGGTCGGATCGGGGCGGGGGGAAGGTTCGGCCGCCGCGGTGATCTCGCGCTCCTCGCGGCGGGGAGGCTCGGTCGGGCGCGGGCCTTCGGCGACAACGCGGCGCGGATCGGCCGGTGGGACCGGACGTTCCGAAGCCGGACGGCGCTCCCGTTCTCCGCGCGGCGATTCTTCACGGTCGGGATGCGGCCTGGGAGGGGCCGTGCGATCCGGTCCCTGCGGGCCTCGTACCTCGCGACCCCGCTCTTCCGGGCGCGTCTCGTGAGGGCGCGGGGCGTCTACCCGGCGCTGTTCGTCACGGCGCGGCTCATCGCGGCGCGGCTCCTCCCTGCGGGGAGGGCGGCCGCGGTCGTCGGCGCGTGTCTCCAGAGGGCGGGGTTCGTCGCGGCGTCCCTCGTCACGGCGGGGTTCATCGCGTCGCGGTTCTTCCCGGCGTGGCTCGTCTCTGCGCCGTTCGTCACGGCGCGGCTCATCGCGGCGGGGTTCGTCTCTGCGCGGCTCGTCACGCCGAGGTTCGTCACGCCGAGGTTCGTCGCGGCGGGGTTCATCCCGGCGTCCTTCTTCGCGGCGCGGCTCGTCGCGACGTCCTTCATCCCGTCCACGGCTCTCCGGGCGGGGGGGCTGGCGGCGATCCTCCGAGCGCGGTTCGTCTCTACGCGGCTCGTCTCTGCGGAACTCGGGCCCTTCGCTTCTGCGCGGCTCTTCGCGACGCGATTCTTCCCGGCGCGGTTCGTTTCCGCGGGGGGATCGGCTGCGATCGTCCGAGCGTGCCTCCAGAGGGCGGGTCTCATCCCGGCGGGGCTCATCGCGACGTGGTTCTTCCCGACGAGGCTCGCCTCTGCGCTGTTCATCCCGGCGGGGCTCATCGCGTCGGTTGTCGTCGCGGCGGGGTTCGTCTCTGCGAGGTTCATCGCGGCGAGGTTCATCCCGTCTTCCTTCCTCCCATCCACGGTTCTCCGAACGGGGGGGAGTCTGGGGCTGGTCGCGGCGTGGTTCGTTCCGGCGCGGCTCCTCGCGTCCCTGCTCGTCACGTCCTGCTCCTCTGGGAGCGGGCTGGTCATCGCGGGCCGGTCTGTCGCGACGCGGCTCGTCGGTTCCGGGTCTCGGCCGCGGGGCTTCGTCGCGGCGGCCCTCATCGCGGCGTCCTTCGGGTCGGCCGGCGCGGTTTCTTCCCTGATCCTGTCGTCCCCGGTCGTCGCGGCGTCCCTCATCGGTCGAACCTTCCTCGCGTGTCCGATCGGTGCGGGGCCGTTCGGCGCGGCCATGCTCATCGCGGCGTCGGTCGTGGTCGCGCTCTCCGCGATTGCGGTCGCGGTCGTCGCGTGGGCTCTCGTCGTGTCCCGGTTCGGTCCGGTCGTCGTCGCGGTTCCTGTCGTTACGGCGGTTCCGGTCGCGGCGATCGTCGGGTTCCTCATCGGGACTCTCGGTCCGGTCGCCGGAGGGGGCGCGGTCAATCCGGTCGACGTCGTCATGATCGTGACCCGCTTCGCTTCCCGCTGCGGCTTCTTCTCCCTGGTGTTCCTGGCGGCGTCCGCGACCACGGCCTCTGCGACCGCGGCGACGCTTCCGTTTGGCGGAGTGTTCGCCGGCTTCGTCCCGCTCCTCCGTTTCCCGTGCTTCGTCGGCATTCCCTTCGTCATCAGGGAATCTGTCATCGTCCGGGCCGTCGGGGCGGCGGTCGTGCAGGCGCTCTCCGCGGTCGTTCGACTCCCGCTCCTCTTCCATCTCCGGCCTCTCCTCACCGGCGGTCGGGACTGAGCTTTCTTCCTGCCGTACGGGAGCCTCATCGCGCCGGGAGCCGCGTCGATCCCCCTGTCGGGTTCCTTTTCCCTTCTCCTTTCCCTTGCCGCGTTCCCCCTGAGGCTGGCCGTTCCGACCGGTGCGCTCCTTCTCCTTCGTCTCCTTCTCCTTCTCCTTCCCCTCCTTCTCCTTCGCGTCCCTGGCCTCCAGGTCGGCTTCTCCCTCTTCGTCGATGGCATCGTCGTCATCGTCCATGGCGTCCTTGTAGTCGTCCATGGCGTTGGCGGCGTCGGAGAAATGGAGGAAGGCGTCCTGCTCCTCGCCGATATCGACGAAGGCGGCGTTCATTCCCTGCACTACTCTCTGGACACGGCCGAGGAAGATCGATCCGACATGGCGTTCCTTGTCGGCGAGTTCGAGGAATATTTCAGCTAGGCGGTCATCTTCCGTGATTGCAACACGCAATTCGTTGGAGGATGCGTTGATAATGATCTCTTTTTTCATAGATGGGACGATTTGCCCATGTCATGCGGATATCGAAACGGATGGAGCGAGAGGAAGGCGGCGGGACTGGCGCAAGGGGAGGGGACGAATCCCGAAGGGAATCGTCGAAGCTGGAAACTTTCTCTGACGTGGGCGCACGGGGCTGCCGGCGCCTCCGATCGGTTACGATCAACGTCTGCTATTGCCACGCCGTCTCTGGCTGTTGAGTGCTTCGAGCGCCATGGCGAAGGTCGGACGGGGGGATCGGGGGAAATCTCTTCAGGGTCACCCGAACCGCGGACTTACGACGTCACTGCGGCGTTCCGGTCCCGGCCGGATCTCGCCATGGGCGATGCATGATAGTGCGAGTAAAAAAAACGAGGCCAAGCTTATCCGTATCGCACTGCTCATTACTGACCGCTGCTTCCTTCCGGACCTGACGGGGTTGGGTAAGATACAGTCGCACGGGACTTGGCCTCGAAACTTACTGATAGGCCGCAATATAACCTAACACCTTATCCCGCCGATCGGGAAGGTTGTATCAAACGGATAATCCGCCGTTAATATGCGGTCCGTTCCAGCTTGATATCGCGCAGCTGGGCCGATTTCAGCGAGAGCTTGAAATAGAATCCGCTGCTGAACTCCCCCCCCGGATTCCAGTTGAACGACATCTCCCAGCAGTGCAGATCCTTGTAGATGCTGATCGTCGGGATCACGAACTTCTTCTCGCGGACGTTGTACGAGACGCTGCTGTTGATCCGGGTCGTGGGGGTGGGGGAGAACTCGAATGTGGCCCCCACGTTGAAAAAATGCTCGAATTCGCCGCGATCGGTCGCCGACGGCGCCACGTTGTAGCTGCCGCTGAGCCCGATATTCCACGGTATCCTGAACTCCTCGGCCCCGCGCACATGCTCGCCGAAGAACGCCTTGTCGTCGAACGCGACAGGCTCGAAATCGAACCGCGCACGCCGCGCCGCCGCCGAATCGCCGAGCGCCCCGGCCGAGGTCCCGGTGGTGAACCCCTGATCGCTGAAGCTCGTCCCGAACGAAACCCCCGCGCTGCTGACCCTCGGGAACCACTCTCCGCGATCCATCAGGAGCGCCGCCGTCGGTGCGCCGAGGGTGTCGGGGACGTAGAGGTTCAGCGAGGCATTGGCCGAAAGGTAGCCGAACGCCCCGAAGTTGGTCTTGGCGTTCATCCTGATGTCGTCCCATTTCACGCTGTCGCGGGTGGCGTCGAAGGCGGTGGCGAGATTGAGGGTCAGGAAGGTCACCTTCTTATCCTCCAGGGTGTCTCCCTGCGCGATCTTTGCGTCGAACTGGTTCTGCAGGTCGAAGGTGATCAGATTCCGGATGTTCGAGGAGGGAACATGCCCCAGCGACCCGTCGGTCTCGAAGATCGAATACTTCTCGACCCTGTTGGTCTGCGGGTTGTAGAACTGGTCGTAGTAGAGCCCCAGCCGCCCGAAGTCGGGGGTATATCGGAAGTTGATCGAGGGGATCGCCGTGTGACGTATCGCGTTGATCCCCCAGACCCTCGGCTGCACCAGCCCGAAGACCTTGGTGGTGACGCCGATCCCGAAGTTGTACGAGTAGGTCGGGAAGAGCCCCGGAACGTAGCTCATCAGCACCGTGTCGTTGGCGACGTCGGCGGTCTTCACCAGACGACGGAAGAAGAGGCCGGCGTTCGCCCCGATCGAGGGGGTGATGGTGAAGACGCCGAGTTTCGGGTTGATGCCGATCGACGGGTTGAAGCTGACGCCGTTTCTTGTGTCGCGGGTTCGGAACCCTCCCGTCACGTTGCTGTCCGGGTCCTCCCGCAGCCCCTGGTTGGTGAAGGTGAGGCCGCCGGAGAGGGAGAAGTTCTCGAAGATTCCTCCATCCCCCGTCGAGCTTGCGAACGGGGTCACCGTCGGGAAGCTGAGGGAGGCCTGATTCTCCGCCGTGAGAGCGTCCGTGATGATGTTCTGGGTCCGTCTGTGCGATGCCCTGAGCGATCCCCCCCACCGCCACGAGGTGGAGTAGGAGAGATCGGAGGTGAGGTTCTGGGTCGTGATATCCTGGATCCTGTCGAACTCGTTGACCCGTGTCGTCGTGTTCCGGATGGCGTTCCGTGTGGCGTAGTTGAACGATCCGCTGATATCGGTCGTCCGCCCGATCTTCTGCGCGTGGGCGTAGTTGAAGATCCAGCTTCTGTCGAGCGGCTCGTCCGGGTCGTTCCGGCGCTGTCCGTAGGTGACGTTCAGATCGGCCTGCTGGATCACTCCTCTCAGCCGTCCCCGCACCAGATTGCGCAGGGTGAAGCCCCCCTTGCTGTAGAGGTCGGTCGTGAGGGTGTAATCGACATACTCGTTGATGTCGAAGAAGTAGCCGAGCCCCTCGATACCGAAGCCGAGGTTTCCGCGCGGACCGAACTGCGGGATGATGAGCCCCGAGTTTCGTCCCCCCCGGCTGGGGAAGAAGATGCCGATCGGGAGATAGGCCATCGGAACATCCGCCACATTCAGGGTCACCTGGTCCAGGAACATCCGGTCCTTCGAGACGACCTTGATTCTCGGGGTGGTGAAGTAGTAGTGGGGATGGGGAGCGTCGCAGGTCGTGTAGGCGGCCTCGCTGCCGAAGAGGATGTCGTCGGTCACCTTCTTGATCTTCTTGGCGTAGAAGTAGCCGTCGTCGAACTTCGTCTCGGCGGCCGTCACCGTCCCCTGTCGCGTCCTGAAGTTGTAGCTCAGTCTGCTGGCCGTGTACTCGGTGGCGCCGTCCCGCAGGATCACCGGCTCGCCGACATATCGTCCCGTGGTCGAGTCGTAGCGTGTCTCGGCGACCAGTTCGTTCGTGTTGAAGTCGACTTCGATATAATCGGCGGTCAGGCGGATGGAACCCTTCACCAGCACGGCGTTTCCGTAGAGCCGTGCCTTGCGGCGGCGGATGTCCATGATGGTGCTGTCCTTCGCGTTCCAGGAGATGGTGGTATCGAGCGAGGATCGTCGGGTCGGCCGGAGGGTCAGGGAGTCGATCGCCGCGGAGTCGTCGGCCGACACGGTCGTATCGGGGACCGGCGGCGTTCCCTCCTGGGCATGCGCGGTCATGGTCGTCGCAACGACGATCAGCACGGCCACGATCGATGCGACGAGGTACCTGTGGATCATACGTGCGATGCGGGATTCTCTCCCGTGGACATTCCGATGTTCGGCATTGCGGCTAGAGTCTCCTGCGCGGTATCCCGTCCGGGATGTCGATGGCGGCGGAAACACCCGGGTCGGCGCGATCCTTCATCTCATCGACGATCACCAGCATCGACTGCGTTCCGCCGGCGATGCTCACCTGCGCGCGGCGCGGGAACTCCCGTCCCCCCAGCCGGCGGAAGTTGGAGTAGAGGATGGAGATCTCCTCGGTCGTCGTGTCGGAAAAGACCCGCGACCGTGAGTAGCTCTCGACGGTGAGCTTCGAGGGGTTAACCGTGAACCGTTCCAGCGTGTTCCCGCTCTCCACGGTGAACCGGAGCAGATCGTCGGCTGCCTCCGCGATATAGCCCCCCGTCTCCGGAAACCTGGGGAGTTCTCCCCGCAGCAGCGCCACCATCTCATCGTAATCGATGGCGACCATGAGCATCTTGGAGAAGGTCTTCCTGTCCGGCCTCCCCTCCAGCACCTCCGACTCGACGATATTGAAGAAGGTGAACTCCTTCGGAGTAGCTCCCAGCGCTCCCACGGGGATACCGAACGGGCCGTTCATCAGGATCTTGAGCGAATCGCGGCTCCTGATGACGGCATCGTACCAGACTGTGGCCAGGGCCCCGGAGATCTTGAGAGTACCGCCGATGGTGAGATCGGGGGTGGAGCCGTACGAGAGGCGCAGCTCCTGCAGGATCTGGCTCGATCCCTCCGTATCGCGTGTCGTCCCTTTCTGGGAGGAGCAGGCCGCCAGAAGAGGAAGGAGGGAGAACAGAAGGAGATGGAACGGCCGCCGTGTGCGTGCCCTCCTTCTCCCGGGGTTCGGAATATTATCCATGATGTCGATGGGACCCGTCATAGGGCTCAAACATATCAGGTTTTTCGAGGGAATGATAGGAATCGCCGGTAATATTTCTTTCGCCCGAGGGGGCCGGGGCAAAGGAGAGGGGCCGGGATTCCTTCCGTGGTGACGCATGAGAGGGGGATGGGATTAGTGGGGGATGTTTGACGGGGTGGCTTCTGGAAGTCGGATCGGCGGGCTGAGGCCGGGAGTCACCATACTCTTTGTTCAGGGAGAAGGGAGGGAGAGGGCTCTGTGCCGGCCTGCTTGTCGTTGTCGGTTCTATCGTTCCAATCAGGTTTGACAGCCACACAGACAGTCTCAGGACTGTGCCCCTGACACGCTGACCTGTCTTGCGCTTATATCATCACAGATGCATACTATGCAAGCACATACTCACCGGATTCGACACTTACTCACCCACAGTGGACACCTACTCATTGAGGGTGTCCGTGGGGATATGGGTTAGGTATATTCGTGCCGTTGACAGGGCCGATCTGGATTATGTGTCGGTCTGATTTGTGGTAAAAAGTTCGTTCGGTACTAAGAGTTGGCATGCTGTTTGCATGACTGGTGCCGAAACAATATTTCCTAGGGAAGAGTGATGAATGCAATTGCCCCAAAACCATCAAGGACGGTAATGCTTGGAAATCTCATGGGATCACGTCTTGAGGATATATCTGTATCTACCGATCCCTACAACGCACAATGTATTTCAAGAATTTTGGCATCGGATGTGAAACAAAGACCGTTGCCAGAGCAGAACATTAGTAGTTCAAAACACAAGGAATCGTCGAAGTTCGTTGTCCTGATGTTCATCTGGACGATCATTGCGATTGTAGTGGGGATGTTGAGTGGAAGCGGGCTGTACTGAATCTGTTTGAGAGTGGGAGAGGATAGTAGGGGTGTTGTTATTTAATAATGCTCGACAAGTTTTTTGTCTCTGCTCTATAATTAAAAATAAGATCATGGGAAAATGTCGAGTCTGCTGGTTTTGGTGCATGCTAATTATTGGATTCCTATTGGCAGTAATGATTGTCCCGTTGGTAGCTGGAGAGTGATGCTCCACACTGTAGTGATCAAGTGCTTGCAAATCTTGGCCACTACAGTGCTTAATGCACTATGCTCTTTGTTTGCTGGATAATGGAATTGTTAAGAAGGAAGCAGTTTCTCGTAAGTCTTTTTAATGGGTTGATGGCTGTAGATATGGTGGGGATAGTGTCTGGGATTGGTTTTCATGTGTCGTGGTTCGTATCATTGATTAATTGGTTTGGTAATATTAACAATTTTTGATTGGTGACATATGGCTGGGTGGAAAATGGCTTTCTGTGAAATTTGCGATGTGACATTGTATTCGTTCAGAAGACTTAAAGTGTTCGGATTGCTGAGTAATTATGCATTCGTATATAGCGTGCTGCTTGGTGTCACGGCTATTCTGTTTTCCCTTAGTTTCTTTCAGGGAAGTCCTTTGGGTGACGATTATGTGTTGCTTGATAAAAATCGGACGAAATCAATATGGGAAATACCAACATCGACTTGGAGTAATATATTCGTTCATGATAGGATTGAGGGCGCCTTGCCATCGGATATGTATCGTCCTATAGTAGATCTGACTTTCTGGATCGACAATCGGCTTATGGATATGCTAGAGCCTGTTATGCACTTTTCGGGATAATTTCAACGAAACGTTGTAGGAGCAT
>CBINGZ010000007.1:0-173874 GCA_966250335.1 uncultured bacterium | reverse complement strand
TGACCGCAGTCTACAACCCTCGATTTTATCCTCCAAAGTGCATAACAGGCTCTAGAGCTTGTTATGCACTTTTGCGGGAGAAAAGAGGTGAATATGCCTCTCTGAAGGCCGTTCCAGTCGTTGTCTTCAGTCGGGGAGGCTCCTTGAGACCCCTTGCGGCCCTGCAATGGCCGATTTTGAGCCAAAAAGTGCATAACAGCCTCTAAGGTAGTTGACGCACTGGTTCCGGCAAAGGGGGCGGAGCCGGTTAAGGTATGGAATTCAGGTGGGTGCGGCAAGTATATTGTTGCCCAATCTTTTCTAAAGACGACAGCCCCAGATGTAGAGTAACAACCGTTTCCCGTATATGATGCAACCGCCACGAGGGGTCGGGAAACATCGTTGCTGGCGATAGTGATGTTTGTCTGGACAATAATCATGATCGTAGTAGGAATGTTGAGCGGGAGTGGGCTCTATTGAGGCATGACCGGAGGGCTTTAGAGAGAGTAAGATGATCTAACAGCGTTGGTGGTAATAACTCAATAATGCTCGGTATTTTTCTGTTCTTGATCGCATACTTACCATGAAACAACGTCGAGGCCGCTGGCTGTGGTGCGTGATGATAGTTGGGTTCCTGCTCGCAGTCATGATTATTCCACTGGCTGCTCAGGTGTGACATTGCGGCACTACAAGGGCCAGGAATTCACATCTCGCGGTCACGCGATTCTCATCCGTTGCCTGATTGCTGGCCTATGGTTGTCTTAAGTGCGGATTGAGAGAGAGGATGCCTGGTCGAATACCTTGATGAAGGGATCGATTCCCTATCGACCTCTTCCTCAACTTCAAGTCTTCCGGGAAAGGATGCTTCGGCGGCTCTCCGCGCGAAATAGGCTCCGTTTCCGCCATGGGAGCAGTTGTCCACATAGATCGAGGGTGTTATGTTGTATCGGATGTATTCATGAGATCATGAGCCTGAGATCGATCGTGCGATTGAAGCCGGACTTTGCAGCCGCACGGACACGGATCGATCTTCAAGGTGAAAATAAGAAATGATATCCTATACATAATATCGGAATTCTATGAAAACTGTGCGAATATCGTTGATTCTCATCGCCATCTTTACCCTGTGCGGTGATGCTTTTGCTCAACCTCTCGGCAAAATAGTGCCTAATCCCAAAGCGGTTCGATTGCGGGAATTATGGAGAATGGAAGGTGGAAACGGCCTGAGCAATGTCGGGCACTCATCAGGGAGCCTGGGCATCGGGCCGAATGGATTGGGTATGTGGACGGTGTTTGTTAATGATCGCGGAGTCGGAAAGTGGAAAATATTTCATGGAAATAAGGGCGAGTTGTCAACGCTGGCTGTACAAAGTGTCGACAGCCTCGGTTCAACGGCTTTAGCTCCTGTCGTCGGGAGATTCTGGGGGGGAGAACGCCTCGGTGTAGGATTGTTTCGTATAATTCCAAGGACTGTAGACGGCTCGTCCTGGTTCGAACGTATATTGGTTATTTATGAAATGAAAGATGGGGTGCTGAGTGATGCGCCTGTAGTCGAGATAGATCTCACTGCCGTGAACGGTATCTGCCTCGCCGATATTTCAGCCGCGGATATGGATGGGGATGGAGCAGATGAAATCATCGCTGCAACAGGATGCAGCTATCCCGAAGTAAGAATATATAAGGGAGGAGTTGGTTTTGATGGTAAACAGCCTGATAAGGTAATCACGAGTAATCGGAAACTTATAGCTTCCGGTTCCATTAAGTTGTCGATCAGCGATCTAGATGGCGATGGGCGATTGGATCTGCTGATGTCCACTGACCTAAATGATGAACGGTATACGCTGTTTTTTTATTTGAGTCGCAACGGATCGTTCTGGGATTGGGATCGGCCTCATAAGATCAGAGTGCTGACCGGCCCACCAGCATACCCGGTTCGTTCTCCTGAACCGGTTGCATGGAGTAAGGCTCTTGATCTCAATGGAGACAGAGTCGGTGATATCTATGGATTCGTTGGAACCGGTGATACTGCCGGCGTGTATATCTGGCTATCTGATCCCGGAGTCGATTTTGCTTCACGACCACTCGATGGCAGTGATTACGATGTGTATATACCTGCTACAGGCTATGTCCAGCGTCCATGGCTAGTAGGCCCTCTTAATGATTCGCTGGAGCGGTATGATATGCTTGGTCTGATACTAGATGAGGAAGGCGGCGCGATGCATTTCTATAGCGGTGGGCCAGAAGGACCTGACGGGACCTATGATGCTTGGGCTGGCGAGGGGGAAGGAGGCGTATTCCTGCGGACAAGCCCGTTGCCAGATGTAAATGGGGATGGCTGGCCAGATATGCTTACGTCATATTTCGGTTGGAAAAGTGAGCGTGGTATAGCCATTGTTTACGCCGGTGGACCGGAAATACCTCTTGAACATACGAGCGATGTAAAAAAAATAACCGTTGATGAAGAGAATAACGGTTTGTATGTCTGGCCTAATCCAACTGATGATGAATTGAATATTGCTTGGAAAGGCGGATTGAAATCAATGCCTCATCGGCTTGAAATATTCGATGTCCGCGGTTCTTTGGTCGCTGAAGGTAACGTAGAACCTGAAATAGGAGCTGCAAGATGGGAGTGCAGTGGTGTAGGGGCCGGTATCTATATCTTGGTAGGGTATGACGAGAATGGTCAAAGGATTTCTTCTCTGACATTTGTAGTAAAATAGTATAGATCGTATTTGTGTGATCTGCGATCTGCTATGATTGTTCAATTATAATTGGCGGAGTTTTTATGGATTGTAGCCGTTATTATTGGCAGCGGTGCGCGTTAGTACTCGGATTTCTGCTGTCAATAACAATTGTTCCAGTATCTGCTCAGGAAAGGCGCTGGTTGCTTCCTTTGGGGATGCCGCCTCTACGTCCAAGTCTTGGACTGCCTGATACAGACTTTGCAGTAATGACATATACGGGAAACGCCCCGGAGCAAAGAACAGTTGGTGCAGAAACTCATACGTATATGGCTGATATGTGGCCTTACCTTGAATCCATGGGGGCACGGATCTGGAGAGTTAGTGCAAATGATGGTACATACCTTCAGTTTGACTCGATTGTGCAAGCTGCACCGGACTCGGCGGGGATCGTTCTGGTTTATGACCATACGGACCAAGCCGGATTCTCTCGCGAAGTTAAATTCTTTATGTATAGTGATACGGCGCAGTCGTCGGAAATAATCAATAGATTCTCATATTTGGCTCCAGGAAAAATTCAGTTCAACAATGGAAATGAACATCGCACATTAAAAGAAGTACGATACGATGACGATGTGGTTGCAGCTGGTGATACCGTCGCAAAGTACATTTCATTCGATTGGAAGCCAAATCAGGTGGATCGTTATCCTGACTCTGTTTCGGATGACAAGACTTCTCAGAATGCTTCAACGTTTCTTGCAAAGGATAATAGAACAATTGTTGATGACGGCAGCTACTTTGTTACATTGGCTGGTCATTTGTTTGAAGATAATGCGGGATTGCCGGATAACACCGAGTTGCTAGCAATTCATATCATATATGAAGTTCCATTGGGATCCAAAGTTAGGCTCGCAGACGGTAGTGTTGAAACAATAGGAAGCGGATATCGTGAATTCCCAGATACGACGTTCATCGTCACAAAGGCAGACCTTAATCCGGCACCAGGTGTAATTCCGGATTATGAACAATTCCGAGAAACGACATTCGGCTTCAATTTGCAGAAATGTAAGTATGATGTACATGGACCAGCTTCACCTGAAAAACCGGATAAATCCTCTAATCGTATCGATATCCGTGTGCAATGGCTTGGTGGGGCTCCGGTGGCGGTTAGAAGCGTAGCTTTACGTGATGTCACTGCACAGTATCTTCTGGGAACAAGGACTGTCGATCAGGATCAACGTGACGATCTGTTCGATGGACTCGATCGTCATTTGTCCGGCCCAGGTGGAACTTCGTTACGTCCTCATGTTGTAAGAGTGGAGATTGGTGAAGAACCGAGTACCGAAGAGTATGCCGGCTATCATATGATCGATACCATGCTTCGTAACAACTACAAAGGTTTTCAGGAGGGTGACAGTCTCGGCCTTACGGCCATAGTTGTACATGGAGGGGGAGATGCACGTACAAGACCTGAATATACACACGAGGTAATTCATCCTGATGAGTGTACACCTGAAATCGGATACATTCTAGCCAGTGAAAATTCTCCTGGGAACGTAAATTTCGGCATTTCCGGTTTCAAGCTTCCCTCCATATCCGAGCATAACGGCGATCCGGAATTTTATAGGATTCCTGAACTCGAACTGACTGAAAATGGTGTGGATGTATATACCGATATACTTCAAAACAGATTCTATGGGCGAAATATACCAGGCCAATCTCAATTTCAACCTTATCCGTTTAACAGTTCGAGTTTGTTCGAGATGGGTCGAACGGCGGTTGTGGCTCGCGACTCGGGAAAGCATCTTCTCCCTGTGGTTGGCGTTCATGGGTATCTTGGTGTGGAACTAATACCGGAAACAACCGCTGTGATCGTCAACGGCGATCCTCCAACAACGACCACGGAAATAAACTATCGTAAACAGTATAATCATGGTCATATCCCGGAAGCCAGTGAGATTCGGGCAGCCGTGAATCTATCCCTGTGCTATGGTGCAAGGGGAGTCTATTATTTCTGGCTCGGCAGCTACCCTCATCATTTGGATTCCGTGTTCCTGAATGGTGAGTGGAGGTGGCATGGGCACGACGAAGCGTTCGGGCCATCAGGATATAGAACGTCAGATACGACTGTCGATCGAATTGATTATCATATGAGATCCAGTCCGCATGCGGGCTGGGCGATCAAGGAGACCATGTTCGATTTGTATGTCGGCTGGCGTAATAGGACAAGAGAATTGAAATATCTGAATAGAAGCTGGCTTCCTGGTATCGGAAATTATCTGCTTCGGAGTGATATTCGCTGGAGAGACGGCTATTCGATAAATTTCCAGACATTAAGGCCGGGGATCTCTGTAGATAACGAATTGCAACCAAGACCACTACCGCCGGATGAAATTATAACAAGCGTCGAATCATTCAAAAGGAATGACTCCGTGCCGGATTCCGCGCATAAAACATTCGTTGAGTTAGGCTTGTTCTATACCAGACTGGATAGTGTCTCAGGGTACGGCATGGATACCAACTATGTGTTCGTTGTCAACCGTAGAACGTTTGAGCGCCCGTTGGATGTCTCCGCCACTTCCGATCGCGGTCGTAAAATGGACACCCTGGCCGAAGTGCGGAGAATACGGCTTCAGCTTAATCTTCAACGGCAGACGTTCCGGCAGTATGAATTCGTGCGTGTCCGGGAAATCAATCCCGACACGGTGACTCTTCCTTTGGCGACGAGCTCGAGAATGCCTCTCGATACCGTCGTACCTGCCGATCGTGCCGTAGAACTGACTCTGGGACCCGGGCGTGCAGCGCTTCTTCAGATAACATATCTGCGACCCGATACCTCCGTCATCGCCGGACGACTCGAATACAACAATCAGCGGAAGCTCGTCTATCACAACAACCGGTATTTCGTCACCTATCGCAAAAAAACGGCCGAGAACCACCCTCTGATGCCGCCGAACATGCAGCCGTTTACCGACGACTACGTGTACCTGCGACGGTCGTACCCGGTCGATCAGACAGGGATCGTCCAATGGGAACCGATGGAGATCAAGCTTCCCATCAACGGGTCGAACTCCCGGTTTCAGAATCTTCACCCATCGGTGACCGTGCGGCCCCGAGGCGACACGGTCGTCGCCTCGGTCGTCTGGTCGTGCCATCCGGCGGCGGCAAGCAGCGGGGATACCATCACCAGGGAGGTAGTGCTCCGGAACGTAGCCTTCCGCTCTACCGGACTTATCAGCATGGGGAATATCGAATCGGTTCACACCTATGCGAAAACCACATTCGGGACTCCACAGGATACGACGATGCCGTTCGGGACGCCGGTCATCTGTCGACTTGATTCAGGGTATGCCGTAGCCTGGAGCGATGCGAGTGCGGGCATCAGGGCAAAGGTTCGGAGGTTGCCGGCGACGCCGGCATGGTGGACCTTGTTTGGAACGTATTCCAACATGATGCCGGTGAAGATGCCATACAAAGGTGCGTTCGCGTCAGCCTTTCTCGGTGTGGGGAGACTGCCGTCCGTGCCGGCAGTCGCTCATGTCTCCAACCATGCATGGGACTGCGGAATCGTCTGGCAGCAGCCGAGCACCACATCGAACCTGTTCGGGACGATCGGATACGCACGGCTCAGGCAATTACCGGGACCGGGCGGCACCACGGTGCTCGACACGTTCAATAATCGCTCCGCAATCGGCTACGCATTGGGCACGTTTCGATTCCCTTCGATTGACGCGACTCAGGATGCGTTCGGCCGGATTCAGGAGGTCGCGACCTGGCAGGTGACCGGCTCGCTGAGTGCCTTCGGTTCCAAGAGGCTGGATCAGATTGAGGTGAAGAGCATATATACGGATCCTCAGGGACGCTCCTGGGGATGGGGATCAGCACGATACACTGTCGACATGGTTCCATCGTCCGGCCCCTATGGACCCTTCAACACGAATCTTATGTATCCGTCGATAGCGTCCTTGAACGATGTCGATGTCACCTCCTGGAACGATAGCATCAAAACCTTTTTCTCGACGGCATATTATGTCCCAAGATTCGGTAAAATGTTCCAGCGCGTGTATAGATACACGGAAGATTTTCACAAGACACAGGGAGGCGAGTATACGTACGGCGGGCGATGTTCTGGAACAGCCGCTTCCCAGCAGAAACAGCAGATCCGCCAGGCTGTCGTGTTCGAAGGCCAGACCCACTTGTCCCAGCCGACGATCAGGACGACACGACAGTTCTTTGCCAAGGAACGTCCGATGGGGTACATGGCAAGCGGTCGCCAGATCACTATCCCTATCGATGACTCGACGGGGGGCGGATTCAGCTTCACGCTCTACGATCCGTGGGTGGCCGGGGATGTCGTCACGCAAGGCCTTTCCATGGTGACGAGAGACTCAACCAATCGGATCATCGACTCGCTACCGGAGGCACGGCTGCTGTTCAAGACTAGGAACTTTGTCGCGTCGGATACCACCTCGATCGGTTGTGAGCTCTACGGACTGTTGGCGGGCACCGGGTCATATTCGACCAAGAAGCTGAGGGTGAATACGGAGCTGATAGATTCCGCTACGGGGGCGGTTGTAGCTCTTCTGGACAGTGTGCAACTCAGCACATCACGAACCTCATATGGAGTAGCGATCGATACTACCATCGATCTGCTGACGTCGACGTACTACATACAGTGCCGTATCGACACACTCGGCTTCGTATCGCCGATCCCCTTCAGAGACTCACGGTATCCGATCTCCGAAGTATCGGGAGATGTGGAGTCGGAGGGAATGGCGAAGGCCCGACGGCTGACATCCGCTGCAAAGATCAAGGGAAGGATCGACGCGATTCCTAACCCGTTCGCTGCATCGACGGAGCTGCGATTCTCGGTAGTACAACCCGGAATGGCCTTTATTCGGCTGTTCGATCACCTGGGCCGACTCGTGGCAACGCCTATGGAAGAAACGTGGATGGAGCCCGGCAGGTATCAGATCGGCTTTGAATCAGGTGACCTTAAAGCCGGAACCTACATTGCAGAGCTGACGGTCGATCAGGAACGGGTGATCGAAAAGATTATCATATCGGAACCGTAATCTCACGTCTACGCGCTCAAGAGCATAAAAAGAAGGCCGGGGGTATCCCTCGGCCTTCTTCGTTCATCCAGTATGGTGATACAGGTAGGAACATCGCGTTCCCTGGTTGGACGCTACCTGTATCTGCCGCCTACCATATCTCAATCCGCCTGCGAAATCAGATCGAGCTTCTGCTGCAGAAACGGATCGGCCGGTTTCCCCTGCAGCGCGCGGGCGTAGGCGGCTTCGGCCGCTTCCGCGTTCCCCAGGGCCTGGTGCAGATCGCCGAGGTGCTCGAAGACCCTCGGGTCGGCGGCTACCGTCGAGGCGCGCGTCAGATAGTCGAGCGCCAGAGGGTAGTTCTGCATCTTGAAGTAGACCCAGCCGACCGTCATCAGGTACTCGGGGTTGGTCGTGTCGCTCTTCAGGGCATGGGCCGCCAGATCTCTCGCCAGCTCCAGTCGGGCCCCGCGGCGCGCCAGCGAGTAGGCGTACTGGTTCATGATCTCCGGGTCCTCCGGCGCATAGAAGAGTGCACGTTCGTTCGCCATGTCGCAGGGACCGATTCTCCCCTGCAGATCGTAGATCCGCGCGAGCTGGCTCCATGCCTTCGCGTTCTCCTGGCGGGCGTCGAGCGAGAGCTGCGTGTACTTCTCGGCGCTGTCGAGCGCCCCGAGCGCGAAATGGCTCTGCGACAGCAGCAGCGGAACCTGATAGACGTTCATGAACCGCTCGGCCGAGGGGGAGAGGATCGTCACCGCCCGCGCGTACTGCCGGTCCTTCACGAAGAGTTCAGCCGCCGTCAGCCAGTCGGCCGCCATCGCCGAGCTGTCGGCCAGGGCCGAGGCGATCAGCGAATCGGCGTAGAGGGTCGAATCGACGTCGTAGTAGTAGACCATGCCGCCGTAGAGCCTGGGACGCCACGACTCCGGCATGTGGGTCATTGCCGAGGTCGCCAGCGTTCTTCCGTACTCCATCACCTCGTCCGAGACCTCCTTCTCTCCCTTAAGCCGCTCGATCACTCTGGCGAGCTGCTCGACGTAGTATTCCTCGTTCCGCGTGCTGTCGGTGGAGTGGATCTCCACCTGCTGCACCAGCGCCTGCGCCTCCGCCGTCTTCCCCACGGTCATGTAGATCCCGGCCAGGATTCTGTAGAGATCCCCTTCGTCCGGCTCGATCGCTATGGCATGGCGGATCACATCGGCCGCGTTGTCGTAGTCGTCGTTCCGCAGGTAGAGCTCGGCCAGGCTCAGGAGCACCTCGTAGTTCTCGTCCAGGTTCTTCCGGATATACTCGTAGTGCTCGATAGCGAGGGCCGGGTTACGGCGCTGCCAGATCCGTGCGATCATGAAACGGGCCTGCGCGTTGTCCGGGTCGCGCTCCACGATCGCCCGGTACTGCACGGAGGCCGAATCCCATTCGCCGGAGGCCGCCAGAAGCTCGGCGTACTCGTTGCGGGCATCGATGTTCTTACCGTTCAACTGCACGCTCCGGGCGGAGTAGAGGACGGCCGAGTCGAGCCGGTTCATCAGCCGGTAGCAGCGGGCGATGGCGAAGTAGGCGGCGCTTGTCGTGTCGAGTCGGAGGGCGCGGCGGAACTCGGCGATTGCCTGAGGGAGCTTCCCCTGCATCTGCAGAGCAGATCCGCGCACGAAATGGTCGTCGGCGTATTTCCTGTCGTTCTGTGTCGTCGTCGTCGGGACGGCCGGGGCTGCCGGCGTCCGGATGCTTGTTGCGTAGCTGTAGTCCCGCTCCTGGGCGAAAACGCCCGCGGCGGCTATGAAGGTCGCCAGAAGAACCGCGACCGCTTGGATGCTGAAGTATCTATGATGGGTAAACATGGCTGTATCGCGAGAATAATCATGGAATCAAGGATGCACATATCGGTAGATCAGGCTTTCAGATACGTACAACGGGTTATGCCGCAGTTTGATAGATTACGGGCCGATGGAACCCCATCGGTATCCATAGATAAAAAACGTGATTCCCGATCCGTGAGTTCCTAGCGGACCTGAACGGATGCCGGTAATCGGAAAGGAAGAGCAATGCTCGACAAACTGAGCCAGATTCATAGACGCTACGAAGAGATCGAACAGCGCCTGAGCGATCCCAACATCTTCAACGATCTGAAGACCTACCGCGAGGCGAGCCGCGAACAGAAGCAGCTCGGTCCCATCGTGGAGGCGTATCATGCCTACCGCAAGCTGATCGGCGATCTGGAAGGGGCGCGGGAGCTGATGGGGACCGCCGGCGATCCGGAGATGCGCGAAATGGCCGAGGCCGAATACGCGGAACTCCGTGACCGGAGAGAGGTGATGGAGGAGGAGATCCGTGTCCTCCTTATCCCCCCCGATCCCGACGACGCCAAGAACTGTATCGTCGAGGTCCGCGCCGGGACCGGTGGAGAGGAGGCTGCCCTCTTCGCGGGGGACCTCTACAGGATGTACACCCGCTACGCCGAACGGAAGGGATGGCGAGTGGAACTGCTCGATTTCAGCGAATCCGATCTGGGGGGCTTCAAGGAGGTCATCTTCCAGCTGACCGGGGATGAGGTCTTCGGCACCATGAAGTTCGAGTCGGGCGTCCATCGCGTGCAGCGGGTGCCGGAGACCGAACAGCAGGGGCGGGTTCACACATCCGCCGCGACCGTCGCCATCCTTCCGGAAGTGGAGGATGTGGAGGTCGACGTCAACCCGGCCGATATCGACATGGACACGTTCCGGTCCGGGGGAAAGGGGGGACAGAACGTCAACAAGGTGGAAACGGCCGTCAGGCTCACCCACCGTCCCACCGGGATCGTCGTGAGCTGCCAGCAGGAACGTTCGCAGCTTCAGAACCGTGAGCGGGCAATGAAGATGCTCCGCGCCAAGATCTACGAGATCGAGCGGGAGAAGGCGGAGAGCGCCTATGCGGCGCAGCGGAAGGAGATGGTGGGAAGCGGCGACAGGTCGGACAAGATCCGTACCTACAACTGGCCGCAGAACCGGGTGACCGATCACAGACTCCAGGGGGACGCCAAGAACCGCCCGCTGGTGGAGGTGGTCGAGGGAGAGCTCGACCCGATCATCACCGCCCTGAAGCTGGCCGAACGGGCCGAAAAGCTGAGAAGCGGTGTGACGGTCTGACACCGCGCCGTCATTGAAACGGGAACCGACAGGGCCGATCCGCCGGTTGTGATGAAGGAAAGGGGCAGGAGCTTCCGCCTGCGGAACACCCGGCGGCTTCCGGCGTGTATGATGGAGGAGATTCTCCCCGGCGCCCGCCTTCGGAACGCCGGTTCCCCTTCCGCGAACCGACCGGCGACGTTCCTCGAACAAGATTCAGGCCGGCATCTTGCCTGATCGCCGCAAAAGTTCAATCTTGCCGTCGCGTGTGTTGCGTGACCATGCCCGGACCGTATACCGATCAGCTTCCTCTACCGACACGATGTATCGTACCTGGACCCTTACCGCCGCTCTCTGCGCCTGCTTCGCCGTGACCGCCTGCGATCCCGGAAGCCAGGAGATGCTCCATGAAACCACTCCCCACGACTCGCTTGCCCGCGTCGACTCCATGCACGGCGATTCCGTCAGGGTCGCCGACTCGGTCGACAGGGCGGAGGGGGTGAAGGAGGAGGTCTTCCCGGAAATCCCCTACCGTCGCACGCCGATCTCCTCGAAGGGGATGCTCGATTCCATCCGCAAGCGCTTCGCGCGTAATCATGACTCGGCCGCCTACAGGGTCATCACGACGCTGAACAGAAAGGAGTTCGGATATATCAGGCTGGGAGATACGCTCGCCCTCCCCGATTCGATCGTCGGCGATCTGCGCGCCTACTCGGTCTTCCCGCAGCGCTACCCGGCCGCCGACACGATCCCGAAGATCATCATGATCTCCAACGCTCTGCAGGCCTACGCCTGCTACGAGCACGGCAGGCTCGTCCGCTTCGCCGCCTGCAACACCGGCACCGAACGGAAGCCGACCTTCCCCGGCCGCTACGCTCTTACCTGGCGCGAACGGCTCCGCATCTCGTCGCTCAACGACGAGTGGAAGCTCCCCTTCACCTGGAACTTCCATCTCTACGCGGGGAACGCGTTCCATCAGTTCGCCATGCCGGGGCGCCCCGTCTCCCATTCCTGCGTCCGCCAGTTCATGACCGACGCCCAGTGGCTCTTCGGCTGGGGACAGGGGGGGAAGAGGGATTCTGCGGGAAGGTGGATTCATCTCTCGGGAACACCGGTGATCATCATCGACAACTTCGACTTCACCCGGAAGCGCGGGGGACCGTGGCTGGAGCTCGCCTCCAACCGCGACGGCATCCTGAAGCTCCCCGATCATCCGATGGGGGTGGAGGAGGCATGGATTCCGATCTCGCAGGTGCCGAAGGATGCGCGCGGCGCGATCGCGAACCGCCAGCGGTATCTGGTCGCCGAGGACACACTCCGCGCCAGAGGGATCATCCGCGAGGGAGTCACACTCTCCGCCTCGATCGACTACAACGACCGCAGGCGCGCCAAGGCTGTGCAGCGCTCCTCGCGCTCGGAGTCGCGTCCACCCCAGAAGCCCGATGCTGTCCAGGAGCCGAAGCCGGTGGAGAAGGCCCCGGAGGGGGCAATGCAGTAAGGGGTTAAGGGATGACTACCCGGCGGCCGAGCCGTTCCGATCTCCCATCGCGATCCGTTCGAACTGGCGGCGGGCGTTCCAGCGGCTCTGCTTGATATGGTAGGCGACTTCCGCCCCGATCAGGAAGACGAGGGCGCTGTAGTAGATCCAGAGGGCGGCCGTGGCGAAAAAGGCGTATGCCCCGTAGATCCGTGCGAAGGTCTTGAACTCCATCAGATAGAACCCGAACACCTGCCGCGCGATCTCCCACAGGACCGTGCTGGTCAGCGTCCCGATCCAGATGATGTGGCGTGACTGGCGCTGGTAGGGCATGTATCGAAAGATGATATAGAAGAGAAGAAGCGCCGTGGCCGCGCTCACCGCCTCCGTCACGATCCATTCGAATCCCGCAAGGTTCAGCAGATCCCCGATCCTGTCGCTGGTCGCCGTCACGAGCTGAAGGATCGGGCCCAGCAGCACCGATATGAAGACCAGCAGCCCGATCGCGGCGATCGACGTCATGTCGTAGAGCTTGTAGATCAGGTAGTGGCGTTCCTCGCGGCAGCGGAGGACCTTGTTGATGCAGACGCGGATCGAGGCCGCAAGCGCCGAGGCGGTCCAGAGGAGGCCGCCGAAACCGATAAGTCCCGCCACGCCGCGATTCTCGATCAGCGCCGACACCTGCGACTGAAGCGTGAGGATGATATCGGCGCGATTACCTTCCGCCACGATATATGTGGAGGCGTAGGTCCGCAACTGTTCCATCACCGTCTCCGAATCGAGAATATATCCCAGTGCAAAGAGCAGGATGAGAAGCATCGGCACCAGCGAGGTGATGATGTTGAACGCCACCCCCGCGGCCAGCATGAAGATATGGTCCTCGTCGGAGCGCATCGCGACCGCATAGACCTGATCCCAGAGCCACTTGAGCCACTGCCGGCCGCTCCTCCGCTGTCTGGGGACCAGATGCTGGAGCATATCGGTCGGGACCGGGCGGGGGGGAGCCCCTGCGGCCTGCGATTCGGTGTGAGAGTGAGATGATTCCACGATGCGATCTGTCGACGATTCGTTAGCTCCGGCGGGGACCCGGCCCTGGAACCTGCCGGACGACCAATATAACGATGCGCTCCAGACATGCCGAAGCTCCGGGGAAGCAGCCCGTTCATCGGCTGTCGTGAACGGTCGCTTCCCCCGGAGCTTCGGGGTAATGCTGAAGCGTTGCGGTTACTTCGTCAGATCGACCACCTTCGTGTCGCCGGAGGGGGCGAAGGTGAAACGGGAGTCGGGGATCTTCGTGTCGTACTTCGCCGACACGATCCGGAGCGTCACCGAGCCGAGCGTGGGACTGGTGATCGCTATCTGCTGGAACCGGTAGGTCGCCTTGTCGATGTAGAGCGTCGCCTCGGTCACGTCGCCGATTTTCTCCCCTTTCGGGACGCAGCGCACCACCCAGACGGCCCGTCCGTTCACCTTCTCCTCACGCACCAGGGAGGTCGCATAATCGCCGGGGAACGATTTGAGGATGTCGTTCGGCGTCAATCGTCCCTTCTGGGTCGACGCCTTCGAGATCACCACCTGCTTCGCGGCCGGGGTGAAGGTCCAGACCTTCTGGCCGTTGCTGATGAATGTCTGTTTGGGATATTCCAGACGGTACTTGTTCCCCTGGGCGTAGGTCAGCGTCCCCTTCGATGCGCCCCCGGCGCCCGACTGCTCGAACTGGATCTCCGCGCTCGATGTGCCGTTGTAGAGCGCCTTGGTCTTCGCGACGATCTCCTCGATCCCCGCCGGTCTCGGCCCGGGGCGCGCGTCGGCGACACATACGGCGATCAGCATCGCCGCCAGCATCGTTCCCCCGTTCCCTCTGTATGCGTTCATGAGATATCTCTCCGTTTCGTTCATTGATGTCGCTCTTTCTCTTCTCTCGACTTCCCCTGTGACCTCTTCCGTCCGGCTTCGTTTAAGAGCGTTCGGCTCTACAAACTTACGTCGATCTGCACGGCGAGCGTGCCGTGCAGCGGCCCGTCGATCTCCTGCAGCGTTCCCGGCGAGATGGTCTCCCGGTCGTGATAGAGCGTTTCCCCATACTTCGCCGCGATCGAGATCCCCGGGAGAGGACGCCAGCGGGCGTGGATGTACGATCGTCCTCCCTCGCCGGCAAGGGTCTCCCCGGCGGGACGACCGGGAAGATCCTGTTCGAACATATACGGCGCCGCGTCGTTCCCCTCGCCCTGGAAGAGCGCCCGGCGGAGCCCGACGACCAGGGCGGTCGAGGGAGACCACTGGAGATCGAGATAGGTCAGCAGGCCGTCGAGCGAGGGGCGGATCTCCGAGTATGACGTATGAAGCCGCTCGAACCGTGCCCGGACCCGGAATCGCCGGTCGGGGGATGACCATTCCAGCCCGGCTCTGACGGCGAAGGCCTCCCGTTCCATGACCGCGCGCCGGTCGCGACCGAACCGGTCACGGATCGTGGTCGCCGTGACGGCCGCCGCCGACCTGATCCTGAGGTCGAGCTTCCATCCCGGCGCCGCCTCGCAGTCGAGGGAGAGCGAACCCCGTGATTCCGATGCGGGGAGGGGGACCGCGTACGTGCGCTCGAAGGTCCTCGCCAGATCGAACGACGTCCGGATGACCGATCGCGGAGCGATCTTCGCGTCGATCATGATCGAGAGGCCGCGCTCGTTGCTCCTCCCCGAACCGGTGCCGCCGATTGTTCCGGCGTGGGGCGAGACGAAGGAGAAGGGGAGGAAATGCGCAGTCAGCGCGATATTCATGCCGGCGTGGGCCAGGTCGATCCCGCCCCTCCCCGCCACGATCCCCGCGCCGTCGCGTGCAGCTTCTCCGCGAACCGCGAGGTTCCCCGTCTCGATCGCTCCGTCGACGGCGAGCAGGGAGAGGCCGGAATGGTCGAGAGGTCTGGTTGAATCGCTATGCGATGATGATCGGAATCGTGATCGGTATGTGGTGAATGCGATATGTCTCTCTTTCGACCCGTACCGGAGAGCGGCTCCCGTCAGCGTTTCGATCAGGAGGGCGCTCCGTCTCAGTTCGCTCCAGGTTCTTCTGTAGCCGTCATCCCGCAGCGAGGTCACGGAGAACACCGTATCGCCATCCGATTCGATGATGTTGCCGAAGGTTGCGTCCAGCGACCGCCGGGAGACGAATGCAGCCGCCGAAAACCCGGGGGGGAGCGGATCGCCGGCCATGCTCACGGCGGCGCCGCTCAGATATCGGTTCCCTTCGGAGGAGCGATGCGGAGCGATCCCGCGCGGCCGGCCTCTTCCGGCATATCTCCGGTTCGAGCCCCCCAGGGCGAGCCCTCCTCCGAAGTCGGCCGTGTAGTCGCCGATATGGGCGGTGAACGGCTCCCGCTTCAGGGTCAGATATCCTCCCGTGAACGCGCCGAAACGGCTGATCGATCCGCCGCCCGGAATCCCGTCCGTCCGCTCGAACCGGGTGCGCGCGTACCCCAGCGTGTCCCGGACGAAGAGGGGCTCCCCTGCGTCCCGCTCGAAGACGATCCCCGCGGAATAATCGCCGTACGATCCGTCGATGCGGGTCATGACGGCTCCTGGTCCGCCGAGGTAGGAGGGGCCGAGGGAGAAGGTGTCGAGGCCGATCGAATCCCCGGTCGCGGGATCGTGAAGGAGCCCGACGCGATAGATCTCGTCGCGGAACCCCAGGCGTGTCTGAAGATCGATGACGGCCCGCGCCCGGAGCGCGACCTTCAGCTTCGGAGCCTCCGGCGTGGGACGTGCGAGCGTGGTGTAGGTCCGCAGCGTGCCGATCTGCTCTTCGGTTGCGAGTCCGGCGTTCTCCAGTTCGGAGAGATCGATCGGCCCCCGTTCGGCCACGAACCGGAGGATCGCCCGTGCGTCGCCGGGCGATATGCCGGGGAGCCGCGACAGTTCGGTCGCCGACGCGACATGAAGACTCAGCGGTTCGCGGATGTATCGTTCAAGTTCGTCCAGAACCTCCTCCGATCCCGATTCGGATTCCTCTTCCAGCAGTCGTTCAAGAGCGGGCGCCGAATCGCCCGAGGTATCCTGTGCATCTCCCTGAACCGCTCCTGCGCAATGAACGGTCGCGGATATCAGCAACACCGGCATATAATATCGCATGGTGGTATGAAGTTGGTTGTGGTGAAATCGCTCCATTCCGGAGCCGTCTCCGATCAGAGTCGCACGCCGACCCCGAAGAGATGTCGGAACCCGATCGGCACGATATATGAGCCGCCGTAGTCGGCAATGATCCCGTCGCAGTCGAGCGTCATCCCCAGTGAGATCATCGTGGGCCCGTGGCCGAACCCGGCGCGCAGCGTCAGGGCCGGGTCGAGCGAGGTCGAGATTCCGACGGAGGCGCCGACGGGTCGGCCGATCTCATGCCGCGCGTCGACCGAGAGGACGGTCGATCGTTCGATATCGAACGCGAACCCCATTGTCAGCCGCCGCCGGAGCGCGATCCTATCGCCCCACGATCCGATAGGAGTTCGCAGCGTCCCCCCGAAGCGGATGCCGGGAGAGGGGAGGAGGAGCACGCCGAGATCGAACGAAGGGGCGACGGCCGAGCCGTATCCCTCGATCGCGAGATGATCGGTCGCGACCGTCACACCGAATCTCGCGGCGGGATCGGGAGACCAGGCGACTGTCGCCGCGATCGTCGTCTCCCCGTATCCGCGCAGCCTCACGCCGTCGATCGCGAGACCGAGCGCGAGCGTCGTATCGACCGGGAGGGCAACGAGGGTTCCCCCTTCATGAAGGCCGGCGATTCCAAGGGGGGGAGGGGTGAACGATCCGAGCACGATGATTCCCTCGACCGACGTCAGAGCCGCCGGGTTATCGCGGGCGAGCCACGGATGATCGATCCTTGCGGATGTCGAGAGGGATAGAGCGGCTGTCGGCGGCGTGATTCGTTCCTCCTGCTGGGCGGCCGAGGGAGCGGCGGTCGCCGGGAGGAGCAGGGCAATCAGAAGTTCTCCCTTTCGTCGATCTATGCACTTCACTACATTGATTCCGGCTTGTGGTGGAAGCCTGCGCCGCGGATAACGATTCCGGCGCGGCGGTTGATTCCGGTGATGAACGGCTGTTCGTCGTGGTGTCGGGGGGAATATAGTCGCCCCGGATAAACCGGTCCACCCAAATCCCGTCACGTATTCCGTGGCGCCTCACCCGGCCGGGCCGTCCGTTTCACAGTTTCAACTTCAAACAGGATCATATCCTCCATGCCGACCCCACGAACCTTGAGCCGCTCGCTTCTGACGATCGCGGCACTCGTCACACTCTCGATCCGGAGCGCCGGCGCGCAGGAGATCGACGCCAGCGTCAACGTCAACGCGGATCAGATCAACCCCGCATCGCGTCAGGATGTGGACGGCTTCGCCGATGAGCTGGAACGATATATCGACAACACCAAGTGGACGGAGCTGGAGTGGGAGGGGGAGAAGATCCCGATGAACCTCAGTGTCGTTCTGACCGGCGGCGGGGAGGGATACTATACGGCGAAGCTGGTGGTCGGCAGCCAGAGAGTGCTCCACAAGTCGGGGAATCTCTCCCCGATGATGAAGATCCTCGACGAACACTGGGCGTTCCGATATGTCAGGAACCAGCCGATCCAGCGCGACCCGACCGGATACGACGAGCTCAGCGGCCTTATCGACTTCTACGTCTATATCGCGCTCGGGCTCGATCTCGACAGCTACGGCTACCTGACGGGGGACGCAATGTATCAGATGGCGAGGGATATCGCGAACCGCGCCCAGCTTCGGTCGGACTCCAAGGGATGGACCACGCAGGCGACCCAGGGGAGCTACTCCCGCTTCGGGATGCTCCGCGAGCTGTCGGAGCTGCGGTACAATCCGATCCGCAAGTTCATCTACGACTACCATTACAACGGGCTCGACCTGATCGCCACGAACCGCGCGGCCGCGCTCGATTCCGTCGCGTCGCATCTCACCAAGCTCGCCTACGTCAAGGACAACCTGGTGGAGCAGAGCACCCTTATCCGGATTCTGAACGACACCAAGTATATCGAGTACTCGGAGCTTTTCATCAGGTATCACGATCCTTCCATCTGGCGCAAGCTGGTCTTCATCGATCCGATACATCAGACGCTCTATCAGGAATCGGCCGAGAAGTAGATCCCACCTGATGAATCAATAGCACGATATAAGAAGAGGCCGGACCGCATCGATTGCAGTCCGGCCTCTTTCTTTTCCTTGAATCCCGAATCGACCGACCGTTTACTCTCCCACCTTCACGACCTTTCCCTGCTGCGAAAAATCTTCGGTGCGGACGCTGTAGATGTAGACTCCGTCCGGCAGATCGTCGGCGTTGAGCATGATCCGCAGCTCGCCGGCCCCGGCCTCTCCGTTGAACAGGGTCCGTACCGGACGGCCCTGAAGGTCGTACAGCCTGATGAGGACCGGGCCGGTCTCCGGGATGCGGCAGGAGAAATCGGTGGCGCCGCGCATCGGGCTGGGAGATATCCTGACCTGCAGCGCGGCGGCGATCTCCTCCGGCGTCTCCACCCCGGTTCCGATCCCTCCGAAGACCTGGCGCGCCTTGTCGACCGACTTCTGAAGCTCCTGGAAGTTCTCGGCCACGACCAGCGCGAAGGTGAAGTCCGCGCTATCCTCGATCCCCAGCGAGACGGGGCCGCCGCCGATCATCATCGAGACGTCGCCGATGTTCGAGTTCGGACGCCTGACGCCTCCGGAGAGGGCCGCCCATTTCTTCGGCATCGGGAAATCGTTGACGCCGTTGACGTCGTCGTCGTTGTCGAACGCGAAGAAGTCGATCGCCTGCTTCGAGAGAAGAGCGGCGGCCGCCACGAAGCCGGGCTGCGCGTCGACGTTCCGCTGGAAGCCCATCCTGCGCTCGGCGTCGAAGGTGACGTTGTCGCGCGTGCCGTTGATGCCGATATCCCAGTCGAGATAGATCCCGGCGTGAAGACCCGCCAGGTTCTGCCCGCTGATGTTGCGGAGGTGATAGTTTACCAGCACGATATTGCTGAGAGCAGAGTCGCGATATTCCCTCGTGGTCATATCGACCTCGATCCCCACGTTGCTTGCGCCGGCTCTATGCCTGTCGTCGAACCGGGCCGTGCCGATCTCGACCGAGGAGTCGTTCGCCAGCGTGAGCCTGTACGGGGCCACGATCTGGAAGCCGTTCGCCGAGCCCTGCGTGAATCCGCCGTTGCGGATCACGTCCGAGACCTGGTTCGGTCCCACCCCGGCGATGAATCCGCCGTGGAAGAGGAGGTTCTTGCTCGCGCCGTACGTGAAGCCGTCCCCCTCCTGGGTGTTGAACCCGTCGAACGCCAGGTTCCCCGTGCTGTTGAAGGTCACCGCCAGCTTGTTGTGATCGGTGGTCGCGTAGGTGGGGGAGACCCTGACCTTGATGAACTCGAGATTGGTGCGATCCTTCGTGGTCACGGAGATCCGGAGGACGAGCTCCATGTTGGGGCTCAGGTCGGGAACCGTGAAGGAGAAGGAGCCGTCCGGGAGGATCGTGGTCTGCCCGGAGATCATCGCGCCGAGCTCGAAGTTCGCGTTCTCGATCACCAGGGGGGGATAGGAGATCGGGTCCATCACCACCGACACCGACGGCGCCGCCGCCAGCATGTTCTTCACCGATGTCCTGATCGTGATCTTCTCTCCGGCGTCGGCAATGCCGTCGCCGGAGGCGTCGATGACGGTATAGTCGATCACGCGGGCAGAGGCGATATTTGGTCCCACGGTCAGCGCGCGGAGCAGATTCAGCCTCCCCGATCCGAGCTTGTCGGCGTGGACCGGATCGAGCGACGCCGAGATGTCGTCCGAGTTCGCGCGGAGGACCTCCTCGATCTCGCGGCCGGTCAGCGACGGAAAATGCTTCTTGATCACCGCCGCTCCCCCCGCCACGATCGGGCAGGAGAAGGAGGTCCCGCCGTCGCTGGCATATCGATTTGCGATCGTCGTGCTGTAGATCTGCACGCCGGGCGCCGCCAGATCGACGGCGTAGTTGAAGCGGCTGAAGCTCGCCTTCTCGTCGAACTGTCCGGTGGCGGCGATGGAGAAGACTCCTCTGTAGGAGGCCGGGTAGATCGGTTCCGCGCTCCCTCCGTTGCCGGCGGCGGCGATCACCATCACGTTGTAGTCACGGTGGACGACGTCGAGTATCTCCTGTTCGGCGCGCGACCAGTTGTCGTCCCCCCAGCTGCAGTTGATGATATGGGCTCCCATCTTCGCGGCGTAGAGAATCCCCTCGAAGCCGGTGTTGATCTCCGGGTCGGTGTATTCGTCGGCGACCTTCAGGGGCATCAGACGGGCGCCGTGCCCGATGCCGACGATTCCCTTGTCGTTGTTTCCCGTGGCGACGACGAGCCCTGAGACGAGCGTTCCGTGGTTGTCGCGGGGGGTCGGGTCGTTGTCCGGGGTGCGGCCGTCGGCGCCGGAGAAGTCGTAGCCTCTGTAATCGTCGATGTAGCCGTTGCCGTCGTCATCCTTGCCGTTGGTGGCGCGGTCGCCGCCGGCCCCGTCGGGGCCCGTCTCGCCGCTGTTCTTCCAGATCGCATCCTTCAGATCCTCATGATCGAGTTCGACACCGGTGTCGGTGACGGCGACGAGGATCGTGCTGTCGGCCCGGGCGATATCCCATGCCTCCGGAGCCTTGATCAGATCGAGATACCACTGCTTGTCGAGATGCGGATCGTTCGGGGTGTAGAGGGGACGGCGGATGTAGATCGGCTCGGCATATTCCACTCCCGGCATGCCGTTCAGGGCGCGGGCGACCTCGACCGGTGATGCGCCCGATCCGTACTCCACGACCATGATCCTCCGGAGCGCAAGCGCCGGGGCCTCGGTGGTGGAGCCTCCCTTGTACATCGGAAGCCTGAACCGGACCAGCTCCGGCCTGAGCCACGGGGCGATCTTCCCGAGGGCGAACTCCGACGCCGCGGCGCCGAACATGGAGGCCGACGGGCCCTGCGTGAAGGCCTCGCGCGTGACCTTGACCAGGACACGGCCGGCGATCATCCCTCTGGTTCCCTTGGGGGGCTCCCGACGTTCCTGACCGAACGCAACGGTCGCGGAAAGGAGCAGAACGGCAAGGAGCATGCGAGATTTCATGACGACTCTCTGGGTGACTGAGCGAATAGATGGAATAGGACGATACGAATCTTGAAGCTCGGAGGGGCCGGGCACTGCCGGGATGCGGTGGAAGACGATTCTCCACGTTACGAATGGCACACCTCCCCCGGAGTGTACAATTCGGAACCTGGAGCCTCCTTTATCCCGTGTCCCGGATAACACCTTACACTATCTGGAAGTTAGTGCCGCCGGAACATAACCGGACTGTTTTGTTCGGACAATACCGGCGGCCGTCTCATCTCGACTCCCGTTCGATCAGGGAGCGAAGCGGACCAGCTTCCGTACCAGGCTGGTCTCCCCCGAGCGATATCTGACGAAATAGACCCCTCCCCCCGAATCGGGGCTGAAACGGAATCGGTGGGTTCCGCTCTCCTGCTCGCCGTCGGCAAGGAGGGCGACCCGTTCTCCCAGACTGTCCCAGACCTCCAGTGTCCCTTCTCCCGGCTCCCCCAGACGGAGTTCGATCAACGCATCGTGCATGAACGGGTTCGGTCCGGCAACCGCGAGATCGATCCCGACCGGAAGGGAGACCGGGCCTCCCGGCCTGCCCCCAAACGACTCGAACCGTTCGAACGCCGATCCCGCCAGATTCCGCAGCTCGGCAAGGGTCGCTCCGGCGACGATCGCCACGGCAATCGTCGTATCCTCTCCGGGAGCGAGCGTGATCGGTCCGGCGCCGATCAGCATGGAGCAGTCGCCGTCCAGCGAGACGGTGCGGCTGATTCCTCCCCTGATCGCATCCCATTTCTCCGCGGGGGTGAAGCCGTTGCTCAGGGGAGCTCTCCTGTTGTCGAGGGCGCGGACGTTCATCGGCTGGTCGCTCAGCAGGACGACTCCCGCCATCGGCCGTGTGGCGTTCTCGGCGTTCTGCATGTAGCCGAGGCGCAGCGCCGGATCGAACCCTGTTCTGTTCGCCTCCTCGGCGGGGCCCAGATCCCAGTCCATATAGAGAGAACAGTAGAGATCCTGAAGTGTCACGTCGCTGCTGTTCTCTATTCTATAGAGCGCGAGGATCTCCCGTTCGTTGTTGAACGCGTACGTCGTCAGCTCCACCCGGGCGCCGACCCTGCGACCGGCCGGCAGGTGGGCATCGTCGAACCGGGCGTGACCGACTTCGGCGCGCATCTTTTCGTTGTACTCGGCGCGGTAGGGGCTGACCGTCTGCAGACCCCTGCTCTGGTTGATGCCGTCGCTTCCCCGCACCACATCGGCCATGCGGTCGGGGCCCAGGCCGAGCAGGAGTCCCCCTTCGGCCAGGATCGTCGGGCTGAAGCCGACGGTAAATCCTTTTCCGATAGAGTTTGCGGGGAAGTCGTTGAAGCCGATCCGTCCGTCTCCCATGAAGGTCGCGGTCACGGCGCCGCTGGTGGTGCTGCCGTAGTTCGGGTTGACGAGGAGATCGAAGGTCGTGGCGCCGAGCTCCCTGTCGCCGTCGTAGAGCCGGAGGGCGATCGGAAGCGTCAGATCGACCGGGACCTCCTTCGGCATCGTGAAGGCGAACGTGCCGTAGGGGATCGTTTTGCTCTCCCCGGCCCCCATCGGTCCCAGATCATATCGTAATGTTGGAAGGGATATCCCCCCCGACATCTGCTCCAGCTCCATGACGACCTTCGACGCCGGAGCCAGCAGATTCCTGACGGTCGCGGAGACGCCGACCCGTTCGCCCGGCTCGATCACCTCGTCGCCGTTGCCGTTCCATACGGTGTAGCTCGCCACATCGGCCGCCACGGTCGTCGGTCCGACCGCCAGGGCCTTATCGATATCGAGGCGGCCGCCGCCGTACATGTAGCGCTGGTTCCGGTTCAGCGCCGATATATCGGTTGCGGTCGCGCGCAGAACGGCGGCCGTCTGGTCGGGCGTCAGGTCGGGGTAGAGACGACGTACCAGCGCGGCTGCGGCGGAGACCATCGGCGCGGCCATCGAGGTGCCGTCGGAGTAGCCGTACTGGACGCCGTCGGTCGGGGAGAGGGTCGAGTAGATGCCGTCCCCCGGCGCCGATATCCCCACTCTCGTGTTCCGATCGCTGAAGCTGGAGAGCCGCCCGTCGTCGTCCAGCGAGGCGACCGAGAGAACTCCGCGGTAGGAGGCCGGATAGGAGAGGAAGGTGGAGCCGAGATTTCCCGCCGCGGCCACCACCAGGCTTCCCATGCCGGTGACTTCGTCGATCACCTCCTGTTCCGCGCGCGAATCCCCCAGGCCTCCCCAGCTGCAGTTGATGACCTTCGCCCCCATGCGTGCCGCATAGAGGATCGCCGGGTATCCCTCCGTGAGAGAAGGATCGTCCCCCGATTCATCCGATGCGATCTTGACCGGGAGGATCATCGCGCCGTAGGCGACACCGGCGATCCCGATCCCGTTGTCGCCGCTTGCCGCGGCGATGCCCGCCACGTGAGTGCCGTGCCAGGAGACGCCGGTGGGATCGTTGTCTCCGGCCGTTCCGTCGTTTCCGGCGAAGTCGTATCCCCTCCAGTCGTCGACGAAGCCGTTGCCGTCGTCGTCGATTCCGTTGGAGCGGCGATCGCGGCCGAGCTGGTCGAAGCCGCTCTCGCCGGGGTTGAAACGGATCGCGTCGCGCAGATCGCGATGCGAGAGATCGATCCCGACGTCGACCACGGCGATCAGCATGGAGGAATCGGCCTTCAGTCGTTCCCATCCCTTCACTGCTCCTATCTGCCCCAGATACCACTGGCTGGAGACGCCGGGATCGTTGGGGAGATAGAAGATCGTGCGGCGATAAACCGGTTCCGCGTACTCGACGCCGGGGAGCGCGGAGAATTCCGCGGCGGCGGTTTCGGGGGGGATGTCGGCTCCGTACTCGACGGTGACGATACGGCCGAGACCGGATACGTGATTCCCGCGTGCGAGAGCGGTCTCCCATCCGGTCGGTCGAAGGAGCGCCGGCGCGATCCAGGGACGTATCGACCCGATACGATACCTGTTCCTCAGCGGAGCGGTGATCGGGTCCGGTACCTCGCGCGCCGCGACGGAGCCTGCCGTGAACTTCAGCAGGAGCCTGCCGGGAAGGGCTTCCGGGTGTGGAGTCCCCTCCGCCCGCTGTCCGGCAGCGTCGTACGCGACGGCAAGAAGGAGAACCGCAAGAAGAAGGGGATGTGCGGGCGCCCGCGTCCGACGAGGGGCGGGGCCGTATCGATCTGGTGTGCGCGCCGAAGACTTCATGATGATCACATAATAGTCCTATAGACACCGGGGAGGGAGAGACTTCTCACATCAGCCGCGGGCGGGGAGCCCGTCGGGCGAAAGATGGCGAATTCGGCGGAAGGATCGACCCTTTTCTTTGCGTCGCCGAATCTCCCGAATGGAGCATGATCCGACGTACCTAATAATTACCGAGCATCAATCGGGCGATCTCCTGCTATCTTACATCCACACCCGATAGATTCGTGGCCCGCACGCCACTATCATCGCCATACGATCCTGTCATGCCGCTTCATCCTACGGTCGGGCAGGAACATCTCATCATTCACATACCGGGGTCTTCATCATATACCGGGGTCCGGAAGGACCGGGGCGGGGGATGCTTTTGTCCCGCGCGTCGGCGGCCGGGTTCCGGAGGCGGAACGAAGGGAGAGAATCTCTGAAGGTCCGTCGGTGGCCTTGCGATATAGATAGCCGAGACCGCCGACCGGGCGGCTTCGGACGACATCGTCGTGTCCTGAACAACAATATCGGATTAATCGGGGATCGACAAGCGTCGTAGGGGCGCGGGGCCGCGCCTTCACCCCATCCTCCTCAACCATATCTTTCGGAACACTGCCATGAATCGCACGCTATCGATTGCGCGGGCGCTCGCCCTCGCGGGGGTATTTCTCGTCGCCGCGGACGTTTCCGCGCAGCAGACGCCGGACGGGACGTCTGCCGGGACGCCGCAGACCGTCAGCTATCAGGGGCTCGTCACCGGGCGCGACGGCGCGCCGATCGGTGACGGGGACTATCCGATCGTCGTTACTCTCTACGGCGACGAGGCGGGCGGAACCCCCGTCTGGGCCGACGTCTATACGGCACGGATCGTGGGAGGGGTCTTCAGCCTCCAGCTCGGCGGCGGCAGACCGCTTCCCGCCTCGGTCGACATGGACAGACCTCTCTGGGTCGGGGTCAGGATCGCCGGCGGCGAGGAGATGCGCCCGCTGACGGCGATGAGCGCCGCGCCGTACGCCCTGAACGTCGCCGACGGGTCGATCACGGCCGACAAGATCGCGGAGGGAGCCGTCGGCACGGAGAAGCTGGCCGATGCCGCCGTCGCGACCGAGAAGATCGCCGACGGGTCGGTCACCGCCGCGAAGATCGGGGCCGAGTATGTGGGAGAAATCCGGGTCAACGGTGAAAAGGTGACCGACAGGGGAGCCCCGCTGAACTTTATCGGAACGGGAGTCAATTACGACAAGATCACGGGGAGTGTGATCATCGGGGCGGACTCCAAGGAGAGCTCGAGCGAGAAGGGGAGTGCCGAGAAGGCCGGGACCGGAGATCTCTACTGGTCGATCGTCGGTGACGCAAGGATCGAGGGATTCCCTGGTATCGTCTATCCCATCGCGGCGGACTGGATCGGCACGAGCGATCCCCCCGGCGCCGCCACCGGGGCCGATTTCACGGTCATGGTCAACGGTGAGAAGATCATGACCTACCAGCCGAACGGCACCAACACGCCGAATATCGTGGGGGGGCATCTCGCCAATACCATCACTAACGCGACCATCGGCGCCACGATCGCAGGCGGCGGTAATGCGGCGGCGGCGGCCAATCTGATCCAGAACGGTTCGGACTATGCCGTGATCAGCGGTGGAGCCGAGCATCTCATCGGCCCCGGGACCCGCTTCGTCGAATACGGGACCATCGGCGGCGGTCAGCACAACGTGCTCGGCAACACGGTGACCAACGTCGGCCATTCCACGATCTCCGGCGGGGAAGAAAACGAGGCCACCCAGAACCACAATTTCATCGGCGGCGGACGAAGCAATATCGCATCAGGCGAGGGATCGGCCACGATCTCGGGCGACGACAACGAAACAACGGATCAGGATGCGGTCATCGGCGGCGGAGAGAGCAATTCCGCCACAGGAAGCTGGTCCTCGATTCTCGGCGGATTCGACAACACCGCGTCACAAGATTATGCCGTCGTCGGCGGCGGGCAGACGAATGCCGCGAACGGGACATGGGCGTCGCTTGTCGGTGGGTTCGATAACGCCGCGGCGCTGGACTACTCCTTTGTCGGCGGCGGTCAGACGAATATCGCGAACGGAACATGGGCCGTGGTCGGCGGCGGCCTGGATAACCACGCGGACAACAACAACGCAACGATCGGCGGCGGCGATAGTAATATCGCAGCCGGCCATACCTCGACCATCGGCGGCGGTCTCCAGAATCGGGCGAACGATTTCTACGCAGCCATTACCGGCGGCCATTCCAACCGCGCCGAATATTATGCTACCGCAGGAGGCGGGTTCGGCAACCATGCCGACGGCGACTACTCCTTCATCGGCGGCGGCGAGTCCAACACGGCGAGCGGAGCATGGAGCACCGTCGGCGGCGGCGCCAGCAACCAGGCGACCAACAACCACGTGACGATCGGCGGCGGTCAGGATAATATCGCGATCGGTAACACTTCAACCATCGGCGGCGGCATCAGCAACCGGGCGAACAATATCTATGCGGCGATCACCGGAGGGCATTCCAACCGTGCCGAGTACTATGCGGCAGTCGGCGGCGGTTTCGGCAACCATGCCGACGGCGACTACTCCTTCACCGGCGGCGGCCAGTCCAACACGGCCTCCGGATCATGGAGCTTCGTCGGCGGCGGCCAGAGCAATCTGGCGAACTCGTCGTGGAGCACCGTCTCCGGCGGCTGGGCCAACCTTGCCCTGGCCAATAACGCCACGGTCGGCGGCGGTCAGGACAATGTCGCAAGCGGACATACATCGACGGTGGCGGGCGGCATCAACAACCGGGCCAACGATTTCTATGCGGCGATCACCGGCGGCCATTCCAACCGCGCGCAGTATTACGCGGCGGTCGGCGGCGGCTTCGGCAACTATGCCGACGGCAACTATTCCTTTGCCGGCGGCGGTCAGGACAATCTGGCTCTCGGATCATGGAGCTTCATCGGCGGCGGCTCCGGGAACCGGGCCACGGTCAACTACGCAACGATCGGCGGCGGACAGGGGAACCTGGCGAACGGAAACCAGACGACGATCGGCGGCGGCATCTCCAACATCTCCACCGGCTTCGGCGCCACGGTCGGCGGCGGCAACACCAACCGCGCCCTGGCCGCTCACGGCACCGTCGGCGGCGGCGTGCAGAACGAGAACAACGGCTCGGTGGCGACGATCGCCGGCGGAGAGCACGGGATCATCAACCAGCAGGTCGGCTTCGGCGCCCCCAGCAACAGCACGATCGGCGGCGGCTTCTACAATGAGATCTACGCGAAGGACGCGACGATCGGCGGCGGCGCCGGCAACCGCATCCTCTGGACGACCCCCGGGGTCAACCCCGGCGACGGCAGCAGCGCCACCATCCCCGGCGGCGATTACCTGATCGCCCGCAGCTACGCCCAGACCGTTATCGGCGCGTTCAACATGGAACTCGGCAGCATGGCCTGGCGCAAGACGAACTCGACCGCGGCCCGCCAGGACGAACCGATCTTCATCATCGGCAACGGCGATACCGTCAACGGCCAGAACCTCCGCTCGAACGCGTTCGAAGTATCGTACAACGGCCATTCGACGGTCTTCGACGAGAACGACGGCTCCAGCATCGTCGGCGGACGCCTCCCGTTCAAGGGATCGACCTATACCGACAACGTCCTCTACGCCTGGGGCCAGATCGACGCGGGGGCGGTGATCAACTCCGAGTTCGGCGTCACCCAGGTCGTGCCGGTGGCGCTGGGACTGGTGCGCGTCATCGTCGACGTGCTCGATCCCCACACGGGGGCGCCCCTCTCCCTGGTCGGCAGATCCTCGATCACGGCGACGCTGACCAGCGAGAACCTGGATGAACAGACCCCCTGCGCCACGATCATCGTATCGCCGATGAAGCAGTGGACCGATGGGGGAGGCACAGTCCATCCGAACACCTTCCTGGTGAAGACCGCGACCATCTTCCCGGAGGGATGCGATGCGAGGAATCACGGCTTCATGTTCAAGGTGACCGGGCGGCCGCAGTAGCCCCAGGTCGCAGTGCGACGTACCGAACCGGAGCGGCGGCCCGATCGATACGGGCCGCCGCTCCCGTTTCCCAACGTGTAAGCATGTAATTGTCGGCTCCCTCCGAAAGCCTAACCGCTATATTTGCCGGATGCTCCCGTCCGGGACGATTCGTGCCGGAACGGGGAGTTTCGATCTTCCTCTATCCGCTTCTTCGTGCATATCCGTTCCGATTTCTGCGTGGTCGGCGGCGGCATCGCCGGCCTGACGACTGCCCGCGCGCTGGCGCGTGCCGGGGCGTCGGTGACCGTCGTGGAGCGGGAACGGGCGGGACGGGGCGCCGGATACGTTGCCGCCGGGATGCTTGCTCCCTTCATCGAGGCGCGGCTCGGCGAGCCCGACGTGATGCGCTTCGGGTATGAGGCGGTTGCAGCCTACCCCGCGTTCGTCGCGGAGCTGGAGCGGGAGACGGGGATCGATGTCGATTACAGAGAGGAGGGGACGCTGCTGGTGGGGGCCGATCGCGACGAGGTGGAGCAGGTCCGGCACGTCTACGACGAACAGGTCGGGCTCGGGCTCCCCGTGGAATGGCTCTCCGGCTACGAATGCCGCAGGCTGGAGCCGTTCCTCTCGCCGAACGTCCACGGCGGAATTCTCTCGCGGCACGATCGCCAGGTCGATAATCGTCTCCTCCTCGGCGCGCTTCTCGCCTCGCTCCGGGGGCTGGGGGTGAGGATCGTGGAAGGGATCGAGGGGGGAAGCCTTGTCGGGACTCCGCCGACGTTCAGATCTCCCAGGGCCACGATCACGGCGGGTGAGTTCGTGATCGCCACGGGAGCCGATACCGCTCTGCTGCGGGGGGCGGTTCCGGAGGTCGCCCGGATGATCCGTCCGATGAAGGGGCAGATCCTCCGTCTGGATCAGCGCGAGATGCGTCTTCTGGATCATGTCGTCAGAACGCCCAGAATGTATCTTGCCCCGAAATCGTCGGGCGATCTGGTGCTGGGGGCGAGCATGGAGGAGAAGGGATTCGACCGCCGCACGACGGTCGGTCCCATCTACGAGCTGCTCCGCGCCGCCAGGGAGACGCTTCCGGCGGTGCTCGAGATCGGGATCACGGAGACCTCCGTCGGGTTCCGTCCGGCGACGGTCGACCACATGCCGGTGCTGGGACGGTCGGGACGGGAGGGAGTAAGTCTGGCTCTGGGATATTACAGGCATGGCGTCATCTTCTCTCCGCATGCGGCCTCCATCCTGGCCGCGTATCTGACGGGGGGGAGGGAGAACAGGTGGCTCGAAACATTTTCCGCGCATCGATTTCATGAAACTGCAGATCAACGGTAGTCGGATCGAAACATCGGCGTACGATATCACGGCGCTCGTCCGCGAGCAGGGGCTCGACCCCTCCGTCAGCGGCATCGCCGTCGCCGTCAACGATATGGTGGTCCCGCGCGCGCGGTGGAAGGAGTATGAACTGGCGGATGGGGATAGTGTGGAGATCATCACCGCAACCCAGGGGGGCTGAACGCAATGCAGACATCCGATAGACGCATGGAGAGTGAACGGATCGCAACAGGAGATTCCGACGACGGATTCCTCCTCGGCGGAAAGACATATCGCTCCAGACTCCTTCTTGGAACCAGCCGCTATCCCAACCCCCGTGTGATGGTCGAGGCGCTGGAGGCGAGCGGAACGGAACTCGTCACCCTCTCGATCCGCCGGCTGAACCTGGCCGACCGCTCCTCCGGGTCGATCCTGGATCTGATCGATCAATCGAAATACGATCTTCTGCCGAACACCGCGGGATGCCACACGGCGAAGGAGGCGGTCCTCACCGCCCAGCTCGCCCGCGAGGCGCTCGGGGTGAACCTCATCAAGGTGGAGGTGATCGGGGATGAGGATACACTCTTCCCGGATGTCGAGCATCTGCTGAAAGCGTGTCTCGATCTGGTCAGGGAGGGCTTCACCGTCCTTCCCTACTGCAACGACGATCCGGTCACCTGCCTGAAGCTGCGCGACATGGGGTGCGCCGCCGTAATGCCGCTCGCATCCCCGATAGGGTCGGGGATGGGGATCCGCAACCCCTACAACCTCAGAATCATCCGTGAGAAGATCGACATCCCCGTGATCGTCGACGCCGGGATCGGGACCGCCTCCGACGCGGCGCTGGCGATGGAACTGGGGGCCGACGCGATCCTTCTGAACTCGGCGGTCTCCGGAGCCCACGACCCTGTCGCCATGGCGCGGGCGATGCGGCTCGGGATCGAGGCGGGGCGCCTGGCGCGTCGTGCCGGCCGGATCCCCACCAGACTCTACGCGACCGCATCGTCGCCGACCGAGGGGATGATCGGTCATTCCGCTCGATGATCCTCCATCCCCCATATCCCGGCCTCCCTTTCCGCCTGATGGCGATCGTCGACGGTCGCGAACGGCTGCTGCGCGCGCTCGATCTTGCGCGGAACGTTCCGGAGATTCCGTTCGGCCTGATGCTGCGGGACCCGGAGCACCGTGCGGATCGCACGGCGATCCTTGCCGACGAGCTGCGGAGGGCCGGAATTCCGGGAAATCTTCAGACGATATCCAATGCCTGCGATATTGATGGGATGGGGTATATTCACCTGACGTCGGCCCAGGTCGCCTCCGGCGCATGGCGTCCGGATCGACCCTTCGGCGCCTCGGCGCACGACGTCGCGGAGGCCCTCGCCGCCGAGGAGCTTGGAGCGCGATATATCACGGCATCGCCGGTGTTCCCGACATCCTCCAAGCCGGGTCATCCCGGATCGACCATATCGCTGCTGGAATCGATCGTCCGCGCCGTAACGATCCCGGTCTTCGCGCTGGGAGGGGTGACGCTCGATTCGATGGAAGCATGTCTGGAGGCCGGAGCGTACGGGATCGCCGGAATATCGCTCTTCGATACCGTGACTCCGGAGGAGGCGCGGCGCATCTTCCTCGCCCGGGCATCTCCCGCTCCGATTCATCAACCGTGAACCGCTCCATGCTCCGGAACATCGCATGAAGGTCGTTCTTACCATAGCGGGCTCGGACTCCGGCGGCGGCGCCGGTATCCAGGCCGATCTCAAGACCTTCGAGGCGCACGGCGTCTTCGGAACGTCGGCGATCACCAGCATCACGGCGCAGAACACGCTCGGGGTCAGGGGGGTGTTCGATATTCCGGCCGAGGTCGTCGTATCGCAGATCGAGGCGGTTCTGGATGATTTTCAGGTGGCCGCCGTCAAGATCGGCATGCTCTCCTCGCGCGCGATCATCACGGCGGCGGCCGGGGTCCTGCGGGAGCGCGCGGCCGGCCTGCCGATCGTCCTCGATCCCGTCATGGTCGCCACCAGCGGCGACCGCCTTCTCCGCGACGACGCGGTGAGCGCCCTTGTTGCCGAGCTGACCCCGCTCGCCCTGCTCGTCACGCCGAACGTCGACGAGGCGGCCGTTCTCGCCGGGCATCCGGTCCGGAACCTGGATGAGATGTCGTCGGCCGCGAGGATCATCGCCGCCCGCGGCGCCCGGTCGGTGCTCGTCAAGGGGGGGCATCTGGGGGGTGGCGACGGGGTGGCGGTCGATCTGCTCCTGCACGACGGCGTGGAGCATCGTCTTGAATCCCCTTATATCCCCTCGAACAGCACGCACGGCACCGGCTGCACCCTCTCCTCGGCGATCGCCGCGGGGCTGGCGCTCGGTCTCGATCCGGTCGAGGCGGTCCGGAGCGCCAAGGAGTATGTCGGCGTCGCGATCGCGAACGCTCCCGGTCTGGGAAGGGGGCACGGACCGCTGCTGCACAGGCGTTCTCCCTGAAAAACCTCCCCTGAAATTTTTTTTCACATCGGCCCCTTCAGGGGGCAACTTTGTGTGAAACCGCTCGTACGGCCCCCGTCGGCGACGTCTTACGGTCCATAGCCCCTTCCAGCCGCGGTCGGGAAACCGGCCGGGATCACACCAGGATGTGCCTCCCAATCGTCACACTGGTCCGGTGACGGGATCTCCCGGTTCGGGTATTCCCTTCCCGGGAACCGGGGGCCCCTCCCCCGAACGAATCTTGTTCCCCGAATCATGTCATCAGACGCCGCCTCCGACGATCGTGTCGCCCTCGACGGATCGAACCGACGGTTCACGATCCGCCCGGCGACCGAACGGGATATCCCGACCGTGCTCGCCTTCATCCGTGAGCTGGCCGATTATGAACGGCTCTCCCATGAAGTGAGCGCAACGGAGGAGGATCTTGCCGAAGCGTTGTTCGGCGTCCGTCCCTTCGTGGAGGTGATCCTTGGGGAATCGGAGGGGGAACCGGTGGGATTCGCCCTGTTCTTTCACAATTTCTCGACCTTCCTCGGTCGTCCCGGTATCTACCTGGAGGATCTCTACGTCCGGCCGGAATATCGCGGCAGGGGAGTGGGGAAGGCGCTTCTGGCCCGCCTGGCCTCCATTGCGGTGGAGCGCCGGTGCGGCCGTCTGGAATGGAGCGTGCTCGACTGGAACAGCCCGTCGATCGCGTTCTACAACAGCCTCGGCGCCGTGCCGATGGATGAATGGACGATATATCGTCTGACCGGAGAATCGCTCGCCCGACTGGCCGGGGCGGCTATCGAGAGGACATCCGCATCTCTATGATTTCTTTCCATACAACAATCAACAACTGTTTATGAAACGAGTGCATCTCCTGGCGTTGACGCTGAGTCTTGCCGCGGCGGCCGTCGTAACGCCTGTCGCGGCCCAGAAGTCGATGCCGTCAACCGATCGCTCCGCGATGCTGCCGCTCGACCCGAACGTGACGGTCGGAAAGCTTTCCAACGGGCTGACGTACTACATCCGGAAGAACGCCAAGCCGGAGAAACGCGCCGAGCTGCGTCTGGTGGTCCATGCCGGCTCGGTGCTGGAAGATCCCGATCAGCGCGGTCTTGCGCACTTCGTGGAGCATATGGCCTTCAACGGCACCAAGAACTTCAAGAAGCATGAGATCGTCGGCTTCCTGGAGTCGATCGGCATGCGCTTCGGCGCGGACCTGAACGCCTACACCAGCTTCGACGAAACCGTCTACATGCTCCAGCTTCCCACCGGGGAGAAACCGATTCTCGACAAGGGAATCCAGATCCTGGAGGAATGGGCGCACAACGTCAGCTTCGATCCGGTCGAGATCGACAAGGAGCGCGGCGTGGTGATCGAGGAATGGCGTCTGGGACGCGGCGCCGAGTCGCGCATGTCGGACAAGCAGTTCCCGGTCATGTTCCACAACTCCCAGTACGCCGAGCGCCTGCCGATCGGCAAGAAGGAGATCCTGGAGAAGTTCAGCCACGAGACCCTGAAGAAGTTCTACAGCGACTGGTACCGTCCCGACCTGATGGCGGTGGTGGCCGTGGGTGATTTCGACAAGGCCGATGTGGAGAGGATGATCAAGGAGCATTTCTCCCGCATCCCCTCCCCGAGCAACCCGCGCAAGAGGACGATGTTCACCATTCCGGATCACGACGAGACCCTCTACACGATCGCCACGGATCATGAGGCGACCCGTTCCGGCGTCTCGCTCCTCTACAAGCATGTCGACAAGAAGGAAGTGAAGGTCGAGGACTACCGCGGCTGGCTCGTGGACGGCCTCTACAACCAGATGTTCAACCAGCGTCTGTACGAGCTGACCCAGCAGCCGAACCCGCCGTTCCTCTTCGCGCAGTCGGCCAAGTACTCGTTCAACGGCGTCAAGGAGATGTACAACCTGACCGCCGGCGTCGCCAACAACGGCATCGAGAAGGGGCTGGAGGCGATGCTCGCCGAGGCCGCGCGTATCCGCAAGTTCGGCTTCACGCAGTCGGAACTGGATCGCACCAAGACCGAAATGCTCCGCTCGTTCGAGCAGTTGTATAAAGAGCGCGACAAGATGGAGTCGGGGAACTTCGCCAACGAGTATATCCAGCACTTCCTGGAAGGCGTTCCGGCGCCCGGCGTCGACTACGAGTTCGAGCTCTACAAGAAGTATGTACCGAGCGTCACGCTGGATGAGGTGAACGCGCTTGCCACCAGCATGATCACCGACAAGAACCGGGTGGTGATCGTGAACGCTCCGGAGAAGGAGGGGGTGAAGGTCCCGACCGTCGATCAGTTGAAGAGCGTGATGGCCTCGGCCTCCTCCAAGTCGGTCACGGCCTACGTCGACAACGTCTCCAACCAGCCGCTTCTCAAGGCGAAGCCGGCCGCGGGAAAGGTGACATCCACCAAGAAGGTCGCCGATGTCGGCGTCACCGAGTGGACCCTCTCCAACGGCGTGCGCGTGATCATGAAGCCGACCGATTTCCAGAACGACGAGGTTCTTTTCACCTCGTTCAGCCCGGGAGGGAACTCGCTTTCATCGGATAAGGATTTCATCCCGGCATCGATATCGTCGACCGTGGTGGCGCAGGGGGGCGTCGGCAGCTTCGACCAGATCGCTCTGCAGAAGCTCCTGACCGGCAAGGCGGTCAGCGTCTCGCCGAGCATCTCCGAGCTTCAGGAGGGGATCTCCGGTTCGGCCTCGACCAAGGATATCGAGACGATGTTCCAGCTCATCTACCTCTACTTCACCGAGCCGAGAATGGATGAGAACGCGTTCCTGGCGTTCAAGTCGCAGATGCAGGGGAGCCTGCAGAACCGCAGCTCGCGTCCGGAGTCGGCGTTCCAGGATACGATCCAGGTGACGATGGGACAGTACCATCCGCGCCGCGAGCCGTGGACCGAGTCGATGCTGGAGAAGCTCGATCTGAAGAAGTCGTTCGACTTCTATCGTGACAGGTTCGCCGATGCCGGTGACTTCACGTTCGTGCTCGTCGGCAACTTCGATCCCGAGGTCATCAAGCCGATGGTCGAGACCTACCTTGGCGGTCTTCCCTCGAAGGGACGGAAGGAGTCGTGGAAGAATCTCGGCATTAAGCCGCCGAGCGGCGTCGTCTCCAAGAGCGTTGCCAAGGGAGTCGAGCCGAAGAGCCAGGTGCGGATGATGTTCACCGGTCCGTTCGAGTGGAACCGCCCGAACCGTCTCGTCATCCAGGCGATGATGAACGTGGTCGATATCCGCCTGCGCGAGAGCCTGCGTGAGGACAAGGCGGGCGCCTACTCGCCGGGCGGCTTCGCCCAGACGACCCACTATCCGGAGTCGCAGTACAACATCACCGTCTACTTCGGCTGCGCCCCCGACCGCGTGGACGAACTGGTGGGAGCCACCACCGACGTGATCACCGAGCTGAAGAAGAACGGCCCGCTGGCAGAGGATCTTCAGAAGGTGAAGGAGATTCTGCTCCGCGAGCGCGAGACGAACATCCAGAAGAACCAGTACTGGTTGAACGTCCTTCAGTTCTACTATCTGAACGAGGAGGACCCGACCCAGGTGATCCGCGACGAGAAGCTGATCCACGAGATCACGGCCGACCAGATCCAGGAGGCGGCCAAGAAGTACTTCAACATGGACAACTACATCAAGGCGGTGCTCTACCCCGAGAAGTCGTAGTCCCCGGGGGCGACCTCGATGTTGCGAGCCGATATGAAGGGCGCGTGAGGATGAGCCTCGGTTCATCCGGCAGAGAGCGCCCGGACAAACCGCAAAAGCCCGGATGGAAATCCGGGCTTTTGTTTTACGGGTGCCTCACGTTGAAGCCCTAAACATTAGTTGAGCGCCTGATGCGGCGGCTCTCGACGGTCTGGTCGTGACGGTCTGGTCGTGACGGTCCCCGGCCTGCGGCAGGACCTTGTTGCCGGGAGCGGTTCGAAGATCGATCTGGCGCTCGATCTGTCGGCGGTCATCGGCGGCGCGGGGTCCTGGCACAGACGAAGTCCAAGTTGCGCACCCGGCTGATTCTCGGCTGGAGCACGGGGGGCGGCACGAGCACGTCGAACGTTCCGGTCGTCGTCTTCATCCCGCCGCACGGCATGATCAGCGACGGTCGTCTGCGGCTGCAGGGGGTGATCCGATATTCGTTCAGGAATATCGTACTGGAGCGGCGTACGCTCGCCGGGGGGGAACGCATTTCGTGCTCGCCCTCTCCGATCTCCAATGTGAGTTCGCCGGACGTCGGTTCCTTCAGGGAGGGCCGCCGGAGAAGCCTGCCGCTCTGATGTTCTATACAAGCGTCGTCGGCGCGGGTGAACCGACGCTCGGCCGGGTGCAGGAAGACCCGACGGCACACGCCTCTCCGAACTTCGCGGCCTCCCTGGAACGGATGAGATCAACATCACGTCGTCGACATTGAAGGGGGCGATCCTGGAGCTCTTCAGGCAGTTGACGACCGACTATGCGACGGGAGGCATCCGACTCGAACTGAAGCTGGGAGTGCGGTCGATCATTGCCGTCGGGCCGGACGGCGAACGGCTCACCGCGCTGCTTCCTCTCTCCCTGAGCGATGTGGAGGGGGTGGTGCGCGGCCGGGCGGTCGTCTACGGAGCCCCGAACGCTCCATCGGATTATCGCCAGACCCTGCTCGCGCAGCTTCGCGACTGGCACGATATGCTGGGAGGGGAGGCGCGTCTTGTATGTATGACGGCTCCGGGAATGGCTTCCTTGCGACCGGTTCGTTCAGCTCCCGACATGACATTTTTCGTAGTTTGCCGCATGACATCGAGCTTCAATACCGCCGCATACGGCGGCCTCCGTTCCCACGATTATCGTTTCGCGGGATATCTTCATCGGAGGTCCGAAGGTGGGTAGCGACCCGGCGGATAAGGGAGGGGCGCGGATCGGCCGGCTGCACGTCATCACCGACACGACCGTACAGAAGAGCTTCTCGCACGCGGAGCTTGCGCGGCGTGCGATACGTGGGGGGGCCGACACGATACAGTACCGGAGCAAATCGAACGACATCCGGCTGATGATCGACGAGGCGCGGGCGGTTCGTGAGATCTGCCGTGCGCACGGCGTGACCTTCCTCGTCAACGACCGGGTGGATCTCTCCCTTGCCGTCGATGCCGACGGCGTCCATCTGGGACGGGAGGATATGGAGATCGCGACCGCGCGGAGGATTCTGGGGCCGGGGCGGATCATCGGGGGAACCGTGAGGAACCGGGAGCATCTTGCCGAGGCGGTTGCCGCCGGCGCCGATTATGTCGGACTGGGACCGATCTTCGGAACGACCTCGAAGACCCTGGCGATCGCGCCGCTCGGTCTGGAGCGGGTGCGGGAGGTGGCGGCGGATTCGCCGATTCCGATCATAGCGATCGCCGGTATCACCGCGGCAAATGCAGCCGAGGTGATCGCCGCGGGAGCGTGGGGAGTGGCGGTCATCGGGGCGGTGGCGGCTGCGCCGGATGTGACGGTTGCGGCGGCGGCGCTGCGTAGTGCCCTCGACGGCGCCGACCGTCCCGAATAAGGCCGGGGGCCATCGGGCCCGCCGCGATCACTATTCTTGTCTATCGTAGAGCGATCCTCAGCCATGTTGTGCTCTGGATGCGTCTTCCGGCTTCTGCATTCCAATCAGCCCGAATCACTATGCGCAACTTCGTACGTTCCATCCTGGTGTCGGCGTTCCTGCCGGCTCTCCTCCTTCTCTCGTGCGGCCGTTCCCGTCCCGAGGAACCGCTGCCGGAACTCGTCATGCCTGTTATCCAGGTCGACAGCGCGAAATGCCATGAGTTCGCGAAGGAGGTGGAGCGCTCCTTCGCCCTTGGAGACGGGGAATTCCTGAGCCAGTCGGTCAACGTGGAAATGTGCTGGGATCGGGTAGCGTACGGCATGAAAGTATCCGATCGGGATAAGCTTGATTTCATCAACAAGCTCCCGGCGGGATTCGGCATCACCCATCGCTACGGCGAAATCGCGGAGCAGGGAGGCTCGTTCCGTTTTCTGAGAATCCGGTGGGATGACGGGCGCCCTCGCGCGCTCTTCAGACTGGATGTGCCTGAAGAGGGGTTTACATATTTCGATTTTCTGCTGGGTGACAGAGCCGGCGCTGAAGTGGTCGTCTACGATGTATTTCTCTACAGCATCGGCGAGCTCTTCAGCACCACAACCCGTCGTGTGATGGCAAAGTCGCAGGGGAATATCCTGAAGGAACTGGTGGGGCGCGGGACGGTCAAGGCCTATGTCGCCATCGATTCGCTCAAGTGGTTGACGAAAGAGGAGGATTATGAGGGGGTGATCGCCTACAGCGACAATCTCCCTCCGTCTCTCCGAAAGGATCGTCTTGTTCAGACGTTGCGGGTGGGCGCCGCCATGAATCTGCCGCCGGTGCAATACGAGCATGTGATCGCCGAATTTCAGGAACTCTTCTCCGGCGATCCGAGCGCCAATCTGATGCTCATAGGGCAGTATGAACTCCTCGGAAAGTACGACAGTGCTCTCGCGGCGATCGATCGACTCGATGCTGCGGTCGAAGGAGATCCCTATCTGAACGAAAGCAGAGCATCGATCCTCACAAAGGCGCGACGATTCGACGAAGCGCGTCGCGCGATTGCCGTTCTGAGCAACCTCGACCCCACATCGTCGGACCCCACGATGATGCTGTTCGACGTTGCTCTTGCCGAAAAGAATTATAACGAGGTTGTCCGCCTGATGGATGTGCTGACGGCGGAATGGGGAATGGAGTGGTCGATCGAATCGCTGGAGTCCAAGGAAATGTTCGCCGGGCTGGCCGCCTCGCCGGCCTATGCTCGATGGAAAGAGCGGTATCGGCCGGGGAAGCTCAGGGAATAGGGGGCCGCAGGCACGGAATCGGTTCAGCTTCTATAGTACGATCGATTGATGATCATTCCAACAATTCGAGGATAATCAATGGTTCAGTTATATCGGATAGTCATACGCAAAGCCATTCATGCTCTTATGATCCTGATTTCTCTTTCACTGCTTATGTTCCTTTTCGACGCCTGCACATCTCGTTCGGAGAAGCCGCCGCTATTGACGCCCGCTATAGTTGTTGACAGTACACGATGTCTCGAATTTGCTATGGAACTGGAGCGTGCCATGTTGCAAGGAGACCTGTCCAACCTGAACGTGGAATTCGATATGGTTATATGCCAGGAACGAATAAAGAATGAGAGTGGACTGAACAATGGTCATACGAGGGCCGATCTCGGCTGGCTGGCGAAGAAGCTTATACTTGACGTAGTCAACATTAAAGGATATGAGCAGTTTAAGCTCGTGGGGCTTCGAAAACGGCATATATCTCAGGAGGTACTGTTTAGGATGATTTACTCAGGCGGAGAGTTCGACTATATGACTTGGTTGCTAGGAACCACGAATGGAAAGGATCTCGTAGTTCAAGATGTATTCTTCTATCATAGAGGAGGCCATCTTTGCGATATGATAATGAATGCTGTAACGTCGACTGATCAGGATCAAGCTTCTGGATCGGTACCATCACTAAGGGAAGTCGTTAGGAAAACAAGAACATTCCTTAACTCACGTGACGTTAAGGGCTTACATTCCTATCTCAGCAAACTACCTCCTTCTCTCAGCAGTCAAAGAGTTGTCCAGAGTTTTAGCGTCTTAGCTACGTTGGAGTCTCCGCTTAATGTCCGAAAACAAGCTGTGGAAGAATTTAGAAATTTGTTTCCGGATGATCCAAGCGTTGAAGTGCTGCTTTCCCAGTACTATTACGGAGTAAAAGAATATGACAGCGTTCTTGCCTGTGTCGACAGACTTGATGCGGCGATACAGGATCCCTACCTCGATGCGCTCCGTACATATGCTCTGATCCCCATGCGCCGATTCGACAGCGCTCACAGGGCCCTTGACAGAATCATGAAGCTCGACTGGAACTCGCAACTCCCCGCACGCCTCCTGACAGATCTTTCCATTCTCGAAGGGGAGCACGACAAGGCATTCTCCATCATGGATACCTTAACCTCCTGGTGGGGGAAACCGATGCTCCAGGGGTTCGAGGCCGATCCGAAGCACGAATCCTTCATTACCCTGCCGGCCTATACGGAGTGGAAGAAGCGTTACCTCTCAAGACATCCGGAAGAGTAATCCCTCTATCTCTCTTCCCACGATCCATCCAGGAACCCTTCCGGGCGCCGCGAGGTTATCCACCTCGATCGGCGCCCCTTCCTCTATGCGCCGCCATCCCAACTTATGTGTTCTCAACATGCAAGTAATTACTTGCTTGCTTCCGAAATCATCCTCATATTCGCGGCCCGATGGACACGCGTGAGAGGATACTGGACGCCACTGTGCGACTGTACGCGGAGCTCGGCTACCGCGGTACCACCACGCGCCGGATTGCGGAGACGGCGGGAGTCAACGAAGTCACCCTCTTCAGACTCTTCGGCTCGAAGTCCGCACTGATCGAGGCGGCCGTCAGGCTGCACAAGGGGTGGAGCGTCCATACGCTTCCGGAACTGCCGGCCGATCCTCTGGCGGAGGTGACGGCCTGGTGCCGCGACCAGATCGCGTCGATCGGTCGCATGCGCGATCTGCTCAGGACGTTCATGTGCGATATGCACGGACATCCCGAGATCCGGGACTCGGTCCGCGCCTCTCCAATGCTGACGGAGGAGGGGTTGAGCGGCTATATCGAACGCCTCCGTGATGCGGGCCTGGCCGCCTCCGACATCGATGTGCGCGCCGCCGCCCACATGCTCAGCGGCGCGATCTTCGGAGATGTCATGGGGCGCGACGTATGCCCCGATCAGCTTCCCCAGCCGGAAAGCGAGGCCCCGGCGCTCTACGCGCGGCTCTTCCTGCGGGCGATCGGCGTCGCCGTTCCCCCCGTATCGAAGAACGACGCCGGGGGAACGACGTGACGGGATCGGACGCATCGCGGTCCGATTGAACGAACTCCGCCGGAAGGAAACCCCGCCGGCCGGACACAGAAGAACGAGACCACGTTCCAGATGAACACCAACGTTGCTTCGACGATGACGAACAGAGTATCGAGGAGGATCGGTCGCCTCTGCCTCGCGCTGCTGCCCCTTGCGGCCGTCGGGGCGGATGCCCAGCCGATCCCGGCCACCATCCACACACTCTCGCTGGACGCAGCCCTTCAGCGCGCCGCGGGGGAGAGCGACGAGATCGCGATCGCCCGCGCCGGCGCCGCGCGCGCCGAGGGGAACCAGAAGATCGCGCGGAGTCAGTTCTTCCCGCAGGTCCAGGCCTCCCTCTCCTACAACCGCACCCTCATGTCGCAGTTCAGCGGCCTGACCGATGCGGTCCCGTCGGATGGAGACACCAGTTCCGCAGGACCCGACTTCGGGTCGATCTTCGACAACCTCTCCTTCGGCAAGGAGAACACCTGGACCCTGGGAGTGACCGCGGCGCAACCGCTCTTCATGGGGGGACGCCTTACCGCGCAGCAGGAGGCCGCCGATGCCCGCCGCGCCTCGGCCGACGTCGATCTCCGCTCGGCGAACGCCCAGCTCATGCTCGATGTGACACAGAGCTATTACGATGCAATCCTCGCCGACCAGCTCGTGATCCTTGCCGACTCCTCGCTCGCACAGACCGAGGAGATCTTCCGGCAGACGGAGCTTGCGTTCCGTGTGGGGGCAAGATCGGAGTTCGAGATGCTTCGCGCTCGCGTCACGCGGGACAACCAGCTTCCGGTCCTTCTGCAGCGGCGGACCGACCGCTCCGTCGCCTACTTCCGTCTGAAGCAGCTTCTCAACATCCCGCTGGATGATTCGCTCCATCTCACCAGCGGCGTGACCGAGGCTCTTCCGATGTTTACCCAGCCCTCCGACACCGTCGTCGACGATCGCGCCCCGGTGGTGCAGGCGAGGGAGAACGTGCGGGCGAGCGCCGCGGGGATCGATATCGCCGAGAGCGAGCGGTGGCCCAGCGTCACCCTCTCCTCCCGATTCGCCCCTGTCGCCTACCCGGACGGATTGATCCCCTCGATCTCCGATTTCCGGACCGACTGGACGGTCGGGTTCAATGTCGCGGTCCCTCTCTTCACGGGGGGACGTATCGGAGGGAACGAGCAGGTCGCGCAGGGGACACTGGAGGAGGCGGAAGCACGGCTCCGTCAGGCGCGCAAGGCGGCGACGCTCGACGCCAGAGTCTCCATGAACGAGTACGCGCAGGCGGAGGCGACGGCGCTTGCGACCTCCAGCACGGTCGACCAGGCGACCAGAGCCTACCAGATAGCACAGATACGGTTTCGAGAGGGGATCGCCACACAGCTGGAGATGACGGACGCCAGACTGCAGCTCGAACAGTCGCTCGCCAACAGGGCACGCGCCGTGCGGAACGTGCAGGTGGCGAGGGCGCGGCTGGCGCTGCTCCGCGATCTTCCGCTGGGGCAGGGAGGGGCGGCCTTCGGAGCGGGAGCCGCCGCGTTCGGACAGGATCCTTCAGCCTTCGGGCAGGGGGCCGCGGGAGCCTCGGGATCAATGGGGATGCCCCAGGGGGCGCCCGTCACCGGAATTCCACCAGAAGCAGGACCATGAGACGACCAACATTGATAGATCGCATCGGGTGGGCAGGATCACTGCTCGCCGCCGTCGCGCTTGCCGTGCTGGCAGGCTGCGGCCAGCCCAACGAGGAAGGTGCGGCCGCCGACTCCACGGCTGCCGACTCCGGGGTGAAGCCGATCGTGCTGGGGCCGGAGAACTACTCCGTGGTCCTTCAGGAACGTATCGCAACGGGACCTTCGATATCGGGAACGCTCACCCCCAAGCAGCAGGCCACCATGCGCGCCGAACTGCCGGGGGCGGTGCTGCGCACCTATGTGGAGCCGGGAGAGGCGGTCGGCGCGGGAACGCTGCTGGCCAAGATCGACGACAGAACGATTCAGAGCAGCATCGCCGCCGCGAAGTCGGGGCTGACCAACGCCCAGGCGGGTCTCTCCGTATCGCAGCGCGAGCTTAAGCGACTCGAGACGCTTCTTGCCGCGGGCGCCATCGCCGAGCGGGACGTGGACAACGCGCGGCGCGGCGTGATCGCCGGTCAGGCGGCCGTCGCCGCCGCGGAGGCGCAGCTCGACGCGGCGCAGAAGCAGCTCTCCTTCACCGAAGTACATGCTCCCTTCAGCGGACGGGTGAGCCAGAAACTGGTCTCGACGGGAGATATCGTCCAGCCGGGGTCGGCGATGTTCACCGTCATCGATCCCTCCAGCCTGCAGCTCGAGGCGTCGATCCCGGCCGAACAGGTCTCGAGCGTGCAGGTCGGCGATCAGGTGGAGTTCCGTCTGAACGGATATCCCGATCAGATATTCATAGGAAGGATCACCAGGATCAACCCGAGCGCCGATCCGGTCACCCGCCAGGCGCGGGTCTACGCCGAGCTTCCCAACACCGGAAGCGCTCTGCTGGCCGACGTCTTCGCCGACGGATGGGTCACCACCCAGGCCAAGAACACCTTCACGATCCCGGCGACGGCGGTCGATAGAAAGATGATGAGGCCGGCGGCGATCAAGGTCACGAACGGAGAGGCCCGGCGCGTCGAGATCTCGCTCGGTCTCACCGATCCGCGCACCGACAGGGTGGAGGTGATCTCCGGTCTCGCTCCGGGAGACACCGTGCTGGTGGGACCGGCGATGAGCACCCCTGAAGGTTCGTCGGTGCAGCTCACTCCGCGAAGCGGGGCGGGCGGCGCCGGAACCGCGAGAACGGCACCCTCGGGCAACGCTACGAGCGGGGCCGGGAGCGCCGCAACAGGGACGGGAGGGAGCAAATGATTATATCGGATTTCGCAATCAAGCGTCCCGTCGTGACGGTAGTCACGATGCTCGCCCTCGTCGTCTTCGGTCTGTTTGCCCTCTTCAGCCTTGACGTCGACGAGTTCCCCGATATCGCCGCTCCGATCGTCTTCGTCGCCGTCCCCTATCCGGGCGCCTCGCCGGGACAGGTGGAGCGTGAGGTGGTGGAACGGATGGAGGAGGCGTTCAACGGTATATCGGGAATCGATCAGATTACATCGACCTCCTCCGACGGCTTCGCGCAGATCATCGTGCAGTTCCTTTTCAGCAAGAACCCGGACCAGGCGTCGCAGGATGTTCGCGACGCCATCTCCGGTATCCGCGACAAGCTGCCGCCTGAAATGCGCGAGGCGATCATCAGGAAGTTCGATCCGGCCGATCTGCCGGTCGTCTCGCTCGTCGTTCTCTCCAAGGGGATGAGCCCCGCCGAGCTGACCCTGCTCGCCGACCCCGGCATCACCCGGGAGCTGCGCGCCATCAACGGTGTGGCGCAGGTCAATGTGGTGGGAAGCGTCCTCAGGGAGATCTCCGTCAACATCCGTCCCGATGCGCTCCGCGCCTACGGGGTGAGCATCGGGCAGATCGTCGGGGCGGTGCAGGCGCAGAACCTGGCGGCGCCGGTGGGAAGGATCAACGACCAGCATACCGAGGAGACGATCCGCCTGCGCGGCAGGCTGGAGACGGTCGACGAGTTCCGCCAGATCGTGGTCGCCTCCAGAGGGAGCCAGCTCATCAGGCTCGATCAGGTGGCGCATGTCGCCGACACGGCGGGGGAGGCCCGCTCGCTCGGCGTCTACAACGGCGAGCAGACGGTCGGCCTCGATATCACGAAGTCGAAGGGAGCAAGCACGGCCCGCGTGGCCGACGACATCAAGGCGGCGGTGGCGGAGATTCAGAAGAGACTGCCGGAAGGAACACGCGTCTTGGTGGTGAAGGATGCGGGGCAGCGGGTGGAGGCGTCGGTACGGAACGTGCAGGAGGCGCTGATCGAAGGAGCCTTCCTCACGGTGCTTGTCGTCTTCCTCTTCCTCAACTCATGGCGCTCGACGGTCATCACAGGTCTGGCCCTTCCGGTCTCGACGGTGGCGGCCTTCATCGCCGTGAAGGCGTTCGGCTTCACCCTCAACACCATGTCGCTCCTCGGCCTCTCGCTGGCGATCGGTATTCTGATCGACGACGCGATCGTGGTTCGAGAAAATATCGTGAGGCATGTGGAGATGGGGAAGGATCATATCAGGGCCTCGCGCGAGGGAACCGACGAGATCGGCCTTGCGGTGGCGGCCACGACCTTCTCCATCGTCGCGGTCTTCATTCCGATCGGGTTCCTGGATGGGATAGCCGGGCAGTGGTTCAAGCCGTTCGCGCTGACGATCGCCTGCGCCGTGCTCGTCTCCCTCTTCGTCTCCTTCTCTCTCGATCCGATGCTTTCCGCCTACTGGCCCGATCCGGAGCTGGAGGAGCATCAGAAGCGGAACCCGCTTTCGCGGATCCTCGACAGGTTCAATCTCTGGTTCGACCGTCAGGCGAACCGCTACAAGAACGTGATCGCCTGGGCGCTCGATCATCGCTGGAAGATGGTGGCGCTGGCCGTGGCATCGTTCATCGGCGCAATCGTGCTGCAGGGGATGTACGGCGGCGGCGGGTTCGCCCCGGTCGCCGATAACTCCGAGATCACCGTCAATGTGGAGACGCCGCCCGGCTCCAGTCTGGAATACACCAGACTGAAGGTCGATCAGCTTGCGAATATCGCGAGCCAGTACAAGGAGGTGGCGTACATCTATTCCTCCATCGGATCGGCGACCGGTTCCGGCGCCGTGGATATCGCAACCATCTATATCAAGCTCACACCGAAGGCTACCCGCGAACGCTCGCAGCAGGATGTCGAGGCCGATCTGCGCGGCAAGATCAAGACGGTCGGCGGCGTGACGGCGGCGGTGTCGGCGGGAGGCTTCGGCGACAACCAGAAGCAGCTTGCGCTCCAGGTCCGCGGCGACAATGAAACGCAGATGTCGGAGGTCGCGCTGCGGCTTGCCGACGAGATGGCGAAGGTCCCCGGCGCGGTCGATATCGGCCTCTCCACGCGCGGACAGAAACCGGAGATCGAGGTGGAGCTCAACCGCTCGCTGATCGGCACGATGGGACTTACCACCGGGCAGGTGGCGCAGGCGCTTCGTCCCGCGTTCGCCGGTCTCGACGCCGGCGACTGGGTAGACCCGAGCGGAAAGACGCGTGACGTTACGATACGTCTGGCGCCGGAGGCGCGCGAGCGTGTGGCCGATCTGGGCGATCTGCCGCTGCTGGTGGCGCCCGGGGGAGCCCCGGCCGGGGATGGGATGGGAGGTCCGGTCGACATGGGACCGCGCACCATATCGCTCGGCCAGGCGGCCACGATACGTCGCGTGGTAGGTCCTGCCGCGATCGATCACCTCGACCGCGACCGCGTGATCACCGTCGGCGCGAACCTTCAGGGAAGATCGCTGACCGAGGTGGTGCAGGATGTGAACAAACGTCTTGCCGTGATGAATATCCCGCCGGGAGTCAGAGTCACGCAGGGAGGCGAGGCGAAGGAGCAGGGTGAGGTCTTCACCAGCATCTTCGCGGCGCTCGGTCTTGCGGTGCTGCTGATGTATCTGATCCTTGTCGTGCAGTTCGGATCGTTCCTCGATCCTCTGGCGATCCTCGTGTCGCTTCCCCTTTCGCTGATCGGTGTGGTGCTCGCGCTCCTGATCACCGGCGACACGCTCAACATCATGAGCATGATCGGCGTGATCCTGCTGATGGGCATTGTGGCGAAGAACGCGATCCTTCTGATCGACTTCGCGAAATCGGCGAGGGAGAAGGAGGGAATGGAACTGCGCGAGGCGCTGATCGAGGCGGGCCGCGTCAGGTTGCGGCCGATCATGATGACCACCCTGGCGCTCATCGCCGGCATGATCCCGGTCGCGCTCGGTTCGGGTGAGGGAGCGGATTTCCGCGCACCGCTCGGCCGCGCCGTGATCGGCGGCACCATCACGTCGACTCTGCTGACGCTGCTGGTCATTCCGACGATCTACGAAATATTCGACGACATGCGCTCCTGGTTCAGACGTCGGGTCCTGAAAAAAGACCCGCACAAGAGCGCGCACGGAACGCACGGTCATACGGGACACGGCGGCGAGGAACAGGCTCAACCGAGCACGACGTGACGGAAATGCACGGAATAAAAAATAGACGGAAAAAGAAATAACGCTTGACCGGATGCTTGTCAAGCATTAAGTTTGTGTCTCTGAAAAATACGCGACGGGTAATTCCGTCGTATAACGAGCGGACCAGTGAAACTCACATTCCATATATCTGAATCCTTTGTCGATTGCACCGTCAGGCTATACAGCCCGGCAGGTAATCGTCTGGATATATGTGGAGGTGAGCGCTCTTCCTAGCAGGAATGGAGCCCGGTCGAAATCGACCCACCTTTGCGAATATGCGAGGGTGGGTTTTTTATTTGTGATCGTTCCATGAAGATCATACGATAACCCGACGGCTTACGGAGAGCCGAACCACCCGAGCCAGTGAACGCTCCGGCCGCCCGAATTCATCGACATCACATATCGACACCGGGAGCATAACCGATGAAATACGATATCAGGTAGATCGCACAAGGGAGCGGCAGTACATTCCGTTCATACCGCAGCCGAAATAATTCCTGAATAATGGTCGAAAAAAGATGGCGGCGAAAGCGGCCCTGGAGAGGTACGCCCTCATGGCTACGATACTGGTTCAACATCTGCGGTTCAATTACGCGTCGCCGTTCGCGCAGATCTTCGACGATCTCACGGTAAGCATCGACACCGAGTGGCGGACGGCCCTGGTGGGACGCAACGGCCGGGGAAAAACGACACTCCTGAGACTGATTGCGGGGGAACTGACTCCGACGGGAGGAGCCCTCTCGGTACCAGTCGCGACAGGATATATCTCCTTCCCTCCCGCGCGAGCGGAGGGAACGACGATCGAGGTCATCAGAGACGTCATCGCTCCGTTCCGACGCTGGGAGGAGAAGATGGAGGAGCTGCTGACGATAGAGGATGAAGCGAGCCTTGCCGCGTACGGCGATCTGCTGGAACTCTACGAGGCGCATAGAGGCTACGAGATCGACGGGCTGATAGAACGGGAGGCGGCGGCGATCGGCCTGGGGCCCGAATCTCTCATGAGGCGATTCGAGACGCTGAGCGGCGGCGAGCAGACCCGCGCCATGATCGCGGCACTCTTCCTTCGTCCCGCGATCTATCCGATCATCGACGAGCCGACGAACCATCTCGACGCCGACGGCCGCGAGACCCTGGCGCGATACCTGGAACGGAAGCACGGCTTCCTCCTCGTCTCCCACGACAGAAGCGTTCTCGACCGATGCGCCGATCATATCGTGTCGATCAACAGAAGCGACGTGCGGGTGACGAAAGGATCGTATGGCGACTGGAAACGACAGAAGGAGCTGGAGGAGGAGCATGAGCGGCGGCGGGATGAGAATCTCCGCCGTCAGGTCGAGGCGCTGGAGGAGACGGCCCGCGCCCGGAGGTCGTGGTCCGCAAGCCGCGAGCGGGGAAAGAACGCGGCGGCCGACAGCGGATACGAAGGGCACAAGGCGGCGAAGATGATGAAGCGGGCGCTCCATGTGGAGCGGAGGATCGAGGAGATGATCGAGGAGAAGAAGGGGCTGATGTCGAACGCCGAGTCGCTTCCTCTGCTCCGGCTTGCGCCGGGGAGCGGATCTCCCGAGGTGGTTCTCTCGGTCCACGATCTCTCCGTCGATATCGACGGACGCCGGATCGTTCATGACGTCTCGTTCGTTCTACGGAGAGGGGAGAGGCTTGCGATCGTGGGGCCGAACGGTTCCGGGAAGACGACCCTCATGCGGGCGATCACCGGAGAGATCAGGCGCTCGGCGGGGCTGGTTCATCTGCCGAACTTCGTTCGCAGGGCCAGGTCGTATCAGAACCCGCTCTGGGAGGAGGGATACCTTCGCGATCACCTCCGCGCGGCGGGGCTGGCGGAGACGGAGTTCAGAAGGGTGATGGGATCGTTCGGAGTACGAGGCGATATCTTCGACCGCCCGCTGGAGTCCTTCAGCAGGGGGGAGCAAAAGAAGGTCGATCTCTGCCGATCGTTCGCCTCGCAGTTCCATCTCCTCCTCTGGGACGAGCCGATGAACTATATCGATCTGATGTCGCGGGAGAGGATCGAAGAGGCGATTCTGGCCGATGGGCCGACGATGCTCTTCATCGAGCACGACAGGCGGTTCGTGGAGAATATCGCAACACGCGTGATCGATCTCGGCACGATAGATGACGGACGAGGTTCCCGGATGAACGGCGGGGACGGACCATATATTTCTCAAGTACATTCAAACGAAACAGTCTGAGCAGACAATGATAACGGCAACGACTCTGATCGAACTGGGATGGCCCACCGGGCGTGTCATGGGAGCCGCGCTCCGGACCGCCGCCGCGCTGACGAAGGCCGGCGCCGCCGATGACGAGGTGCTCGCCGCCCTCGACCGCGTGCGCAACGATCCGGCGACCTACGACGTCGAGGGAAGCCCCTTTCAGCCCCTGGCCGCCGCATGGCGGACGATGGGAGCCGAGGGGGCCAACGAGATCCGCGAGACGCCGATTGCGGCTCCGATCTGGGGGAAGGAGCTGATAGATCAGGAAGCGATCAATCAGCTCCAGAACGCCATGCGCCTTCCCGTGACCGTCGGCGGCGCGCTGATGCCCGACGCGCATGTCGGCTACGGCATCCCGATCGGCGGCGTGGTGGCGCTGGAGAACGCGGTGGCCCCCTACATGGTAGGGGTCGATATCGCCTGCCGTATGATGATGACGGTCTACCCTGTCGGTCGTCAGGACCCGTTCACCAACGCGAGCACGCGCGAGCAGTTGAAGCGGGCGATGCGCGATGAGACCCGGTTCGGTGTCGGCGCCGAGTTCGGCCGGTTCGACCGCCGCTCACACGACGTCATGGACGATCCCGACTGGGAGGCGACCGCTCTCCTGAAGCATCTGAAGGGGAAGGGGGCGGCCCAGCTCGGCACCAGCGGCAGCGGCAACCACTTCGTCGACGCCGGTCTCCTGGAGGTGTCCCCCGAGCAGGCGGCCGGGCTCGGGATCGACGCGGGAAACTATCTCGCGTTCATGACCCACTCCGGAAGCCGTGGGGTCGGCGCGCGGATCGCCGAGCACTACTCGCGGCTCGCGCAGCAGATCACGAAGCTTCCGGACAAGTACCGGCACCTGGCGTGGCTTCCGCTCGGCTCGGAGCCGGGGCAGGAGTACTGGACCAGCATGAACCTGGCGGGGAAATTCGCCTCGGCATGTCATCACACGATACATCGCGCGATAGCGCGCAACCTGGGGATCAAGCCCCTCTTCCAGGTGGAGAATCACCACAACTTCGCCTGGGAGGAGGAGTGGATGGGGCGCCGCGTGATCGTCCACCGCAAGGGAGCGACGCCGGCGCACGAGGGGGTGCTGGGGATCATCCCGGGCTCGCAGGGGCATAACTCCTATATCGTGCGGGGGAAGGGGAGCGAGGAGTCGCTCAACAGCGCCAGCCACGGCGCCGGGCGCGTGATGAGCAGGAAGCGGGCGATCGAGTCGATCCCGAAGAAGGAGCGGGACAACTGGCTCCGGGAGAAGGGGGTCGAGCTGATGGCCGGCGGGATGGACGAGTCCCCCCAGGTCTACAAGAACATCGACGAGGTGCTGGCGCTGCAGACCGATCTGGTAGAGCGGATCGCCGTCTTCAAGCCGAAGATCGTCCTGATGTCGAGCGACGGAAAATCGGAGGATTGAGAGAGGAATCGCGTCGGCGGCTGATGATGAAGGCCGGTATTTGGTTGTCACATATTGTTGCGTGTGACCGGCTGCCGCTGTATGTTTTCGCGATCGGAGAGGGACCGGGGAACAGCCCGGTCCCTTTGTCCGTTCACACCCGGGGAATTTTTCCGCGACTCCGGCGTACGCATCGATCCCGCCGGAGTATCGCTACACGATTCTAAAATAATGGAGATCAACATGAAGCGTTGTTCAATGTTTCCCGACCGGTGGGGGAACATGGTTCGGGGAGGAATGCTGGTGATCGGGCTTGCGACCCTCGCGGGGCCGGGCGTCACGGGATGCGGCGAGAGGGAGGAAGCGCCCGCGGCCGACACTACGGCGTCCGCGCCGAAGAGCGAAGCGGCCACGGTCGAGCCGGTGGAGCGCGGCAAATATCTCGTCACGGTGGGGGGATGCGGCGACTGCCACACGCCGTTGAAGATGGGGCCGAACGGAATGCCGGAACCCGATATGTCGATGATGCTCGCGGGACATCCGGAAGGGTTGAAGATGCCCCCCGCGCCGAAGGTCGACATGCCGTGGATGATGGTCGGCGCCGCCACCGCGACCGCGTATGCGGGACCGTGGGGCGTCAGTTACGCGATCAATCTGACCCCCGACTCCGTGACCGGTCTCGGCACATGGACCGAGGATATCTTCATCAACGCCCTTCGCTCGGGAAAACACTGGGGGGCGTCGCGGCCGATCATGCCGCCGATGCCGTGGCAGAATCTCGCCAGGGCGACCGATGAAGATCTGAAAGCGATGTACGCCTACCTCCGCTCGATTCCTCCCATCAAGAACAAGGCTCCCGACTACGAGCCCCCGGCAGGCGCTCCGCAGACACCGGCGGGAGCCCCCGCTGACTCGGCAAAGCCGATGTAGGATTCCGTTCGCTTCGTGAAGTTCCGGAGGAGCCGCTCCGAACGGGGCGCGGTTCCTCCGGTATCTCTATAATATCGTTTTGGGATTAATCGGTGTTCGCGCCGGTATCGATCATCGGTTCCTCGAAGGTGACCGTCACATCGAATCCGGCGCCGCAGTCGAGCGTGGTGGGGGTCATCTGGGCGATCGTCATCATCGGGTTCGTGTGGCTGCAATCGAATCCCGTTGCGATAGGAAAATTCCGTTCGCCGATGATCTCCAGGATCAGATCGTCCAGCCCGAACGGGGCTCCCTCGTCGCGGAAGAACTCCGGCTTGCCGACGATCAGTCCGACGATCCTGTCGAAGACCCCCACCAGATCGAGATGGCGGAGCGATCGTTCCTCCAGCGACATCGGGGCGGCCGAATCCTCGATCAGCAGGATCATGCCGGAGAGATCGGGGAAGTAGCCGGTGCCGGCGGCCGCTGCAAGCGTGTTGAGGTTCGCGGCGATGATCGGGGCCGTGACTCTTCCCTGCCGCAGCACGCGCCATCCCTCGTTGACCTCGAAAGCTCGCGGTTCGACCTTCCATGCATCGGTTCGTGCGTCGCGCCAGTGGTTGCTCCAGCGTGACGGGGGGCGCACGGTTCGCGCGCCGCTCCGGTGCCTCTCCACCGCGTCGAGAAACCACTCGCGGGTCTCCGGGAGCTCTTCCGGCCACTCGCCGAAGGAGGGCATGACGGCCGGACCGTAGAAGGTCGAAAGCCCGGAGTACGCAAGGATCGAGAGATGGAGCGAGGTGATGTCGCTATATCCGCATACGATCTTCGGGTTCTCCCGGATCGCCCCGAAATCGAGATAGGGGATCAGGCTGGAGGAGTTCATCCCGCCGATCGCCGACATGATGCAGCGGACCTCCCGGTTCAGCACGAGCTCCATGAACTCGGCGGCCCGTTCGTCGGGAGGGGCGGTGCGATATCCCTGATGCATTCCCTCCGCCGTCAGCGAACCCTCGATCACATTGTAGCCGAGCGATCGCAGCCGTGCAAGGCCGTGAAGATATTTTTCGCGGAAATGAATATGGGCCGGCATCGATGGGGCAAGCACCCCGATCGTCTCACCCGGCAGAAGCGGCGGCGGCTTGAGGACGCCTGACGATTGTGGTTTCATCGCGGAATATACGCTCATCGAATATCGATGCCGTCGGCAGATTTCACTCCTTTTCTTTTTCACGACAATGAACTTCCCCTTTTCCCTTCGATTCGTTCTTGCTGCTCTCCTCGTTCTCTTCACCGGCGCCTGCGGGCTCGCCCGGAAAAAGAAGGCCGATGCCGGAACGAAGTTCCCTCCCTCCCCCGGACTCTGCGTCTCCATCGCGAACAATCTTGCCGATGCCGTCTCCGCCGGTGAGATCAGGGAGTTCGACGCGCCCGGTTCGATCGACATGCCGCGCATGATCCAGCGGAGCGCGGCGGGGCAGGAGATGACCGCGGCCCACGCCACGGACCTCACCCGTCTCTATCACGGCTGGCGCGTGGTGGCCGCTCCCCTTCTGGAGGCGACGAAAGGGGGAGGGAGCTATACGGTTCTGCAGTTCTACATGCCCCGGGGGGAGTCGCGCATCCTTGCGCGGGAGCTGTCGGCGGAGGGAGTTCTCTCGTATCACGATCTCATATTCGAAAGTCGTCTCATGCACGGGAGATATCTCGCGGCCCTTGTGGATATCCACGACTACTCCATCGGCCTGCCGTGGAGCCGGCGTCTGCGCGATACGATCATTCTGAACGGCGGCGGCTCCTACTTCAAGGAGGGAGCGGGGGAGGCGGACGACATCACTTCTCCCGAGGTTCGCAGGTTCCATGAGGAGGCGCGTCGGCTCACCGCCGAGGGGAGGCACGCGGAGGTCGTCGCTCTCTACAAGGGGCTCCCCGCGGAACCGGCCGAAACGCGCGGCGCGCTCATGATATATCGTACTGCGGCGCGGAAGATCGGCGGCCCCGATCTGATCGACGCTCTCGACCGCTGGATGAGGATCTATCCCGACGAACCCGGCACGCATCTGGCGGCGATCGAGAAACATTTCGCGTTGCGAAGTTATCCCGCCGCGCTCTCTTCCGTCGAACGTCTCGATTCGCTGGTCGACGGCGATCCCTACCTGAAATATCTGCGCGGCGTGATCGCGGTAAGGAGCGGAGACTCGGCGATGGGGAAGGAGTGGATGAAGCGGGCGATCAAGGGGGAGCCGTTCATGCGGGCGCCGTACTGGGAGCTCTTCCGCATCAACACCTTCTACGGAGAGTTCAAGGAGGCGACCACCTCGTTGAACAGTATCGCGATACGATTCGGGGTGGAACTGGAGGAGATGGAGAAGGCGGTGAACGATTCTCTCGCGCCGCAGATCCGCGACAGATTCGTCGCCTCGAAGGAGTTCGACGACTGGCGCAGGCTTCGGCTGGAGCGGCGGAAGGAGTTCGGGGCGATGAAGCCGCAGGAGCGGCGGCATGTTACCAGGTGAGATCTCCGGGAGTTGCTCCCCGGCAGCCTTGTTTCCCGACGGTTTCCGCGGCATGGCGGAGGGGCGGGTCGACATGCCGCAAGAGTCGTGCAATCCGTCCGGATTCAGGCTCCATATGAACGTGGTCGTTTATATTTGGAACGACTCAGCCCCTCCCGGCTTCGGCCGGCCGGAACCAGCCCCGCAGGAGAGGAGGTGTCGGGCTACTGGCGGCTGGTGTCGACGAACTAGGCGGCAGGCGGAGAACGACCGCGTGAAGCATGAAAAGGGGTCCGGAGATTTCTCCGGACCCCTTTTTGCATGTTCGAACATGTCGATCGTGAGGAGATCGGGGCTCCCGCTATCTGTGGGTGCGGCTCTTCAGGAACTCCATCCCTTCAGGCCAGTCGGCCGCGTAGCCGCATGCGGTGCGTCCTCCCCAGTCGAGGAGGCCGGTGTCGGCGCCCCATTCCACAAGAAGCTTCAGCAGGTCGAGCTGCCTGCCGTAGCTGGCCCAGTGGAGCGGGGTCTGGGATCGGAAATCCTGTGCGTTGATCCACGCCCCGTGCTCCAGCAGCAGCCGTGCCGCCTCCGCGTGCCCCTCGCGCGCCGCATAATGCAGAGGGGTACAGCCGCCGACGATGCTCGTGTCGTTGACGTTCGCGCCGTAGTCGATCAGGAGTTCCACCACCCGCTCGTTTCCGTTCTCCGCGGCGTAATGAAGTGGGGAGACCGAGGCGCGGAGGGAAAGGGCGTTCGGATCGGCCCCGTGCTTCAGCAGAACCTCGACCGCGGCGTCCCCTCCGTTCTTCGCGGCAAGATGGAGCGGTGTGTCGCCGTCGTCCCACGTCGTCGTGTGGGCGTCGATCCTCGCTCCCCGTTCAAGAAGATGTTCGACAAGATCGGCCTCCCCAAGAGAGGCGGCGCGGTGGAGCGCCGTGGCCCCGATCCCGTCACCGGGGAAATCGACGGCGGCGCCGTTGTCGAGAAGAAGATCGATCAGGTCACGATATGGAACGGCACGGGCCAGGATGTCGGGGCCGTCGGTCGCAAGATCCTCGGTTCCGCTCTCGATGATCGAGCGCGCGACCTCGATCCCGCCGTCGTCGAGCGCCCGCATCAGCGGCGTGACGGGACGTTCCTCCTCCTCGACGTTCGGGTAGTCGGGCTGCTCCACGGGGATCGACGTATCGTCTCCCAATATATCCTGTATCTCGATAAACCCCCCTTCGACCGCGCGATCGTAGGGGGTGAGGCCGTTGCGATCCATCAATGTTCTGTCGGCTTCATGCTCGAGCAGTGTCACCACCATGCCGGGCCTCCCTGCTTCCGCGGCGATATAGAGCGCGGTGCGGCCGTAGGTATCCTGAAGATCGATCAGGGCGCCGCCGTCGAGCAGAAGGGGGATGAGGGCCGGGTCGATGCTCTGGACCGCATACATCAGCGGAGTCATGCCGTCGGCGTCCCGTTCGTTCGGATCGGCGCCGTGCTCCAGCAGGAGCCGGACCACATCGATCACCCCACGTCTGGCCGCATCGTGCAGCGGGGTCGCGGAGACGTCGTCCTGATCGTCGACGATCGCGTTCGCCTCGATCAAAAGCTCGGCGACCCCGGTCGTGGAGGCGTAATGGAGGGGCGAAAGGCCGACGAAGTCGCGCGCGTTGACGTCCGGCGCGTAGCGGAGCAGGAGGCGCACCATCCCTTCCGAGGATCTTATCACTGCGCGATGCAGTGGCGTGTACTCCATCTCACCGGTCGCATGTATCAACCTGCGATCCTTCTTCAGCAGTCTCGCGGCAAGCGCCGTGTCGTCGCGGTCGACTGCCTCGTGGATGGTCTGCGCCGCGGCCGACGATGCGGCAAACAGCAGGAGCGCCAGTGTCGGCGCGATCGTTCTCTGATGGGCGGACATGAGTCGCGATTCGGTGAAGCCTTGGTTGGTAGAGTCCGTGATCTCCATGATCGGGATCGGGGTCAACATACGAACCCCCTCGACCGGGGTCGCTACTCTAATACTACTACATGGCGCCTACCCCGTGAAGAGGATCAGATGCCGGCGAGGAAGGAGGTGAGATTGACCGACCTCTCCAGCCCCAGTTTCCTGCGGAGACGGTAGCGGTGGTTTTCGATATCGCGAATCGATACATGCAGCAGCCGGGCTATCTCCTTGCTGCTCAGGTTCACCTTCAGCAGGGCGCAGATCTTCAGTTCGGAGGGGGAGAGCTTCGGGTACGCTTCGGAGAGGGTCTTCAGGTAGGTGGGGTGGACCTGCATGAACTGGCGGAGGAAGGAATCGCTGTCCTCTCCGGGGTCTCCGTCGGCGTCGACCCTGCGGAGCACGGTCTTCAGGACGGTGCCGACGGCGGCGGGCGGTTTCGTGAGCGCCTCCGAGATCTCATCCTTCATCGATGCCAGCGCTTCTCCCCGCTCCATCAGGCGGAGCGCCATGGTGGTGAGCTCGGCGTTCTTCAGCAGGAGATCCTGTTCCAGCCGTTCGCTTTTCAGTCTGTAGATCTCCCGTTCGTTCCCGGCCCGTTCCACGTCGAACCGGATCTGCAGTTCGGCGACGGCGCGTCGTGTTCTGTCGTTGTTGGCGATCTCGCGCAGCTCGGTGAACCGGCGGTGGTGGGTGAGCGCATCGTGGAGCGATCCTGTTGCCTCGTGGGCGTCCGCAAGCTCCTCATGGATCCGGCACTGGAGCTCCAGGTCCAGGTTCTCGTCGGCGATCTTCAGGGCGCGGGTCAGCATCCGGGCGGCCTCCGCCGGTTTCCCCTGCTTACGGAGGATGCTTCCCATGCTCGCCAGGGAGTTGGGGAGACTGTCGGTCCGCGCACGGTTCTTCAAGGTTCCTATCGAGGTCCTGAAATATCGTAGGGCGAGGCTGAATTTCCCAAGCCGATCATAGCTCACTCCGATGTTGTGCAGGGCTCGCGCTTCCCCTTCCACATCCTCCAGTTCGCGGTTCAGGCGGAGAGCTTCCTGGAGGTAGGAGAGGGCTTCGTCGTATCTCCCCACATCGTTGTGCGATGCTCCCAGATTCCCGAGCGCCATCGCCTCTCCGGCGCGGTTGGAGCGTTCGCGTGCGGTCCGGAGCGCGCGCTGCTGGTAGTCGAAGCAGTTGTCGTAGTCGCCGAGGACCGCGTAGACGGTGGCGATGCTGTCGAAGATGCTGTAGAGGGGAGCCTCGGCGTTATCGCCGCAGATGGTGAGCATCTCCAGAAGCACGGCGAGCGCCTGTTCGTAGGAGCCGATCTCGCGATAGACCAGCGCGCTGTTCCCCATCAGTCTGATCCACTCATCCTCGCCCGGCGCGGCGTAGTCGAGTCCGCTCCGGAGGAACCCCAGAGCGCCGGCCAGATCGCCGAGCCGGTAGCGCGCCAGCCCGAGTCCCCCCAGGATCTGGGCGGCGAGCCGTTCGTACGCCCGGGCATGATCGACCAGCGCGCGGAAGGCCATCTCGTATCGCGATGTGGCTTCGTCGTAGTCGCCGAGCTGGTAGAGCGCCTGTCCCCAGAGGTAGAGAAGCCTTGCATAGTCGGCCGGGTCATCGTCCGCGCCCCTCTCCGGGCGGGCGCAGAGCCGTGCGGCAAGCTCGGCCGCTGCGTGCGGGTCGGTTCGCAGCAGCGCGCCGATCTCGGCGATCCGGTTCCGGGAGTCGTGGCCGGATCGTCCGCGCATCTTCCGCTTCGGTTGTGCGGAGTTCATCAGAAAGAAAAATATCGTTGATCGACAGGCGGCCCCCGCCGTCCCGTATCGGCCTGGAACAGCGGCAAATTGTCGGTGTCGTTTGAATAATCAAAAGGTGGGGGGGATGAATTGTACGCATCACCTGTTGCGCTTCATCGGCCTGCGAAGGCGTTTCCGGCGGGTCGGCCGCGTTCATCCGTTTCTTCCCTGCTGCGGGAAGAAGACCGGTGCGCGCCAACGGCGCTGAAGAAATAACGGGAAACGTCGGGGCTACATATGGTTCGCCCCTACAGGGGCTGGAAGAAGGAAACGGCCGTGTAAGGAAACGGCCGCGTCCAGGCAACGGCCGTGTCAGTATGAAGGTTCTATACTCCGATATACTCCCGAATCGCTTCCGACGTAGATATAGCCGTCGTGGTCGGTTGTGAGGGTGTAGGCGCTGCGGCCGGTCATACCGGTTGTGAACGGCGTCCAGGTGATGCCGTTGTCGGTGGAACGGAAGACCCCCTCGTACGTCCCGGCATAGAGGTGGCCGTGCTTGTTGATCATCAGCTCGTTGATGAGGGCGTTTGCTTTCAGCCCTTCGCCGAGCCGTGACCAGGTGACGCCGTTGTCGGTGGAGCGGTGGAAGAGCGTGGTCTGTATATAGCTGTTCTCGGAGGATTCGAGCGATGCGACATAGATTTCACCCGCAAGGCCGCTCACCATCGACATCACCGTCGTGATCTTCTTGTTATCCACCTTCGTCCAGGTTTTCCCGCCGTCGCTCGAGCGGACGATCCCGTATCCGTTCGTGCCGATGAGCCGCACCGAAGGGGTATGGATGAGAACCTCCCGGAACAGCCCGTATCCCGTCGGGATCGTGTCGATGGAACTCCAGCCCGACGCGTTCGCCGCCGAATGGTAGAGCCTGCCGTTTCCTCCCACATAGATCTCTCCGCTCGGATCGGCGATGAGAGGGGTTCCGTAGAGCATCTGTTCGGTCAGTTGCGGGGTCCAGATCCCCCCGTTGTTCAACGACCTGAAGAGAACCCCGTTCTGCGTGGCGAAGATCTCCCCGTTGCCGCCGACCGCGAGATCGGTCGTGTGTCCCTCCTTCATCCGGGTCCAGGTGACGCCCCGGTCCGTCGTGGCGTAGACTCCCTCACTGGTCGCGGCAAACACGGTCCCGGCCGGGGTGACCGCCAGCCTGGGGACGGCGCGCGGAATCGAGTCGGTCGTCGACCGCATCCATGCGACGTCCCGGGCTTTTACCGGGGCGGGCGGGTCGGCCACGGGCTGACAGCCGACGGCGAGAAACGCGGTGGGGAGGAGGGAGGCCAGAGTGTGAAGGAGATGTCGCATGTTCGCTCCTGATGAATCGAATGGGGGGCGCGCAGTCTCCACGAACGGAACCGCCGGGCGCGCTCACGGCGTACGGAGAGAAGACGAACGACAGGGATGCCGCCTGACACCCCCTTTCATATAGCAGGGATGGAATGATCGGCGGCGGGTTGCATCGATGGCACGTGATTTGTAACGTCCCAACGCTCAACAGCAAGTTCATTAACCGTTCAAGGCGATATGAAGATACTTACCTCCTACATCTTCCTGCTATCCCTTTTACTGGGGCCCTGCGCGGCGTTCGCGCAGGATGGGGCCTCGGTCTCCTCGGCGAAACGTATCGAGTTCAGCACCAACGCGGACCCGATGGTATCGCCGCTGAACGGCGCCAGATATCCGGTCGATCGTGTCGTCCCGGTGAACATGACGTTCACGAAGGATACCGCGGATTACATCGTCGGGTTCAGCTTCGACTGCCGGATCTATGATCCCTTCGGAGCGCAGGTGCTGGCGGATACGATCATGCTGAGCGGCGGATGGGACAAGGGAATTCTCGACTACGGAGGATTCATCCCGACGCAGCCGGGAACCTACCGACTCGTCTTCGGCGTCTGGGACGCCGAGGCGACATATCGCGATTCGATTGTCTGGACGATCGTCGCCGTCGGGGGGAAGCTCCCCGATCTCCGTTTCTCGAACCCCGGAGGGCCGGGGACGCATCCCCGCCGCGACAGCTCCTATCATCACAGCCCGGTCATCCCGATCCGCATGATGGTCGTGAACCGATCCGATGTAACGTCGGTCGGAGCGATGATGGGGATCGTGATCCGCAGGGGAAGCGCGTCGATCTTCGGCGCCACCATCTCCACCCCCACGATCGGCCCGAACGATTCCGGCTACGTGGAGACCAGGTACTTCGATGCTTACACCCAGGTGGAGGGGACCTACTGTCTCTCCCTCGGTCTGAGAGACGGGATCACACAGCTCGACACCGCCGACTGGTGCTTCTCGATCCTTCCCGACCCGCAGGATATACCGACGGTCAGGCTCGGCGGTCCCACGACCCCCGGCGTCGCCCCCACCGCGGACAGCACCTATCTCGAGAGCAGTTCGATTCGTCCCCGTTTCTCGGTCAGGAACGCGGGGACGAAGCCGACGACGACGTTTATCGTGAGGGGACGGATCTTCGACGCGAAGGGGGAGCCTGTCTTTACAAATGAGAGCAACATCAATATCCCGATTCCGGGAGACTCCAGGCTTCTGGGGAATACGATATTCAATCCGCCCGATACCGGGCGCTACCGTGTGCTCTATCAGGCGATCTTCCGGGAGCAGGTGATCGATTCGGTGTCGTGGAGCTTCAACGTGGCGATCGATACCGCGACGCGATCGAGTACCAGATTCCATATCGTGGAGCCGGAGACGGGGGCGCGATCTCCGGTCAAGGATGGGGTCTACAATCTTGACGCCCTGATTCCCGTGTCGGCGTTCGTCGTCAACGACGACAGCACGTTGAGCGGCAGGGGGGTCACCCTGCGGGCGAGCATCTCGAACTCGGTGGGAGGGCCGGTCTACGGACGTGAAGAATATCAGGAGGTGATAGGACCCGATGCGACGCTCGAGATGAAGCTGCCGGCGTTCAGGTCGAGTCTTCCGGGGAAGTTCCGGATCGTCATGACCCTGCTGCGGGGGACCACCACGATCGACGCGGAGGAGTGGGAGTTCACCGTCTCGCAGAGCACGGGGGTGGAGAACCCCGCGGAGCCCGCCGCCGGACCGATCGTGCGCCCCAATCCCGCACGGCAGAGAGCGATCGTCACGCTCCGTGACGAAGCCGGGTCGATGATCGCGATCTCTCTGTGCGATATGACCGGGGCCGAGGTCCGGCGCTTCGACCCGCCGGCGACGATCGGTCCCGACGGCTTCGATATCGACCTGCGCGGCCTTCCCGCCGGAGTCTACATGCTGCGGGGAATATCGGAATCGGGCAGCACCTCAGGAACACGACTGGTGATCATGCCGTAAGGGGATATTCCCTCCCGGAACGATAGAACGAAAAAGGCGGCCACGAATCGTGGTCGCCTTTTTGGTTGTCGCCGGCCGCTGAACGGCTTCCGGTTCGATGAGCTGCGTATTACGATGCTTCAGTCACGTAGATTTCGCCCCCCATCTCCGCGAACTCCCGCGCCTTCTCCTCCATGCCGGTTCTGAGCGCGGTGTCCAGCTCGATGATACCATGCTCGGCCGCGTACTCACGGACATCCTGGGTGATCTTCATGGAGCAGAAATGCGGGCCGCACATCGAGCAGAAGTGGGCCACCTTGGAGCTCTCCTTCGGAAGTGTCTCATCGTGATATTCCCGCGCGCGCTCCGGATCAAGGCCCAGGTCGAACTGATCCTCCCAGCGGAACTCGAACCGCGCCTTGCTGAGAGCGTTATCGCGCACCTGCGCCCCCGGGTGTCCCTTGGCAAGATCGGCGGCGTGGGCGGCGATCTTGTAGGCGATGATCCCTTCCCGCACGTCGTTCTTGTCGGGGAGCCCCAGGTGCTCCTTCGGGGTGACGTAGCAGAGCATGGCGGTGCCGAACCAGCCGATCATCGCCGCGCCGATCGCGCTGGTGATATGATCGTATCCCGGTGCGATATCCGTGGTGAGCGGGCCGAGCGTGTAGAAGGGAGCCTCGTGACAGATCTCGAGCTGCTTCTCCATGTTCTCCTTGATCATGTGCATCGGCACGTGGCCGGGGCCCTCGATCATCACCTGGCAGTCGTGTCGCCATGCGATCTCCGTCAGCTCGCCCAGGGTCTGAAGCTCGCCGAACTGCGCCTCGTCGTTGGCGTCGGCGATCGAGCCGGGGCGGAGTCCGTCGCCGAGAGAGAAGGAGACGTCGTACGCCTTCATGATCTCGCAGATCTCCTCGAACCGCGTGTAGAGAAAGCTCTCGGTGTGATGCGCCAGGCACCACTTCGCCATGATCGACCCGCCGCGCGAGACGATGCCGGTGACCCGCCGGGCGGTGAGGGGAACGTACGCCAGCCGCACCCCCGCATGGATCGTGAAGTAGTCGACCCCCTGTTCGGCCTGTTCGATGAGGGTGTCGCGGAAGATCTCCCACGTCAGCTCCTCCGCCTTCCCGCCGACCTTCTCCAGCGCCTGATAGATCGGAACCGTGCCGATCGGCACCGGCGAGTTTCTGATGATCCATTCGCGCGTCTCGTGGATGTTCTTCCCCGTGGAGAGATCCATCACCGTATCTCCGCCCCAGCGGATTCCCCACGTCATCTTCTCCACCTCCTCCTCGATCGAACTGGTCACGGCGGAGTTGCCGAGGTTGCAGTTGATCTTCACCAGAAAGTTGCGGCCGATGATCATCGGCTCCAGCTCCGGGTGGTTGATGTTCGCGGGGATGATCGCCCGGCCCCGCGCCACCTCCTGACGCACGAACTCCGGCGTGATGATCTTCGGGATCGACGCCCCGAACGATTCCCCCGGATGCTGCGTCAGCAGCCCCCTGTCCCGGATCTCCTCAAGCTTCAGGCTCTCTCGAATAGCGATATATTCCATCTCCGGCGTGACGATCCCCCGGCGCGCGTAGCTCATCTGCGTGACGTTGCGGCCCGGAAGCGCCCGGCGCGGTCTGCGGATATGCTCGAACCGCAGCTCGGCCGTGGCGGGGTCGGCCGCGCGACGCCTGCCGTAGTCGGAGCTGAGATCCTCCAGCAGTTCGGTGTCGTTCCGTTCCTCTATCCACCCCGTCCTGACCTCCGGCAGCCCCCTGCGCAGATCGATCGCGACGTTCGGGTCGGTGTACGGTCCGGAAGTATCGTAGACCGTGACCGGATCGTTCGGCTGCGAACCGAACATCGCAGGCGTATCGCTGAGCGATATCCTGCGCATCGGCACGCGGATGTCGGGACGGCTCCCCTCCACATAGATCTTGGTGGAGCGGGGATACCGGGGAACCGTGTGCCCGTTCGTTGCGGGGCTTCCGCTGGTCGTGTCCGTATGCATGGCTGCGTCCGTGAAATGTATCGTGAAGGGAATCGAATGTCGGAGTCGTGGCGGGGAAGGGAGAGAGGGGATGGGACGATGCGTTCATCCTGGCCGCTTCCCTGCGCCGGTGCTAACCGTATCAGGTTCAAAGGGTATCATCTCAGCCCCGTAACGCGGGGCACCCCCAGCAGACTGCCGTTGTCGACATGGGCGCAATATGGGGGAATCCGTCGATACAACCAATACGGAGGGAGGGCCGTTTCAGCGGGCAGGAGAGGGGGTGGGGGGAAATGAAAAGGGGAGCCTGACGAGGCTCCCCTTTCCTATCCATCGTTGTTGCGGTCTCTAGCGGACCACCGTGAACGGCAGCGTGACGATGCCGGCGGCGGAGCGAATCCGTGCGAAGTACGATCCCTCCCCGAGTCCCGAGACGTCCAGCCTGTGGTCGACGAGGCGGGCGACCGTCTCGGAGGAGAGGACGCGACCCGTGATGTCGACGACGGTGACGACGACCGGTCCGGTCCCCCCGTCATAGCGGAGCGTGACGGTCGAGGATGCGGGGTTCGGGTAGATCGCGGCGCCCGCGACGACACCGGGCGTATCCTCAACGCCGCTGGCGCCGGAGGGGGCGTTCAGCGTCAGATCCTTCTCCACATTCTGATATTCATCGTTGTCGAACGAGAGGGTCACGGCCAGCTTCTCGAATCCGATCTTGTCGGCCACCACCGTGTACTGACCCTCGGCCAGCTCGCTCATCTCGAAGTAGCCGTTGCCGTCGCTGTAGGTGTAGTCGCCGACCTGGTTACGGGAGTCGAGCGCGTAGACGAAGACACCGGCGAGGATGTCCATTCCCTGCGAGACCGAACCGTTCTTCCGGGTCGAGCCGGGCTTGAAGTTGACGACCCCGTTCAGCTTGGAGTTCCCCTTCGCGCCGGTGCGGGCGCGAAGCCTGATGTCGTACTGGAGCGCCACCGTCACATCGCTGACCGAGACGATCGTCGCCTCCTCCCAGGAGAGGGAGGCCATATCGCCCGCGCGGTAGTAGCCGGGGACGAAGTTCTTCTCGAGCGGAACCGCATGGAGGACGTACTCTCCCGGCTCCAGATTCGTGATCGAGTAGTTGCCCAGCGAGTCGGTTGCGGCGCCTGCCACGAAGTTCTTCTCCGGCAGGGTGTTCGGCTTGGTGGTGACCATGCGCATCGCAAGGACCTTCGCCTGGACCGGGTTGCCGGCCGAGTCGATCACCGAACCGGTGAGGCTGTTCTGGTAGACCGGGCGTCCCTCCAGAGCGAAGTCGACCGAGCCCGAGGCATGGTTCATCCCGATCGGCGTCGCCTCGATCTCGCTGGCGACGTGATCGAAGTACTGCGGCATGTAGCTGGGGTCGGCGGCCATTGCGCGTGCGATATATTCCATCCCCTCGGTCAGCTCGATCTTGTAACGGCCCTCCTCATCGGTCTTCACGTAGAACGCTTCCTTGACGATCCCGCCGTTCGGTCCCACCGGAACGTTCCGTACCGGGGAGTAGAACTCGATCCCCGCCTTCAGTCCCTTGCCGGTCGCCTTGTCGGTGACGACGCCGGTGATGGCGAACTGCTTCGGCTTCGGGAGCGCCTCAAGGGTAAAGTTGAGTTCGATCTTGTCGCCGCAGGCGGCGTCGATCCGCCTGGCGGTCGCCAGCTCCTGGGTGTCCTCGTACCACTCGCCGATCACGGCCGCGGCGTCGATGCGGACGGCGTACTTCCCTTCCGGGACGTTCATCTCGAACTTCCCACCCTTGACCCTGCCGTAGTAGGGACGCCCCTTGCCGTTCGGGTCCTTCCCCGGCTCGGTGTCGACCTGCATCGCCATCACCTGTCCCTCGACGACTTCGGCGCCGTCCGAGTCCATGACCGTACCGTAGAGGAGGGCGCACGGTGCTGTCTCCACATTGATCGTCCAGAGCTGGGTCTCGCCGATCGCCGGGTCATCCTTCAGGTAGGCGCGGATCGCGGCAGAAAAGACGCCGGTTCCCGCCGGGGTCCACGTCACGACGCCGGTGACCGGGTCGACGGTCATTCCCTCGGCCCCGGGGATCGGGGATGCGAGGGGGGAATCGGTGATCTCGTACATCACGGCCTGGCCGTTTTCGGTCACGGCCTCGGCGTCGTACTCATAGGTCGCGCCGATCACGGCCGTCCCGTTGGGATAGGTGACGAACTTGATCACCGGCTTGACCGGGTCGTCCGATCCCGGAACCCTGACATATTCATGCTGGGTCGGAGCCCCTTCACCCGCTTCGTTGAGAGCGGTCACATAATAGGCGTAGACTCCCCCCTTCACGTTCTCGATCGAGAAGCGGGTCTCGGTCGTCTTGCCGATCGCCTCGAACGTCACGGCGCCGTTGGCGGTGACGATCGACTGGTAGATCCTGTACTTCATCACGGGGCCCCCCTCTGCGGGAGCAAGCCACTCGAGGAAGATGGAATAGGTCGGCGGGTTGGTCTTCTGGATCGCCAGCTCCGCATGAAACTTCAGCGGCATGGTGGGGACGTCGCCCCCCGCCACTGCCGGCGTCATTGCGCCGAGAGCGATCAGTCCGACGGCCGTCATGCCGAGCATCACAATGAACGACCGCCACACGCTGCGTAATCGAGAGCACATTTCTGTCATCTTGACCTCCAAGAGTATTGAGGGACCCCGTGTGGGGTCGATCCTGTTGCCGGCGTCCGGCTGGTGGAACGCGTCGGGACGGCGATATGAAACAGGAGCGGAGGGAAAGTTACAGGCGCTCCACGAGATTTTTCGGGGCGGGAAAAGGGGAAGATTTCGTGTCGTCACACGGGAACGGGGGGCATCGTCTACTCGCGCGCGCCGCCCCGGCGGAGAAGGTCGACGACCCTGGTATATCGTTTTGCGCGGGCCAGCGAGATCGGCGTCCGTCCATCCACATCCTGGATGTTCAGATCCGCGCGGGCGCCGACCAGGAGCTTCGCGACCGTCAGGACCTCGTTCTCCTCGTCGGTTCCGCTCCGCAGGAGAAGGGAATGGAGGGGAGTGATTCTGGAAAGATTCACCACGTTCACATCCCCCCCCTTGTCGATCAGCGCCTTGACGACGGCGAGCTGGTTCGCGTTCAGAGAAGCGGGGAGGGAGACCGCAAAGTGAAGGGGCGCCAGACTGTCGCTGTTCTTCAGACGCGGACTGGCGCCGCTCTCCAGCAGCAGCTTCACCTTGGCGAGCTCTCCTGCCGCCGCGGCATGGTGGAGGGGAACGCTGTTGTGGAAGTCGATCGCGTCCAGGTCGGCGCCGAGCCGTATCAGCGCGCGGGCCGCGTCGAGCTGGCCGCTGTTGCCGCGATCCTCCCCCTCATGGTTCATCGCAAGAGGGGTCAGACCGGTGACGTCGCGGGCCTCGATGTCGGCCTTGCGGGCGAGGAGCAGTTCGACGGCCGCCGTGTTGCCGGCGACGGCCGCCCAGTGGAGCGGGGTTCTTCGTTTGCCGTCGCGGGCGCTCGTCGTCGCTCCTCTCCGCAGGATCAGCCCCGCTACCGATGTATCGCGAACGGTCGCCGCCACATGCAGCAGCGACGCCCCCTCGATGGTGGTCGACCGGGTCAGCGAGGGATCCTCCTTCAGCATCGCCGCCAGGAGGGCGGTGTCGGCCCTGAGAACCGCGCTGAATATCTCACTCCGACCTGTCTGTACTCCACCCCTGCTCTCCAGGTAGCGGGCCAGGGTCGTGTCGTTCCGTCCTATCGCCACATCCACCGCCGTCCAGCCGCTCGCCGTCACGTTGATGTTGGCGCCGGCCTCGATCAGCGCGGCGATGATCGGGATCGATCGCCGGGGGAGCGCCCGGATCATCGGAGGGATTCCGGCGGCATCCTCTCCATCCGCCTCGGCTCCTTCCTCTATCAGAATACGAGCCGCTTCGATCACCGTGGAATCGGGGCGGTTGCGCGCTCCGACGTCGAGCAGGAAGTGGAGAGGAGGGGCTCCGGAGGCGTTCCGGGCGTTCGGGTCGGCCCCCAGCTCCAGAAGCAGGCGGATGATCTCCGTCTGCTCCGGACGGGCGAGCGCGTAGTGGAGCGGCGTGTTGCCGCCGAAGGTCGTATCCTTCAGGGTCGCCGGGTTTCCCTCGATCAGTCTGCGGAGCGCCCCCCGGTCTCCCCGCTCGATCGCGGGGAAGATCGACTGCGCGGCCGCCCTCCCTGCCGTGATCATGCCGAGCAGAAGGAGGAAGAGAAGAGGAGAGAGGGATCTTCTCCCGAATCGGAGTGAACTGGGATATCTCAACGTGATGCGATGTGTTGATTCGGAGGGAGCGCGGGACGATCGGAAACGGACGCCGCCGGAAACGCGGCCGGCACTGCGGTCGACGATTCCCGGCGGTCGATCGTGCGCGTTTCCCTAATACTGGATCGGCTCGAATATCCGCTTCATGCTCGTCAGCCCGCTACGCTCGGCCATGACGACCGGCGAGGCGCCGTACATATCGGGAATCAATCTGTCGGCGCCGCCGACCAGAAGGGCGTCCGCCAGTTCCACCTTGCCGGTGGAGACGGCGAAATGGAGCGGCGTGAAGCCGTACCACCGTTCCTTGATGTTCATATCGGCTCCGTGGTCGATCAGCAGCCTCGCGATCTCCGCGTTGTTCCCCGACCATGTCTCATGGAGCGGGGTGAGTCCCTGCACTTTGGAACGGGCGTTCACATCGGCCCCGGCGTCGAGCAGCAGCGCGGCGACCCTGGTATATCCGCGGAGCGCGGCCCAGTGGAGCGGCGTCAGGCCGTCGGCCGTGGGGAGATCGACCTTGGCGTTGCGGGCGATCAGATGATGGACCACATCGGTATGGGAGTTCTGCGCCGCCAGATAGAGCGGGGTAGCTCCGCTCCTGTCGCGCGAGTCGATCGGGGCCTTGCTGGAGAGGAGGTAGGTGACGACGTCGATCCGTCCGTTGGCCGCCGCATGGTGGAGCAGCGTACGGCCGTCGGCGTCGGTCATACGGACCGCGTCGGGGTTTGCCGCCACCAGCTTCCGGACTCCTTCCCGATCTCCCGCCGCCGCCGTCGCCATCATCTGCGGACCTGCCTGCTGCGGCATGGTGTGGGTCTGAGCCGCCAGCCGGGCCGGGAGGACTCCGACGATCATGACCGCCGCAACTGCGTACATCGTACGAATCATACGTTCTTCTCCTGAGTAATCGGTCGATAGTTGATCAGACTCTGCGGACGGGGGAATGTCGCATTTCCGCCGCATCGGTTCAAGGAGTATCCTCTCTTCCGAAAGTTTAATGAAACCTGGGACCGAAGAGGGCGTAGGGGGGCGACAGGCTCCCGTCGTATCGGCACGACCGGCCTCCTCGACCTCATAACGATCTCCTCTTCCACTTCTTCCCGCAATCCCTCATGAACATTCTCATACTTGGCGGAACGATATTTCTGGGACGGCATCTTGTCCCCGCGGCGCTTGAGCGCGGCCACCGGGTGACGCTCTTCAATCGCGGCAGGCACAACCCGGAGCTCTTTCCGGAGGTGGAGAAGATCCACGGCGACCGGGCCACTGATCTCGATCTGTTGAAGGGAAGAACCTGGGACGCGGTGATCGACACCTGCGGCTATATCCCCAGGGTCGTCCGCGCCTCGGCGGAGGCGTTGAAGGATGCGGTCGGGCACTACACCTTCATCTCCAGCATCTCTGTCTACTCCGACAACAGCAAACCGGGGATGGACGAAAGCGCGCCGGTCGGCAGGCTGGAGGATGAGACGGTCGAGGAGGTCACCGGCGAAACCTACGGTCCCCTGAAAGCGCTCTGCGAGCAGGGGATGCAGGAGATCATGGGGGGAAGAGGATTGAACATCAGGCCGGGACTGATCGTCGGACCCGACGACCCGAGCGACAGGTTCACCTACTGGCCGTTGCGGGCCGCGCGCGGCGGGGAGATCCTGGCTCCCGGCGACCCGGAGGCTCCCGTTCAGATCATCGATGTGCGCGATCTGGCGGAATGGACGCTCAGCATGGTCGAGCAGGGGAAGAGCGGCGACTACAACGCCACCGGACCCGACTACACCTTGACGATGCGGGCGATCCTGGAGGAATGTGTCGCGGCCTCCGACGTTCCGGCCGGCCTGACCTGGGTTCCCGACGAGTTCCTCCTGCGTCACAACGTGGGGCAGTGGATGGAGCTTCCCCTCTGGATCGCCGACGACGAGTCGACGAAAGGGTTCTCCAGGACCGACTGCTCCAGGGCGATCGGTGACGGCCTCACCTTCCGTCCTCTTTCCGCGATCGTCGCCGATACCCTGGCGTGGGCGCGGAAACTCCCGGCAGATCGGGCGCCGCGTGCCGGCATGGCCCCGGAGCGCGAGAAGGAGCTGCTCGACCTCTGGAAGAACGAGCCCGCGGCGCCCGTCAACGTCGAGGCGGCCGGAAGCGGCGAGGAGTAGCCTCCCTACTTCTTCGCCCCCGCCTCCTTCAGCAGCTCGACCACTTCTTCATGTTCGTACTGGGTGGTGAGCGCCAGCGGGGTCAGCCCTTCGGCCGTCTTCACGTTGACGTTCGCCTCCCTGTCGATCAGCTCCTCGACCATGAGGGGGTCCCGGGCCATGACCGCCACGTGAAGCGCGGTGAGTCCCCCCCTGTTCGCCCAGTTGATCTTGGTGATGTGGTCGAGCATCTCCCCGGCCAGATCGCGGTTGTTGCGCCGGATCGCCCAGAAGAGGGGAGTATCCCCGGTCGTCGCCTCCACCAGGGGATCCCCGCCGAACTCCAGCATCGCCTTCGCCGCCCCCACCGAACCGTTCTCGGCGGCGGTGAAGAGGGGGGTGGCGTTGTTGCCGTCGGGGGCGTTCGGGTCGGCCTTCCGTTCCAGCATCGCCTGGACCACGCGGGTCAGACCCTTGCGGGCGGCGTAGTGCATCGGGGTGGCGCCGTCGGGGTCCTTCGTGTCGGTTCTGGCGCCCCGTTCCAGCAGGAGGATCGCGATATCCTGCGCCGCCGCCTCCATCGCTCCCATCAGGGGGGACCCTCCCCGCTTGCCGGTCCTGCCGTTCGGGTCGGCGCCGCGGTCGAGCATCAGCTCCACGATCCCTCGGTGACCGAAGACGATTCCATAGGCCATCGCATCGAATCCTTCGTTGCTGTCACGCGCATCGAGTTTCGCGCCTTTATCCAGCAGCAGCCGGGCGACCTCCACGCTTCCCCCGGCCGCCGCCACATGGAGCGCCGTGACCCGATCGTTGCTCCCCTGTTCCTCCAGGTCGGCGCCGGCGGTGATCAGATACTCCACGATCATCAGATGGCCGGCTCTGGCGGCGATCATCAGGGGAGTCACCCGCTGCTCATCCTTGCTGTTCAGCAGCCGCGGGTTCTTCTGTACGAGCGCCTTGACCGCTTCCAGATCCCCCCGCATCACCGCGTCGTGGATCTCGCCGGCACGCGCGGAGAACGCCGTGGCGAAGAGGAGGATAATCATGAACGGGAGAAGGAAACGGGAGGGTCCGGGGGACCCCGCGGCGGTTCCGGGGTCGGGAATGATGTGGGTCGAATTCATGGCGTAATACGATATGGAAGGGGAGCGGCGACCCCTGAAGGGAGCGCCCAATTTAACCTATTGGTCATAGCATGGAATTCCGTACCTTGTCGCCCGCAACGATGCCTGGTTTCCCTCTAGAATCGTGAAATTTCCGGCATTTCGTACCGTTCGTTACAGGCCGACACCTCCTATCGGAGCCTCTGAAACGTCTCTTCCTGCGCCTCTTCGCATCGGGATGGAAGGGAGGCGTTTCACCCTCCGCAGCGCCGGGATCGCCGCATCGGTTCGTCCGACGCGTGTCGGGTTCCCGGCAACGTTCGTCAGCCAACAACTTAAGGATAGATAATGGCAACTACCTCAGAACGGCTCGTGCCGATCACCCTCGAAGATGAGATGCGGTCGTCGTATCTCGACTATTCGATGTCGGTGATCGTGTCGCGGGCGCTACCGGATGTGCGCGACGGCCTGAAGCCGGTTCATCGCCGCGTCCTGTACTCGATGTCGGAGCTCAGTCTGAGTCCGAACCGGCCGTACAAGAAATCGGCGCGTATCGTCGGTGAGACGATGGGTAAGTACCATCCTCACGGCGATTCGGCAATCTACGACACCCTCGTCCGCATGGCCCAGGAATTTTCGATGCGGCACGAGCTGGTGGACGGGCAGGGGAACTTCGGCAGCATGGACGGCGATCCGCCGGCGGCCATGCGCTACACCGAGGCCCGCCTGACCCATGTCGCCATGGAGATGCTCCGCGACATCGACAAGAACACCGTCGATTTCGGGCCGAACTTCGACGATTCGCTCCAGCAGCCGACGGTGCTGCCGGCGAACTTCCCGAACCTGCTCGTCAACGGCAGCTCCGGCATCGCCGTCGGCATGGCGACGAACATCCCCCCGCACAACCTCGGGGAGGTGATCGACGGCCTTATGGCGCTCTCCAGGAAGTCCGATCTGACCGTCGAGGAGCTGATGAAGTACGTCAAGGCTCCCGATTTCCCGACCGGCGGCATCATCTACGGCTACGACGGCGTGGCCGATGCCTTCAAGACCGGCCGCGGACGCGTGGTGATGCGCGCCAAGGCGGCCACGGAGGTTCTCAAGTCGGGGAAGGAACAGCTTGTTGTCACGGAGCTTCCGTTCCAGGTCAACAAGGCGTCGCTCATCGAGAAGATCGCCGATCTGGTCCGTGATAAACGTCTTGAGGATATCTCCAACATCCGCGACGAATCGGATCGCGACGGTGTCCGCGTGGTGATCGAACTGAAGCGCGACGCCACGCCGGAGGTTGTCCTGAACAACCTCTACAAGCAGACGCAGATGCAGCAGACGTTCGGCGTGATCATGCTGGCGCTGGTGGAGGGACGCCCCAGGATCCTGAACCTGAAGGAGATCATGGAGCAGTTCCTGAAGCACAGGAACGAGGTGATCGTCCGCCGCACCCAGTTCGATCTGGACGCGGCCGAGCGCCGCGCTCATATCCTGGAGGGATATATCATCGCCCTCGACAACATCGACGAAGTGATCGAGACGATCAAGAAGTCGAAGGATGCCGAGTCGGCGAAGGGGAACCTGATGCGGAAGTTCGGGCTCTCGGAGATCCAGTCCAAGGCGATCCTCGACATGCGTCTGCAGCGCCTTACCGGTCTGGAGCGCCAGAAGATCCAGGATGAGTATCGCGAGACGATCAAGCTGATCGAGCGGCTGCGGGCGATCCTCGGTTCCAGGGATCTTCAGATGGAGATCATCCGCACGGAGCTCGCCGAGTTGAAGCAGAAGTACGCCGACGAGCGCCGGACGGAGATCATCTACGACTACCGCGACTTCACGATCGAGGATATGATTGCCGAGGAGGATGTGGTCGTCACCATCTCCCATAACGGCTTCATCAAGCGCTTCCCGGTCTCCGGCTACCGTCGCCAGCATCGCGGCGGGAAGGGGGTGACGGGGATGCAGACCCGCGAGGACGATTTCATCGAGCATGTCTTCGTCGGCTCCACCCATACCTATATGATCTTCTTCACCGACAGGGGGCGCTGCTTCCGGATGAAGGTGTACGAGATCCCGGAGGCGGGGCGCGCGGCGAAGGGTCGTTCACTCGCCAACCTTCTCCCGAAGGAGAAGGACGAGAACATCACGGCCATCCTCTCGGTGAAGGATTTCACCTCCGAGGAGTCGATCATCATGGTGACCGAGCAGGGGACCGTCAAGAAGACGCCGCTGAAGGAGTTCGCCAACATCAGATCGAACGGCATCATCGCCATCAACCTGACCCACGGCGACAGCCTTGTGGAGACCCGTCTGACCGACGGCACCAACGACATCGTCATCGGGAGCTACAACGGCATGGCCGTCCGGTTCCGTGAGAACGACGTCCGCGACATGGGACGGAGCGCCGCAGGGGTGCGCGGGATCTCGCTGGAGGAGGGGGACAGGGTGATCGGCATGGTGGCGGTCAAGCGGACCGACTCCAACCTGCTGGTCGTCGCCGAGAACGGGTACGGCAAGCGGAGCCTTGTCTCCGATTTCCGCCTGACCAAGCGGGGAGGGAAGGGGGTCATCTCCATGAACACCACGGAGAAGACCGGCAAGGTGATCTCGATGCGCGAGGTCGTCGACGGCGACGATATCGTGGTGATGACCGAGGGAGGGATGGTGATCCGCCAGCATGTGGCCGATATCCGCGTTCTTGGACGGAACACCCAGGGGGTGAAGCTGATCCGCCTGAACGAGGGAGACCGGATCACCGGCGTGGCGATCGCGATGGCCGACGACGATGCGGAGACGCAGTCGGTCGGTGAGGAAGGAGAGGGAGCCGAGTAATGGAGGGATCCGGGGCTCGCCGCGGCGGGCCCCGCTCCTTACAAATCTCCTGTTGCATTGCTCCGCGTCATCGCGTATCATTGCAGCCCCTTTTTGAAGGGCGGCCCTTCCAGGGACGGGCCAGTTCAGCGCCCTGATGCCGCCCGATCCTTGCAGGAGTGGCGGAATTGGCAGACGCGCTGGACTCAAAATCCAGTGGATTAAAAACCCGTGCGGGTTCGACCCCCGCCTCCTGTACGCATATATCTCCTTGGTTTCGGCGCCGTGCGCCGGGCCTGCAAGTTCCGTAATGGTCTAGAAACGGAAGCGGGCGGCTCCTTTCGCGAGGGGTCGCCCTCTTTCGTGACAAACCTACATAATAATTGGAGCCTCCCCCTATTGTCGGGGTCGGCCCGAAGCCTTAACTTTGTCTTCCTGTAGCGATTCCTCCCGGAGGGTTCCTCCCGAGGGGTCGTATCGGTCCGGCGGCCCCGAGCGGGGCGTAACGGCCGGGTCCGTGGACGTGAACATTCCGAACGAGCAGCTATCCCGAGGAGGTCGTCATGGCAAAAACGCAGACGTTCAATGATAAGAAGAAGTCGAAAGGCCAGTCCGAGTTTATCTCGGTGAAGGTGGTCAAGATGGACAAGACCGATCGCGGCACGCACAAGTTCAGCGAGCGGTTCGTGAAGGTGAAGGATCTGGCGGAAGTGGCCGAGAAGGCGTAACGACGTAAGCAGCGAACCTGTAAATCGAGATAGAACAATGAAAGAGAACATTCACCCGAAGTATGTTGCCGCGCAGGTTTCGTGCGTGTGTGGGAACGTCTTCGTAACGCGTTCGACGGTCGGAGATATCCGGCTGGAGATCTGCTCGGAGTGCCATCCGTTCTTTACGGGACGGCAGAAGGTGCTCGATACCGCCGGTCGTATCGACCGGTTCAACCAGCGGTTCCAGCGCTCGAAGGATATCAAGGCCGCTCGTCAGACGTCGTAACAGCGCGGCGTCGGGTCGCATCGGCGCATGCCGTGTGATCTAGAACAATCAACCCTCAGGTGACCGAAATTCCACGTATTATGCGTTTCCGTAGAGACCAGAATGCCGAAGGGGGCATGATGCGCCAGCAACGGCGCAACGATCCGCCGCGTCGCAAGCGCAATCCGCTGAAAGGGATCGAGTATGTCGATTACACGAATACCAAGCTCCTCCAGCGCTTCATCAACGATCAGGGGAAGATCCTGCCGCGCCGTATCACCGGCGTGACCGCCACGCAGCAGCGCGCCGTCACCCGTGCGGTGAAGTACGCCCGCCATCTGGCGCTTCTCCCGTTCGTGACCGACGACGCCCGCTAACCCGCGACGTTCCGGTCGTACGCGAGCCGTTTTTTCGTAGGGACATGGCCTTAGTGCCGTGTCCCTACGTCTGTTTGGGGAGGGGGGATTGCCTTTCGGGATGTTTCCGGCAGGGGAGATGAGACGATGGAAAAATGTGAAGGGAATGAACGGAGCTGATATACTCCCTTCATTCCCTTTGTCGTGATCGGCACCGTCGGAACGGACCCGGGGCGTTCTAGATCGGCTTTGCCATGTCGTTGATCTCAGGACTGAGAAATCCGACGTCGAGCAAGACGTACTCCCCGGCGAATGCAATCTTTAGACAGCGGCGATGATTATCCCGCCATGCTCGGCTCCCCCTCGCAGAGGGCCCGCATCTTTCTCAATGTCTCGGCCGGGTCGGGGGTTCCGAAGACTCCGGTGCCGCTGACGATCACGTCGACACCGGCGTCGTAGGCTTCCTTGATGTTGTCGAGTTTGATCCCCCCGTCGGCTTCGATCAGGCAGTCGGGGTTGCCGCATTCCTCCAGCATGCCGCGCAGCGTACGGGCCCGGCGGTAGAGGGAGGGGATGAACGACTGCCCGCCGAACCCCGGCTCGACCGACATCAGCAGGACCATGTCGACGTAGGGGAGGATCTCCTCCAGCGCGACAAGCGACGTGGCCGGGTTGAGGGTCACCCCCGCCTTGCAGCCGAGCTTCCTGATCTGCTGCACCGTCCGATAGAGATGCCCCGCCGCCTCCACATGCACTGTGATATAGGCAGCACCCGCCTCCGCGAACGCCTCCAGATAGCGGTCCGGGTCGGAGATCATCAGATGGCAGTCGAGCGGCAGCCGGCTCACCCCGCGCAACGCGGCGACCACCGGGGGCCCGATCGTGATGTTCGGCACGAAGTGCCCATCCATGATGTCGACATGCAGGAAGTCGGCGCCCCCCGATTCCAGGGTCGCCACATCGTCGGCAAGCCTGACGAAATTCGCGGAAAGAACGGAAGGGGCCAGATAGAGACGACGTTCCCTGGTCATGTAGCTGAAGCTTGTGAATGAATCGAAATACGAGGTACGGGGACGAGGGCGATCGACAGTTCTGTTCCTACGCCTCGTCCATGCCGCCGTTGTCCGGGATCTCCGTTTCCACGATGCTTCCGGCGACATCGGAGGTGAACGGCGTGCTCTGCCGCAGGTTGTCGGCCAGTTCGTTGAGCCGTTCGGCGACAAGGCCGTTGATCGACCCCGCGGGATAGTTCCCCCGCTTGTCGGGAACGCCGGCCGCCACGCCGGTCATCAGTTCCAGTCCCTGGTCGATGGTCGTCACGGCGTAGATATGGAACATCCCGTCGGCGACGGCGTTGACCACCTCATCCTTGAGCATCAGATCGGGGACGTTCTGGATCGGGATCAGGACCCCCTGGGTGCCGGTGAGCCCGCGGATCTTGCAGATCTCGTAGAACCCCTCGATCTTCTCCTTCACCCCGCCGATCGGCTGGATCTCTCCCCACTGGTTGACCGATCCCGTCACCGCCAGATCCTGCCGGATCGGGACACGGCTGAGCGCGGACATCAGGACGTAGATCTCGGTGGAGGAGGCCGAATCCCCGTCGACGCCGCCGTACGACTGCTCGAAGACGATCGATGACGCCAGCGAGAGGGGACGCTTCTGCGCGAACCGGCTCCGGAGGAACCCGATCAGGATCAGCATCCCCTTGTTGTGCAGACTGCCGCTGAGCCTCGCCTCGCGCTCGATGTTGACGATCCCCTGGCCTCCCACGGCGACCGTGGCGGTGATCCGTGTCGGCTTGCCGAACGACACCTGGCCGATGTTGTAGACGGCGAGTCCGTTGATCTGGCCGACCTTCCTCCCCTGCGTGTCGATCAGGAGCGACCCCTCCACCAGCCGCTCCATGATCTTCTCCTTCCACATCGCGTTGCGATCGATCATCATCCGGCACGCCTTCTCCACATGGTAGCGGCTCACCACCTCGGCGCCATCCTTCTCCGCCCAGAAGCTCGACTCGCGGAGCAGGTCGGCGATATCGCTGAATCGGAGTGAGATCTTCGTGCTGTTCCCCGCCTTCTCCACCGCGTACTCCAGAACCGCCGCCACGCCGTCGCGGTCGAAGTGGAGAAGATGTTCCTCGTCGGAGAGCTTTCTGATGAAGCGGGCGTATTCAAGGGTGATGGAGTCGGTGCGGGCGATCTCGTAATCGAACTGCGCGTTGATCTTGAAGATCTTCCGGAAGTCCTCCTCCACGTTGAAGAGCGCCTGGTAGAGTCTGTAGTCGCCGATCAGGATCACCTTCACGTTCAGATCGATCGCCTGCGGCTTCATGGCGGTCGCCTGGGAGGTGGTCTGGAAGAAGCTCTCGTACGACTGGACCTCCAGCTTCCGGTGGAGAAGCACCCGCTTCAACCCCTTCCAGACGCCCGACTCGGAGAGGGCGTCGGTGGCGTTGATGATCAGGTAGCCGCCGTCGGCGCGGAGAAGAGCCCCCCCCTTGATCCGGGTGAAGTCGGTGACCCAGTAGCCGTCCTGGTTCTGCACACGCTCGATGGTGCCGAAGAGATTGATGAAGGTCGGGGTCGTCTCGATCACGACCGGACAGCCGTCGGTGGCGGAGTTGTCCAGGATGACGTTGACGGCATAGACGCGGAACGGCTCATCCTCGGCCGATTCCTCGGTGTTCGGATCGTCCTCCTTCGGCGCGTGCTGTTTGAAGGTCTCGACCCGCTCAAGAATATCGGTCCTGACCATATCGAGGTAGATGGCGATCTCGTCCATCGGGAACCTCGTGCGGACCTCGTCGAGCGTGGCGTCCACCACCATCCGGGCGGAATCGCTTTCATACTGGCTGATGCGCGCCTGGAACTCCTGCGAAAGCTTCATCCCCACCTTCGCCAGCTTGAAGAGTTCGCGGTGCCGCACGTTGTATCGTTCTCCGATCCCCTTCGCCTCGTCGATCGTGATCACCTCCTGCTTGATCAGGTTGTCCAGCTCGCCGATGGCGTACGGTTTCCCGTTGATGACCGGCAGGATCTCCGGCTGCACCATGCCGGAGCCGGACTTGGTCTGCCCCAGCGCGAAGCCCTCCGGCTTGATCACCTCCTCGAACTCGCGCAGCATCTGCCGCTCGCGCGTCTGGAACTCGTCGATGATCTTGGTCCGTCCCGAGCGGAAGGTCTCCTCCTCGAACATCTTCGGGATCTGCGTCCGCAGGTAGGTGATCGCCTCCCCCAGCGCCTTCTGGAACACGACTCCCTTCCCCTTGGGGAAACTGAGGAGCATCGGGCTGTCGGTATCCTTGAAGTTATGGACGTAGGCGTAGTCGTGGGGGACGGGGCAGTCGGGATTGATTCGTTCCAGGATATTCTTGATCGTCGTCAGCCGTCCCGTGCCGGCCAGACCGCTGACGAAGATGTTATATCCCGGCGAGAAGATCTCGGCCCCCAGCATCAGCGCGTCGAGCGCCCGGCGCTGGCCGATGATGCCGCTCAGCGGCTCGACGAACGCCGTGGAGGGGAAGGGAAATTTCGTGGTGTCGGCATACCACTTGAGCGATGTGACGGGAAGCTCGGGATGATCCGGTGCGGGGAGGGGATGCGCGGCCTTCTTGGACATATCGATTGAAAGGAATTTCCGATCTCGTGAGAGCGCCCCTCTGCGCCGGGGCGGCGGCGACCGGTTCCACGGCCGATTTCCGGCAGGAACCGTGCGTGGGCGTCTCGATCGTATCAACCCGCAACAGATTCCCGTTTGCGAATACCTCGGGATCTGCGGACATTGGGCCAACCCGGCGACGATGCCCCGCGTTCAGGAATCGAACAATATAGGGACTCGGGACGTTCGCTGTCACCGATTTTCATGATGAACGATTCGATCCGCACCGACTGGGGCATCGACGACGTCACCCTGCTGTACCGCAGACCCCTTCTGACCCTTATCGCAGAGGCTTCCGCCGTCCATGCCCGACGGCACTCCTACGAGGAGATCCAGTGCTGCACCCTGCTGTCGATCAAGACAGGTGGATGCCCCGAGGATTGCGCCTACTGCCCTCAGGCTGCCCGCTACAACACAGGCGTGGGAGTTCAACGGCTGATGGGGGTGGAGGAAGTTCTCTCCGCCGCCCGCTCGGCCCGCGATGCCGGCTCCACCAGATTCTGCATGGGGGCCGCATGGCGCGAAGTTCGCGATAACTCGGACTTCGATAGAGTGCTGGAGATGGTCTCCGGCGTCAACGAGCTCGGCCTGGAGGTCTGCTGCACGCTCGGCATGGTCACCGAGGATCAGGCCGCCCGGCTCGCCGACGCCGGCCTGACCGCCTACAACCACAATCTCGACACCTCCGATCATTACTACGAGCGGATCATCTCCACGCGGACGTATCACGATCGTCTTACGACGCTTCGGAACGTCAGGAAGGCGGGGGTGACCCTCTGCTGCGGCGGGATCATCGGCATGGGAGAGTCGGATGACGACCGCATCGCCTTCCTCCATACCCTTGCCACGCTCGACCCGCATCCGGAGAGCGTTCCGATCAACCTGCTTGTTCCGGTGGAGGGGACGCCGATGGCTAAGCAGCCGCCGGTCGATCCGCTCGACCTGGTCCGGATGATCGCATGCGCCAGGATCCTGATGCCGGGCTCGAAGGTGCGCCTCAGCGCCGGCCGTCTCTCGTTGAGCGACGAGGCGCAGACCCTGGCGTTCCTGGCGGGGGCGAACTCGATCTTCACCGGCGACCGGCTTCTGACGACGCCGAACCCGGCCGAATCGGAGGATCACACGCTGATGGCGAAGCTCGGCGTCCGGCCGCAGCCCCCCTACTCCACGGAGTTTTCCATCACGCGAAGCGACGCCGATATCCCAACCGGGGCCGAGGCGACGACGTGATCGGCCGGCTTCAGGAGCGGCTGACGGGGGAGATGGAGGAGTTGAGAAGGACGCAGCGGTTCCGGGAGCTTCGCGGCGCCTCGGGAGTCGATTTCTCCTCCAACGATTATCTCGGATTCAGTGCCGATCCTGCCGTGCTGGAGGCGGTGGCCGCCGCCGCCCTCTGCGGCGTGGGGCACGGTTCCACCGGCTCGCGGCTCCTCTCCGGCAACGGTCGGGAGCAGGTCGGGGCGGAAGATCTCTTTGCGAGATTCATGGGACGGGAGCGGGCGCTCCTCTTCGGTTCCGGCTACATGGCGAATCTGGCGCTCCTCTCCACGCTCCCGGGCCGGCACGATCTCATCATCCTCGACTCCGCCTCCCATGCCTCGTTGAAGGAGGGGGCGAGAGCCTCGCTCGCCGCCAGACGCACGTTCCGCCACAACGATCTCGACGCGTTGCGGAGCGCCCTGCGCGACAGGGAGGAGTTCGCCGAGGTCTTCGTGGTCGTGGAAGGGGTCTACAGTATGGATGGCGATCTGGCCGATGCCGCCGCGATCGCCGCGGTGTGCGGGGAGCGGGGCGCCCATCTGGTGGTCGATGAGGCGCACGCAACCGGGCTCTACGGTCCGGGGCTCAGGGGGGTCCATGAGGCGGCCGGGGTTCTCCCCCTTGCCACGGTCCACCCGTGCGGAAAGGCGCTCGGCTCCGGCGGCGCGTTCATCGCGGCGGACGCCCTTGTGATCGAATATCTGGTGAACGCCGCCCGTCCCTTTCTCTTCAGCACGGCCCCGTCGCCGCTTCAGGCGGTTGCTCTGGCGACCGTGGTCGAGCGCCTTCGGACGGCACATGATCGCACCGAGCTTCTCTTCTCTCGTGTTGCGAGATTGCGTGAAGGGTTGAGGGGATTGACGTCATGGAGAACGATAGATTCCTCCAGCCCGATCGTTCCGGTGATCGTCGGCGACGACGAGACGGCGGTGCGCGCGGCCCGGTATCTGAACGACAGGGGACTCGACGTCAGACCGATCAGGCCGCCGACGGTTCCGGCAGGGTCGTCGCGGCTGCGGATCTCGGTGACGGTCAGACGGACCGAGGAGGAGATCGACCGTCTCTGCGATACGCTCCTGGCCGCCGAACAGGCGATCGCCGGAGGGGCCGAATGAGCGCTCCCCATCCCGGATCGATCGTGGTGACCGGCACCGACACGGGGGTGGGGAAGAGCGTCCTCTCCGCGCTCCTCCTGCTTGCCCTGGACGGGGGCTACTGGAAACCGATCCAGGCGGGAACCGAAGAGGAGACCGACAGCGAGGCGATCGTCAGGATGACCGGTCTGCCGATCGAAAGAATCATCCCCGAGGCCTACAGGCTTGCCGCCCCGGCCTCGCCCGACCAGGCCGCGGAGCGCGAGGGTGTCACCATCGACCTCGATACCCTCAATCTTCCGGCAGGCGATCGTCCGCTGGTGGTCGAAGGGGCGGGGGGAGTTCTGGTTCCGGTGGCCGATGGACTCACTTTTGCCGATCTCTTCGCACGCTGGGCTCTCCCGGTCGTGATCGCCGCACGCTCCGGTCTCGGCACGCTGAACCATACGCTCCTCACGCTGGAGGCGCTGGAGCGCCGCGGGGTACGGGCCGCCGGCGTCGTCCTGATCGGCGATGAACATCAGGCGAACGAACGTTCCCTCGGCCGCTATACGGACGTTCCGATCGTCGGGAGGGTCCGCAGGCTGGAGCGGCTCGACCGGGAGGAGCTTCTGAAAGAATATCGCGACCGGTTTATACCGATCGAGCAATGGAGAGACGGTTGAGCATATCGCAGAAAGATTCATACTCCCCGGCCCCGGAGTGGGCGGCCCTGGACGCGCGCCACGTCTGGCATCCCTACACGCAGATGCTGACCGCTCCTCCCGCCGTGCCGGTGGTCCGGGGCGACGGCGCCTGGCTGATCCGCGCCGACGGCTCGCGTATCTTCGACGCCGTCTCCTCGTGGTGGGTGACGCTGCACGGCCATGCGCATCCCAGGATCGCGGCGGCGATCGCGGAGCAGGCGGGGCTGCTCGAACAGGTGATCTTCGCCGGGTTCACCCATGAGCCGGGGGCAAGGCTCGCAGCCCGCCTGGCCGGGCTGCTGTCGGGAGATCTGGACCGTATCTTCTACAGCGACAACGGCTCCACGGCGGTCGAGGTGGCGCTGAAGATGTGCGTGCAGTTCTGGTCCAACACCGGCGCGCCGCGCACGACGTTCCTGGCGCTGGAGGGGGCGTATCACGGCGACACGTTCGGCGCGATGGCGGTCAGCGGACGATCGGTCTTCACATCGCATTTCGACACGCTTCTCTTCGACGTCCGCCGCCTTCCCTTCCCGGGGGATGCGGCAGGGGAGGAGGAGATGCTGCGGTGCGCGGCCCGCGAGATGGGGTCGGGAACGATCGCCGGCGTGATCGTCGAACCGCTCCTTCTGGGGGCCGCCGGGATGAAGACCTGGAACCCGGAGGCGCTGGCGGAGCTCGCCCGCCTCTGCCGCCGGCACGACGTCCCCCTGATCGCCGACGAGGTCCTGACCGGGTTCGGCAGGACGGGGAGAATGTTCGCTCATGAGCACGCCGGGATCACCCCCGATATCGTGACCCTCTCCAAGGGGTTGAGCGGAGGCTTCCTTCCGTTCGCCGCGACCGTCTGCCGCGATCATATCTACCGGGCGTTCCTCGACCACGACCGGACGAAGACCCTCTTTCACGGGCATTCCTACACCGGCAACCCGCTCGGATGCGCGGCGGCGCTGGCAAGCCTGGCGATCTTCGACGACGAGCCGGTCTTCGAGAGAATCGACGGCATCGGCCGGACCCACGAACGGCGGCTGCAAACGCTCGCCGACCTCGACGTCGTCTCCGAAACACGACGGCTCGGCACGGTCGCGGCGATTGAACTGAACGATGCGGAGGGAGGGTATCTGAGCGGCGCGGCGGGGAATCTCGCCGGGCGTGCTCTCGATCACGGAATCCTTCTCCGTCCGCTCGGCAACGTACTTTATCTGCTTCCCCCATACTGCTCCACCGAGCAGGAGATCGATCATGTCTACGACTTCATCCATGACTTCCTCCGCCATCGAGACTGAGCCGGTCGTGAACGGCGCCGGCATCGAGGCCGATCCGGCCGAACTCTCCATCCGCGCCGATTTTCAGGAATGGCTCAGGCGGATCGGCCCCCGTCCCGATCTGCACGGCCGGTTCGTCAACACTCTCTCGCTGCTGGAGCATATCGGCTCCGTGAAGATCGCGCGGAGCCAGACCGGCGACGCCATCACCGAACAGGTGCTGGAGCATCTCTCCGAGGAGGCGCGCCATGCCTATCTTCTGAAACGGATGTCGGGGAAGATCTCCGGCGGCGATCCGGGCGACTACTCGGACGAACGGCTTCTGGAGGGCCCCGCCGCCCGCCGCTACTTCACGCGGCTCGACGCCGTCGTCAACGGCTTCTGCCGTCGCGAGCTCGACCCGGCGATCCGGGGCGCCGCCGCCTACAACCTGGTCACCTGGCTGGTGGAGAAGAGGGCGATGTGGCTCTATCCGATGTACCAGACCATCCTGGAGGAGAACGGCGCGACGGTCTCCGTCAGGTCGATCATCGGGGAGGAGACGCGCCATCTGGCCGAGATCGAGGAGGGACTCCAGAGGCTGGGGCTGGACCGTCACCCCGGACTGGAGCGGCTGACGGGGGAGGAGTCGCTCCTCTTCCGGACGCTGGCGACCTCCATGATGGCGGGAACGCCGGCAACGGAATCGGCCCCGGGGCCGGTCTGAACGACGTTCTTTTTCCTAGATTTGACCCAAACGTAAACGTATCGGACTGGGACTCGCTCTCAACACATATATCTTCTTCAGCCAATGGGTAACGACACCATGCAGAAGCTCACGCTCGACACCATCGTCTCGCTCGCCAAGCGCCGCGGGTTCATCTTCCAGTCCTCGGAGATCTACGGCGGGCTGAACGGTTGCTGGGACTACGGGCCGCTGGGCGTCGAGCTCCTCCGGAACATCAAGGAGTCCTGGTGGCGCGCCATGACCTACAGGGATGATATCGAGGGGATCGACGCCGCGATCCTGATGCACCCGCGCGTCTGGGAGGCGTCGGGTCATATCCAGAGCTTCTCCGACCCGATGATCGACTGCAAGGCGTGCAGGAGCCGTTACCGGGTCGACAACTTCTTCGACGAGCTTCCCGCCAAGAGGAAGAAGGAGCTGCTGAAGGGGTTCGTGGAGTCGTCGGCGGCCGAGGGGAATCTCGATCTGGCGGCGGGGCTGATCGGGCGGGTTGCCGGCGAGCAGGTGGCCGCGGTCATGACCGGGGAGCAGGAGCCGGTCGCCGCGATGCAGAAGATCGTGAACTCTCTCTCCGATGAGGCGATCGCTTCGCTCTTCGAGAACCTGGGGAGCGACATGGATCTGGCGGTCAAGGTTGTCACCAGCCCCCTGATCGTCTGTCCGAACTGCGGCAACAAAGGCTCCTTCACCCAGCCGCGGCAGTTCAATCTGATGTTCAAGACCCATGTCGGCCCGCTGGAGGAGAGCTCCTCGGTGGTCTACCTGCGGCCGGAGACCGCCCAGGGGATCTTCGTCAACTTCGAGAACGTGAGGCAGACCTCGCGGCAGAAGGTGCCGTTCGGGATCGCGCAGATCGGGAAGTCGTTCAGAAACGAGATCAACACCAAGAACTTCCTCTTCCGCACGCGTGAGTTCGAGCAGATGGAGATGCAGTTCTTCGTCAGACCGAGCGAGGGGGATACCTGGTTCGAATACTGGCGCGAGGCCCGCTGGAACTGGTTCAACGACCTGGGGATGACGATGGAGCGCCTGCGACTGAAGCCGCACGAGAAGCTGGCCCATTACGCGCGCGCCGCCGTCGATATCGAATACGAGTTCCCGTTCGGCTGGGGAGAGCTTGAGGGAATCCACAACCGGAGCGATTACGACCTGACACGTCATACCGAGTTCTCCGGCAAGCGGCTCGACTATCACGATCCGGCCACCAACGAGCGGTTCGTGCCGTACGTGATCGAGACGGCTGTGGGTGCTTCCCGCTCGACGATGGCGTTCCTCTGCGACGCCTACCGTGAGGAGGAGGTGAACGGGGAGAAGCGGACGGTGCTGGCGTTCCATCCGAAGCTGGCTCCGTACAAGCTGGCGGTGCTTCCGCTTGTCAACAAGGATGGAATGCCGGAATTCGCCGAGAATCTCCACAAGGATCTTCAGAAGTGGTTCAAGACGTTCTACGACGACTCGGGCGCCGTCGGGCGCCGGTATCGCCGGCAGGATGAGGCGGGGACTCCCTACTGCGCCACGGTCGACGGGCAGACCCTGGAGGATGGGACGGTAACCGTTCGTGAGCGCGATTCGATGGAGCAGATCAGGATCCCCGCGGATCAGGTCAGAGACTACGTTCTGGAGCGGATACGCTGATCTTTCCATGCTCCGGAAAGGATGATTCAGGAAAGGACCGTTAAATAATTAATTGGTCCTTTCCTGAATTTGTCATATCGTTGTACAGGTTCACGAGGGGAATTCGTACAGGTATGGCACGTCTTCGGCAAGGCAGCATCAGCGAAACGCTCCAGTACCTCAGGCACCTGGAGGGGCATTACAAAGGGAGGCCTGAGGAGGTCCGCGTACGCATTCTCCGGATGATCAAGGAGAACCCCACCAGCTCGCTGCATCAGATCGCGATAGAAGCAGGATGCACCGAGAGGACGGTGGGAAGATGGTGGCGGGAATATCGTGCCGGGGGACTTGCGGCGGTCGTGCCGGACAATGTATCGCGTTCGACCGTTCCTGTACGGGCCGGACGAAAGCAGATCGAGGAGCTCGGGCGCAAGATCCAGCGCCGGGAACTCTCATCGCTTGGAGATATTCGCAGGTGGCTCAAGGATGAGCATAACGTCGAATACACGCTGCCGGGTGTATCGCAGCTTGTGCGGCGGGAGCTGAACGTCGTGCGCGGATGGGCCGCGCCGCCGGCGCAGACCCGTTCCGCCGGGGTGGACCGTTACGCCGATTCCGCGCCGCCGTTCTCCGGAAGCGCCCTCCGCTTCCTCAATTCACTGCCGATTACGGGCTCCCTGCCGGAACGGGTCGATGGTTTTCGTAACGCTCTGCGACACATTTTCGGCGATGTGGATCGTGTCAGCATCAACGTTAATTTCGCCTTCAACCTGAGCAACCCGGAAAGTTATGATCCCGATACGATCATCCGGCAGCATGCGCAACGTGATATAGACTGGTCGCAGAGCTTCGTTGTGACAAGCGAGACGGTGGAGGGGAATTCGGCTCTGCGGATCGTGGAGGAGCTGCGCGCCAAGGGAATGCCGGTCGATTCCTTCCATCATCCCTACTTCCGCAACTACAACTTCAACGAGCAGGCCTACGTCGGCACCGTCTTCCTCTGGCGCGACCGCACCAAGGAGCCGATCTGCGAGAGGTCGATCCAGACCCTTCTTTCCCTCGATCCCTTCATCTACTTCCTTCTGTTCGATCTGATAGCCCACCATCAGGCCACGAAGCCCGTAGATCTCGCATTCCGTGATTCCCTGACCTCGCTCACCAGGGAGGCGGGCCTTACGCTGCAGGAGCGAAGGATCGTAATCCATCAGCTTCTCGGTTGCTCGTACAAGGAGATAGCCGATCTGCTGGAAATATCGCTCTCCACACTCAAGTCGCACATGGCGACCATCCACCAGAAGACGGGAACGCGCAGTCAGGGTGAACTGTTCGGAAAATATTTCACTCCGAAGCTCCGCGGAGCCTTCGACACCATCAACAATGATCTGCCCGTCTGAGGGCTAGTCCAAAAGTACGATAACATAGCGGGGGACCGGAGGGCCATCTTTGCATCAGTCGCATCGACAACCCGGTCGTGATTCGCAGTTCGGCGATCCGGCGGTCAACTGGAACGGTGCTGAACCTGCAATCAACTAACCAGCCCTGGCGCTTTTGGAATCGATCATGAAATCTCTCTTCAGCACCCTTGCTGTAGTTCTCACGTTGATGATCTTTTCCACCCCGGTTCAAGCGCAGCAGTATCATCCGACAGATCCCAACGCCGTTCTGGTGACCACGACCAACGTGACGGTGACTGTTCAGGGGCAGACGTCGACAGGCGACATCCGTATGGATCTGATGGTCTTCCTGACCACGGGGGGCAAATACGACTATGTCATGGATGCACGCACGATTCGCGTGACTGGTGACGGCAGCGGCGTGGACGCGATCTCCACCCCGCAGATCTTCACCCTCCTTTCGCAAGCAGCTGTCGCCCGAGGAGTGGCGCTCGGGTATACCCCGTGCCTGAGCGCCTGCTCCACTGCGGCGGCAAACCCGGTCAAGATGTTCCATCATAACTGCGTGGTCCGGATGGGAATGAACACGGCGACCCGCTTCGACCCGTGCAACGGCAGCTCCTACGGCACGAAGTACTTCAGCGTCTGCTGCCCGGTCCCCGGAACGCCGGTGATCAATCTGCTCGGAGTCGAGAACAGCAGCTGCCCCGGAACCCCCTGCGTGACCACGTTCCAGTAAGGGAACGCGATCGGGGGAGCGACCCCGGGGAAATGAGAACGATATGTTGGATTCCGATGTTATAGGGGGTGACACGATGAAAACGACGGGAAAAGGCGGAATGCTGCGGTTCGCGGGCCTTGCAGCCGCGACGCTGGCAATCGGATCGGTTTCGACGGCAGCGGCGCAGCCGGACGACGGCAGCGGTTCCCAGGGCTCGGTAACGGCGGTCTCGACCAACGGCGGGCCGACACTTCAGTCCGACGACGGCGGAAAAACCTGGCGACTGGTCGACCCGGCCACGGCGCAGGAGATGCAGCAGAGAATCGGACGTGCGCTCCAGACGGCAGCCTCCGGAACCGTCGGAACGACATCGATCTCGGTCGATCAGGGGGCGGCGATCGCAACCGTCGGGTTCGAGACGACGCGCGAAGGGGTGGTGACGGTGACGCTCCACGACGCGCGGGGAAGGGAGGTGACACGGGTCGCCGAGGCGAGAGGCATGGGAGCACAGAGGATTCCGGTCGACATCTCGACCCTTCTGGCCGGCGCGTACATCGTACGCATAGCACTAGACGACGTGATTATGGGGGGTGGCAAGCTTGTAATCACGCGTTGACGAACCCTGCTGGCGGTGATCCGAAGCCATGAAGTTTCTCTTCCTTGATACCTGGCAAGAGTTTCGGATCACCGCCGAGGGTCGCTCACGGAGCGGATGAACCTTCCCGCAACGGCGCCCGAAGGGCCCTGAAGCGGAGTTGAACGGGCAGTGCGGCTCACCCGCCGTTCGGCCCCCTGATTGATCTTTGACAATGAATTCCGACGATTGAAGCCGGATGCGCCATGGGGCTGCATCGGCTTCCGACATCGCGGCACGGGCGTGCATCACCACTTCGCCCGTGTCGGCGGCACACTCGACAACGGGCGGCGGCTGAACCTAGAATCCTCCTCAACCATACCTGTACCTCCTCATATAGGCGTGGCCGTCGCCCGAGTGTGCTCCGGAACTCATGCTGATATCCCCGAGCGCTTCATCCATTCAGCGCACGGGGTTTGAATCGGCGGGGCCCGCTCTCGCTCACCACAGCGGGCCCCGATCGACGACACCCGTAACGGGCGGCGGCTGTACCTAATCCTCCTCAACCATACCTGTACCTCCTCATATAGGTGTGGCCGTCGCCTGGGTGTCGGTTTTCCTCTATCGAACCTGTTTTTTCCTCCAACCCTACCTGGTATCCCGGCGCCCGACGTACACCTTACGTCGGGCGCTTTTTGTTGCGGGAGGGGAGCGGAGGGGAAATGCCGGTCCGAAGGAGCGTCGGAAGCGGTTTGGACCGAAATAAAGTGATGGGATAAGGACAGCCATCTTCAATTTTTTTAGACCCCGTGTCATGAATAATTCGTATCGTTGTACGGTCAGCAGCACGATAACCAATGGCACGACAGAGGAAAGGGACCGTAACCGAGAGCGTCTATCTCCTGCGTCAGCAGGAGGAGAGGTGCAAGGGGGAACCCGCTGAGATCCGCGTCAGGGTCCTGCGACTGGTCAAGGAATTCCCGTCCCATACCATGGCGCAGATCGCCGAGCTGGCCGGCTGTTCGGAGCGGAGCGCGATCCGCTGGTGGAAGGAGTATTGCGACGGCGGGCTGGAAGCGGTGATCGCCGCCAAGCAGCCGAAGGGGTCGGCCCTGGTGCGTGTGGGGGAGGAGAGGATCCAGGAACTGGGTCGGAAACTTCAGCACCGCGAACTGGCAAGTCTTTCAGAAATTCAGCGCTGGCTCAAGGATGAGTGCAACGTGGAGTACAGTCTCCCCGGGGTCTGGCATCTTGTCCGGCGTACATTCAAGGTAGAGCGGTCGTGGACCGCGGGGTTCGGCGGCGAGTGGGGAGGCGATCTTGCTCCCTTCGGCGACGTCGGCGGCACGGCGGTCGTTCCGGCCAACGTTGTCCGGTTTCTCAACTCGCTTCCGCTGCTGGGGAGCATCAGGGACCGGATCGTGATGTTCCGCGAGGCGCTTCAGCAGCTCTTCCCCGATATCGACAGAGTGGTCGTCAACGTCAATTTCGGGTTCAATTTCGAGGACCCGGAGGGATATCGCCCCGATGTGGCGATCCGCCAGACGACCTCGTCGGACAACAAGGGGGGGCAGACGATCATGGTCGTCGGCCAGGATTACGGCGGCGGAACGGCCGAGCAGCTTATCGAGACGATGCGGGCGCAGGGCTATCCGCTGGCCGATTATCACGCCCCCAGCTACATGGACTTCCGTCTGACGGACGACGCGTACCTGGGAACGATCTTCTTCTTCCGCGTCATGCGTAAGTCGCCGATTTCGCCGATGACGCTGAATACGATCGCTTCGCTGGAATCGTTCTTCTATTTCATGCTCTTCGATCTGGCGGCCCAGCACCAGGTCACGACGCCGGTGGACAAGGCGTTCACGTCGGCGCTGAAGCAGCTTGCGGTGGAAGCGAGTCTGACGATCCAGGAACGGAAGGTGGTGATCCATCAGATGCTCGGCTGCTCATATAAGGAGATCGCCGAACTGCTGGACATATCGGTGACGACGCTGAAGAAACATATCACGACGATCCATCAGAAGACGGGGACCCGGAGCCAGGGAGAACTCTTCGCGAAGTACTTCTCCCCGCGTCTCGGCCCGGTGTTAACATCGATAAACGAGGGCGTATAGCACAAGGGAACCTACTACAAAAGTAGTATTGTTACGGCGGTCTGTTGAGGCCGATCTTTGTACCACATCATCGAGGACGGCGAAGCGCGGGATGAGGATGCCGCGGAGAGCTCGAGATCTCGATGAGAACTAACAGAGATCAACGTTCAACTCCTCTGCTTCCCGTAACTCCCATGAAGTCTCTTCGCATTGCCTGCCTGACCCTCGTTGCCACGATGATGTTCGCGGCTCAGATGAACGCCCAGGGGCTGCTGAGCAACCTGACGCAGGGATTGCTGAATCCGGGTGGGAGCAACGTCAGCAGCAACTCGCTGACGGCGAGCGAGGCGGGGATGGATCCGTCGGCACGGGTCGTCGGTCAGTTCACGACGACGGTCCAGCTGGCCGCGAAGATGGGAGGGACCACGGGTGACGTCTCCACGGAGATCCTGGTCTGGGCCACGGAAGGCGGAAAGCACGACTATCAGATCGTGACCAGCAAGATCGACGCCAACGGGGGCGCGATCGACGGCTACAGCATCGAAGAGATCTTCTCGCTTCTCTCCTACGCGGCAGTTGCTCGCGGAACGACGCTCGGATACACGCAGTGCGGCGTTGAGTCCTCGCTCACGAAGGTCTATCAGTCGGCTTGCGCCAAGCGCTACGGTTCCGGCGGCAGCACGATGTTCATGGAGTGCGAGCGGGACAACTGGAGCAACCGTGAGTATAGCGTGGTCTGCCCGACCGGCGGCAACTACCCGGTGATCAACCTGGTGAACATGAATCCGTCGGCCGACCCCTGCAGCGGCTACCGCTGCTCCCCGACGATGTAAGATGCAAGAAGAGACTCTGAATGCGATAGATAGGGCGAACGAACAGCGTTGAACAGTATCTCTGAAAAGATTTCAAGTCCCGAGCTCATGTCCAGAATGCGATATATCGGAATCCGCCTCGCCGGCACGCTCCTTGCGGCCGCGGCCCTGACCACGGGGAGACTCTCGGCCCAGCCGGGGGGCGACGGCAAGCCGGCGCACAGCCTGAACGGCGACGTGACGGCGATCTCCACCTCGGGTGGCCCGACGCTCCGCTCGGACGACGGCGGGAAGACCTGGCGGATGGTGGATGACGAGACGGCCGCGCAACTGCGGAACGAGCTGGGACGCAAGATTCAGGCGATGGCCTCCGGCGCCATGACAGGGAATGTCCGCGTCAGCGTCGACCCCTACGGAACGGCGGCCACGGTAGAATACACGGCAAAGCAGACCGGCGACCTGGTGATCACCCTGCACGACGCCCAGGGGGTCGAGGTGCTGCGGCAGACGGAGATGATCGGTTCGGTCGGGGTACACACGTTCAAGATCGATGTGACTAATCTGATCGCCGGTTCGTTCTATCTGAAACTCACGAACAATTCTTCCGTCGTCGGAGGCGGAAAGGTGATCGTAACACGATAAAGTTGAAGCGGTCCGACGAGGACCCCGACGAGCGTGGATCACGGCAAGCTCCTACAATCGGTTTCTTTGATAACCTGGTCTTCACGAACTGTTGTCGAGCGCGATCATACCAAGAGGATCGTTCCGGCAACGCCAGTCGCGATCGTCGAGGAGCCCTGTAACTCCTCAACAATATCGCAACGGATGTGACGGTATCATCACCACGATCCGTCACAGCTAACACCTGGGAGGGCGGCGGCTCGGCCTCATCCTCCTACTCCTCAAATCCTGTACCTCCTCCAAGGTTCAGCCGTCGCCCCAGGTGTATTTTCCGTGAGCCAAACCCGAGAGACGCTCGGTGCCGATGATCAGCCCTCCGAATAACGCCGGATGGTAAAGCACTCGGTGAACTCGTCTGCCCCCGATCCAAAGCTCCGATGCGTTTTGCCAAGTGTGCGCCCCACACTTGGCATATTTTTTTGATGGTCATCGCATCTGAATCCGAGGCATGTGAGCGCAGGGACGCCGGATCGATTCGGTTGCTTCGTTCATCTTCACGTCACAGGTTCTTCGTTCATCTTCGTCGCCTCCGCCTCGCACCCCCTCAACCGTGTGCATTGTAATCGGCAAGGACTTCATCGATTGCACGCCGGGCTGTTCCGGCAAGCATGGGGTTCGTCTCCCGATAGTAGGGGAGGGCGATCAGCGCCACCGAGAGCGCCCAGCCGCGACCTCTTGCCCAGGTCGCATCATCGACCTGGAGCGTCGCGCGGAAGATCTCTCTGGTTTCCGCCGGGAGGAAGGTCCACGCGGCATGAGATCACAGGCGGGATCACCCACCCCCAGAGATCCGAAATCGATCACGGCGCTGAGTCGTCCCCTGAAGGTCAGGAGGTTCCCGGAGTGGAGATCTCCATGGAGCCAGACGGGGGGTTCCTCCCACGCCGGTGTTGCGACGGCCGCATCCCACACCGCCGTCACCGCGTCGGCGTCGAGCATGTTTCGCACCGCTTCGATCGCATCACGCGTGCGTGCGTCCCGCATCGCCAGCGGTTCGCCCCGGGACGAGTTGTGTCCGCCGGGCGCGGGACCGTTCGCGGCGTCGATCCGCCGGAGGGCCGCTATGAACTCCGCCAGGTCGATCGCCGTCCGGCACGGGTCGGCAATCCGCCCGACTGTCGCCTCCTCCCCTTCGATCCATCGATAGACCGACCAGTGCCAGGGGTACTCCTCACCGGGGCTCCCTTTCGCCAGAGGGAGGGGAATGGTGAGCGGCAGGAGGGGGGCAAGTTCCGGCAGCCACCGATGTTCCTTTTCCACCTGCTCGACTGCCCAGTGGATGCGGGGGAGCCGCACGACCAGGGTGTCGCCGAGTCGATAGAGGGCGTTGTCGGTGCCGGCGGAGCGGACCGGCTCGATCGGAAGGTCCCCCCACTCCGGAAACTGGGCGGCCAGCAGGCGTCCCACAAGGGATGCGTCTGTATATATCTCATCAGGATGCATCTTGCCGGCCGACATCTGCGCCTCACGTTGCTGGTGCGTTGAGAGATGTTCCGGAGGAACCCCTCGGTAACCGGTGCGTCGATGTTCGACCGCAATATCGATCTGCGGAACCCGATACTCCGCCTTGCGATCTCCGGTGCTCGATTGTGATCCCCGTCCGTTTCTTCTCCGACAGACCATCGTGAGGAGGTTGCCGGGAGACGATCAGAGGGGTAAACGGCCGCCGTCGACGACCCTCCTCATTGAATACGGCCACGGTTGATTCCATTCCCCACCAATTCGTGCCTGATGCGAAGGGTAACAGGAGCCCTTCCGGCGCTGCCGTTCGTGGAGGAGGCGCCTGGGGGCATACCCGCCCCTCCATGCTTCCGTGCACTTCCGGAAACTCCGAAGGAAGCCCGGCGGGGGAGCTGCAAACAGGAGGGGGGAGGAAGAGCCCTTCAACCAGGTCAATGCGGGAGCCCCGGGGGGTGTGACATTCGGTTTCCCGGGAGCGTTTTTGGAGGTCTTTCTGCTATTCCGGCCATGCTGATTGCAAACATCTTTTGTATGTGGCCGCAATATTTGCTATCCTTGCCGCGAGGAGGTATAACAACAGGAGGAGTCTATGCCCCGACAACGAACAAGCACGATAGCGGAGGGGACCCATCTGCTGGAGTGGCATTTAAGCAAGCATAAGGATACGCCGGCGGAGGGCCGTCTGCTCGGCATCAAGTATCTGAAGGAGAACCCTCAGGCATCGTTCGACGAAATCTCTCAGATTTCAGGCTTTTCTGCTCGAAGCCTGCGACGCTGGTACGCCATGTACCGAAGCGGCGGCATCGACGCCCTGATCGGTGAGACGGAGGGACGGCCCGGCCGCAGGACCCGGCTGTCGGGGGAGGAGCTCAACGCGCTGCAGGAGCGTATTCATCGCGGCGATCTTCAGGATCTGGAGGAGATCCGGCTCTGGATTCTGGAGGAGTTCGGCGTGGAATACAGCATCAAGGGGATTTCCAACATCCTCCGGACCAAGCTCGACCTGACGCGGACATGGAGGCCTGCTTCGGGCGTGGCTGCCCGTACCGGCCACGTTATTCCGGCCGCAGTTACCGATCCCAGTCCCTCGCCGATCTCTCCGGCCATCATCAACTTCCTTAACTCACTGCCGATAACGTCAAACACGGTTGAATGGATTACCGCCTTCCGGGACGGATTGCAGCGTCTGCTGGGGGATGTGGACAGGATAACGATCACGGTAAACACGGAATGTGACCTTCACAACCCCGGCAGCATCCCCGCCAATCTCTCGGTGATGCAGTTCTTCCAGGCCGGCGAGAAGTCGACGGGGAGGGTTTCGGTCGCCTCCCAGCAGGAGCAGGGGGGGAGGGCGTCGCAGATGATCGAGAATCTCCGGTGGCGCGGCTTCACCCGTGAGCTCTATCACGATCCCCATCCCTACGAATACTATTTCGGCGGCATCGAATATATAGGGTTGGTGATTCTCTGGCGTGAACGGGTCAATCCGCCGATCCGGAGCGAAACGCTGGCGATAATGGCCGTGATCGAGCCCTTTCTCATCTTCATGCTCTCCGATCTGGTGGCCCGTCATCAGCAGGCGAAACCCGGCGACAGGACCTTCAACGAAGCGCTGGGGATCATGTCACAGGAGGCCAGGCTGACCGAGCAGGAGCGAAGAGTGGTGATTTTGCAGCTTTTCGGCCATTCCTACCAGGATATCGCCGATCGTCTCCATCTGTCGCTCGATACCGTCCGCAAGCATGTGAAGAGCATCTACCGGAAGACAGGAACCGGCAGCTACACCGAACTGTTCGCCAAATACTTCACGCCCCGCCTCGGATTCTGAAGCGTCGTCCCCGCGTCTCTCTCTTATCAAAAGTACATGAAGATGTACTTGTCGAGGGGACCATTTTGATCGCACATTTGCATCCGTAAATCGGCACGGGCATCGCAAGCAACTGAACGAGACGCCGAACGATCCCAGGCCGACGCACAATTAACAGTTCATTCCTTAGCCCCCCAGGAACAAACATGAAGAACGTCCTCACTCCCCTCGCACTAGCGCTGATGATGCTGGTTGCGACGGCGGCAAAGGCCCAGACCCCTCCGCATCCGACCGACCCGTCCGCGACGGCCGTCAGCACCTTCATGGTGTCGATCGACGTCAGCCCGAGCGCGATGAACAAGACGGGATCGTCGCCGCTGACCGGCTCCGATGAGATCTGCAAGATCGAGGTTCTCGTGACGGTGTACGCGACGACGATGGGCGCCAAAGACTATGTGATCAATACGAACTCATTGCGATATGTTGGCCCCTGCGCCGGACAGCCGACGATGTCCACGCAGCAGACGTTCGCTCTTGTTTCGCAGATGGCCCTTGCAAAGGGAATCACGCTCGGACACACGCAGTGCTCCCAGTACTGCCAGCAGCCGAACCCGCAGGTTGTCCGCGTCTTCCAGTCGCTCTGCGTCCAGAGGTCGGGGTTCGGTTCGTCGACCAGATATGAGACATGCGACGCTTATGCGGCTTGCGTCAAGGAATACATCGTCTGCTGTCCGCAGGGTAGCTCGAATCCGGTGATTACGAACATCGGCAGCTACAACGTCGGCACGTGTGGTACCGGTCAGAACGGTATGCCGTGCGAGGCGACCTGCAGCAGCAACTAAGCGGCCTCCGCTTGGTGGACAAGACGACGATGTATCACATTAAGATCCTTGAAAACGCACGCCAACCATGAGCAAGAGAACATTGACAACTGCATTGATCGTCATGGCCGCGGCGCTTCTCGCGCCCCCGGCCAGGGCGCAGGGAGGTCCCGGAGAACCGGATGCGGAGCCGAAGGCTCCCACCGGACGGATCACGGTGATCTCGACATCCGGCGGCCCGACGATGACGAGTGACGACGGCGGAACCACCTGGAGGTTCGCCGATAACGAAACCGAGCAGAACGCGCGGCGCGATATCGGAAGAAGCCTTCAGGCGATTGCGACCGGAACGACGATCTCCAACACTTCCGTCTTCGCCGACGCGAACACGGGAACGGCATCGATTCGCTTCACGACACTGCAACCGGGAGAGATCGTTCTGACGATGCACGACGCCCGAGGCGTTGAGGTGGCGCGAGCGCAGGAGGGAAAGCGCTCCGAAGGAACGTACGTAACAACGTTCGAAACCTCGCATCTGACCAACGGGGTCTACTGCTTTCGGATCATGAACGATGGCGCAATTGCCGGGGGGGGAACATTGGTGATTGCGCATTAGGGGGCACACCCAATGGGCGGCGACTTCAGCCTTAACCTCCTCACCTGTCCTGTACCTCCTAACAAGGTTCAGGTCGCCGCCCGGGTGTTCTATCGACGACGGTTTCCGGGATAGTTCTTTGTACATGCATCGGTGAGCGTCCAAGCGGAGAGTTGCCAACGGGGGCGAATATGGTAACTCTCCGTTCGGGGGCAGCCAGGTGGGCGGCGGCTTTAATCAAAAAGCTCCTCAAAAACCCTGTACCTCCAAACATGTTTGATGGTTAGGGCCGCCGCCCCAAGGCATACTGCACAAAGCGTTTTACAATGGGGATCATTCGATCCGCCATGAGCGGATCCAGTTCATTGACGTTGTTTCAGACAACTGCGTACAAGGGGAGAGCCATCCGGGGGGCACATGGTGATGGCTCTGTACGCAAATAACCGACGGGGCGGCGGCATTGACCTCTTTTCCTCCTCCTCCTCAACATCCTGTACCTCCGACTTGAGGCTCAAGGCCGCCGCCGGGTTATTTCTGACAACATCGCTTCGCGACGCCCGCACGGCGTCGATGATTGACAACGTATCGGACTCACAGGATCGCGTCGCCGGATATCGATATCCGGCATGACAGAGCGCTCCGGTCCGGAACCACGCGTGGAGCGCCCCGGCGCCCGCGCAGAAAAGGGGGCACACCTTTAGGGCGGCGGCGTGAACAGTCTAACGGCACTTCCTATCAAGGAAGGTTTCGCCGCCGCCCGGGTGGTCTTTTTGAGGGAGCAACTCCCGCGATACGGTCGCGAGCGTCTCCCGGTCCGACTCGCCAGTTCAGTACCGACTTGCACACGAAACGCCCGGTGGCATCTGCGCCATCGGGCGTTTCCGTTGTGGGCGCTTCCCTCCTCTCCGGGCACGGTACCGTCGCAGGGACTGTTTTCCGGAGAGCGCCGTGTGTATCTTTGCGGGCCGTGCCTCCCGACCGTTCGGAACTTTTTTCCGGGGTCGCGTTCTTTACTACCGGTAGCATGCTCTCTTCACGGGCAGCACGGCAGCGGCCGGTCCCCGGCGCACAACTTATCGATGCTTTCTCCATGCCAGAGCCATATACGCAAGGTTCGGATCAGCCGCTCCTGAAAGCCTACAACAACCCGGAATTTCTCAACAGCCCGGAAGCCCGGATCATCCGCATCATGGCGGAATATCTGGAGCCGACCGACCGCTTCGCGCGCCATAACGTCTCCGGCGCCGTGGTCTTCTTCGGCTCGGCGCGGATCATCCCGCCGGAACAGGCCGACCGGGAGATCGAGGCGGTGGAACGTCAGCTCGCCCAGTCCGAAGGGGAGCAGCGACGGCTCCACGAGATCACCCTGGAAGCCCTCACCAGAAAGCGGGCCATGAGCCGCTACTACGCCGACGCGGCGCAGCTCGCCAAGATGATCACCGAGTGGGGGATGCTCCATACCCCTCCGGGAACCCCCAAGCGGTTCCTGATCTGCTCGGGAGGGGGACCGGGGATCATGGAGGCGGCCAACCTTGGAGCGCATCTTGCGGGGGGGGAGTCGATCGGGCTCAACATCTCGCTCCCGTTCGAACAGGTGCCGAACCAGTATATCTCGGCGACGTTCAATTTCGAGTTCCATTACTTCTTCATGAGGAAGCTCTTCTTCCTCCAGCTCGCCAACGCCATGGTGATCTTCCCCGGCGGCTTCGGGACGCTGGACGAGTTCATGGAGCTGCTGACCCTGGTGCAGACCAGAAAGGTGACGAAGCATCTTCCGATCGTTCTCTACGGCACCGACTTCTGGGACGAGGTCCTGAACGTGCCGAGGATGATGGAGATGGGGGTCATATCGAATGACGATCTCGACCTCTTCCATCGCTCGAACGACGTCCAGGACGCATTCGACTTTCTGACGACCTCGCTGGCGAAATATCACGGCATCGACCATTAGGACCGGCGCGGGGCGTTCCGTCTCGGTTTTCATTTTGATGAGTCGCCTCCCCCTTGCAGATTGCGTTCAGGCGACGTTCTCCGGCCTCTCACATCGTGCCGCTTATCATATCGTAGTATGCCTGCTCAATCCCCTGCACAACTCAACGCTCTCGTCTCCCTGCTGGACGACCCGGAACCGTTCGTCCAGCGTTCGGTACGCTCCAGACTGATCGAACTCGGCGACCACGCGGTCCCGGCGCTCCGGCGGATGATCCGTGAGGGCTCGGGCGGCCCTGGGGAGTTCGCCGTCGACAGCGCGCGCGCCGTGCTCCGCGCGATGTCGCTGAGCCGGTTCAGGATGGAAATAGATCGTCTTGCGGGGAATCCGGACGCGGGGGCCGATATCGATCTGGAACAGGGGGCGTTCGCCGTGGCGCGGCTGGGATACCCGGAGTTTCAGGCGGATCAGTACACGCAGCAGCTTGAAACGATGGCCTCGGCGCTGCGGGCGCGGATCCGCGCGGCGACCAACGGGCTGATCATCATCAGGGAGTTCAACGAGTATCTGGTGGAGGAGCTCGGCTTCAGAGGATGCACGCAGGAGAACTACTACGATCCCGATAATTCCTACCTGAACCGTGTGCTGGAGCGGAGGATCGGCATCCCCCTTTCCCTCTCGACCGTCTATCTGCTGCTGGCCGGCCGCCTTGGGGTCCCTCTGCACGGGATCGGGTTCCCGGCCCATTTCCTTCTGAAGTTCGAGTCGCCGACGCAGGAGTTCTTTATCGATCCGTTCAACGGCGGGATGATCCTGAGCTACAACGACTGCCGCCGGATGCTGAAGGCGACCGGCGCCGACTACCAGTCGCACTACTTCGAGCCGATCAGCAACCGGATGGCCGTGATCAGGATGATGCGTAATCTGGCCGAGATCTTCAGGGCCGAGGAGACGGAACTGACGGTGGAGCTGGAGAACGCGATCGCCGCGATCACCCCTTCTTCCTACGATTGATCAGCCATCGAATCAGGAAGAAGAGGGCAACGGCGGCGAGCAGGATGGTGACGACAAGGCCGTACTGACGCATCAGCTCCTCGCCGTAGCGCCAGTTGTCCCCCAGTAGTTTTCCCATCCAGATGACCAGTGTGTTCCAGGCGAGCGCGGAGAGGGCGCAGAGGATGGTGGTGGTAGCTATATCGAGATTCGACATTCCTGCGAAGAAGCTGATCACGGCCCGCGTCCCCGCCAGGAACCTGTTCCCCACGATCACCCAGTACCCGTACTTGTCGAACCATCCGTCGACCTTGGCCAGCGACTTCTTCGTGAGGAAGGGGAGCTTCTCCGACTCCATCAGCTTCCGCCCGTACTGCCTCCCCAGAATGAACGCCGTCAGGAAGCCCATGACGCTCCCCAGGGTGGCGACCGCCACGGCCGGGAAGAAACCGATCGTCCCGATGCCGGTGAGGGTGGCGATGAAGAGGAGCACGACATCGCTCGGCGAGGGGGGGAAGACGTTCTCGATGTACGTGGTGAACCAGAGCGCCGCGTAGACGCCGATCGGCGGGAGGCTTTTCAGCCATTCGATGAGCGTATCGAGATCGAACATGTAGTCACCGGAGAGATTGCGGGGAAGATAGGAAGGATTCGCGAGATCCGTTCCCCCCCGGCCGGACACGAAAACGCCCGGCCGTTTGTTTCGGTCGGGCGTTCGATGATCGTCATGCCGCGGGAAGCGGTCCTTACTTGCTCTTGGCTTTCATCTCCGCGATCATCGCGCGGTAGCCCTTCTTGTCGAGCGTCCTGAGCGCGCGGGCGGTGGCCTTCACCGTGATCCAGCGCTTTTCGTCCTCAAGCCAGATCCTCTTCGTCTGGAGGTTCGGCATGAACCGGCGGTTGGTGACGTTATGGGCGTGCGAGATGCTTCCGCCGTACGTCGGGCCGATACCGGTGAGTTCACAACGACGTGCCATGATGTTCTGTCTCCCTGTCTGTATGAATACGTTGTATAGAAAATTGCGCTCTGCGATATATCTGCAACGCAGGACCCGGAGGCCCATCGGCTCTCGTTGCGATACTCCCGGATTCCCTCCCGTCCCCCGGACGGCGGAACTCAGGATCAACGGATCGGTCAAGGCCGACTAACATAGGAAAAGGGTGGTGTTCGCACCAAGTAAAAAGTCTTACACGATTTCCGGTCCGATCCCGGCCGGCCGTATCTCATGAACACCGAATATCTCAGGGCGCTTGCCCCGGAAGAGACGGCGGAGGCCGTTGCCCGCGCGGCCGCACTGCTGCGTGGGGGGGAGCTTGTCGCCTTCCCGACCGAAACGGTCTACGGCCTGGGCGCCGACGCGTTCAACGCCGACGCCGTGGCCGGCATCTTCGCGGCGAAGGGGAGGCCCTCCGACAACCCTCTGATCGTCCACACGGCGAGGGCCGAGGATCTGGAGATCTGCGGGGTCGTGGGAGAACGGGAGCTGCGTCTTGCGGCGGCCCTCATGCCGGGGCCGCTGACGATGGTGATCCGGAGCCGTCCGAGCGTCCCCATGATCGCCCGCGCCGGGCTCCCCACCGTCGCCGTCAGGATACCGGGGCATCCGGTCGCGCTCGCTCTGCTGGCCGCTTCAGGCCCTCTGGTGGCCCCCTCCGCCAACAGATCGGGACGACCCAGCCCGACGACCGCCGCGCACGTCCTCGCCGATCTGGGGGGGCGGATAGCGGCCGTGCTCGATGGAGGCCCGTGCAGCGTCGGGATCGAGTCGACGGTGGTCGACATGACGGGGGAGGAGATCGTGATCCTCCGCCCCGGCGTCGTCACCGCGGAGCGGATCGAGGCGGTCATGGGGGAGCCTGTCCTCGCCTGGTCGCATGCGGTCGATGCGCCGAAGGCCCCCGGCATGAAGTACCGCCACTATGCTCCCTCGATCCCGGTGCGGCTGGTGATTGCCCCTGAGCCTCCGGAGACGGGAGGGGATCTCCGGCGTCTGGTGCTCACCACGCGCCGCCATCTGGAGCGCTTCCCGGCCGACGAGAGGGCGCTCCTCGACGAACGGACGATCTATGCCCGTCTCCGCGCGGCCGAGGAGGAGGGGTTCGCCGAAGTCCTTCTCTACGCCGAACCGGGCGAGCTCGGCCAGGGACTCCTCGACAGGGTAATGAAGGCGGCAGGATAAGGGAGAGGGGGATGGGGAGCATCGGTAGATCCTCCTCCGTATCTTCAGAACATTATGATGCGACGCGACTATATCCTCTGGCTGATCGAAGATCTGGGGCGGTTTCTGGCCCGGCTTGCCTTCCTGCGCCAGAGCGGAAAGCACGACCAGGCGCGGCTCGAGATCGACACCATGCTCACCGCCACGATCGGCCTGACCCTGGATGAGATCACGGCGGCCGAGGTCGAGCTTCTCCCTCCTCTGCTGGGAACCGACGGCGCGATCGATCTGCGGAACATCACGGCGGTCGCCGCGGTGCTGGCGGAGGCGGGGCATGTGCTGGAGCTGAAGGGGAGGGAGGGGGAGATGCTGGAGGCGCGCGTCCGGGCGCTCTATCTCTACCTCTATGCGCTGGGGGATGGGGCGTATCGCGGCGAGTTCGATATCCCGATGAGGATCGGCCATCTGCTGGAACATCTCGGCGAGGTCCTCCTGACGGCGGAGATCTATCGAATGCTGATACGATATTACGAGTCGCGCGAGAACTACGGCCGGGCCGAGGATTCCCTCTACAACGCCCTGGAGATGGAGACCGCCGAGAGAAGAAGAGTGATCGAGGAGGGGATGAGATTCTACGAGCGGCTCCAGGCCCTCGGCGACGAGAGGCTGATCCTTGGAGGCCTCCCCCGCGAGGAGGTGACCGAGGGGATGGCCGCGCTCCGGAGCCTGGACGAACGCGAACAATCGCAATAGGATACGATGAACGACATCCCGCCATCCCCCCCTCGGGACCTGCTTCCGCTGATCCTGCTCCCGGGACTGCACGGCACCGACGAGCTCTACGACCGTTTCCTGAACGCGCTCCCGGCATGGCTCGTCCCGAGGATCATCGTCTACCCCCGCGACCGGACTCTCGGCTACGACGACCTTCTTCCGTTCGTCGAGGAACGGCTTCCGGAGGGGAGGTTCGCGCTGATGGCGGATTCGTTCTCCGGGCCGCTTGCCGTCACGATCGCGGCGCGATATCCCGATCGGATCGTCCGTCTGATTCTCAGCAGCACGTTCGTGAGCTCGCCGATTCTCCCGTTGTTCCGTCCCCTTCGTCCGCTGGTTCATGCCGTGCTGATCGGGTCTCTGACGATCCGGTTCGCCGTCCGCTTCCTTCTGCTCAACGGCGAGCCGAAGGGGGAACGGGAGCCGTTCGTCGAGATGCTGCGGCATGGGAATCCCCGGGTGCTCGCCGCCCGTATCCGTGAGGCGGTCACGGTCGACGTCGGGGAGGAGTTCGCCCGGGTCCGTCCGCCGCTCCTTGTTCTGAGCGCTTTGCACGACAGAGTCGTTCGATCGGGGGCTCCGCGGGAGATGCGCCGTCTGCGACCGGAGAGCGAGATCAGGACGTTCGATTCTCCCCACACGATCCTCTACGTGAAGGCGACGGAGGCGGCCGCGGCGGTCGCGGGATTTATCGAGAACAGGCATCCCCTACAGGGGTAAAGGAGAAGGGGAGCGGGAACGAATCCTCCCGACTCCGTTGTTATACAGCACGGTCGATTCCGGCGCGAAGAACAGGATCGGAACGGCCGATATGTCACGAACGGGATATCATGCCTGATATAGTTATTGAGCGCTCCCATGCCCTCGGCAGTCAGGGTGGGCGCGATCGGGTGGAGCGGATAGCTCGCCAGTTGAAGGAGCGACTGCAGATCGAGTACGAGTGGAGAGGGGATGATCTCGTATTCAGACGGCCCGGCGCCGACGGTACGATCAGGACCACGGATACGGCGGTTCATGTCGAACTCAGCCTGGGCCTGATGTTCCTTCCAATGAAGGGAATGATCCAGAAGGAGATTGAGAAGTATCTGGACCAGCATCTTCGGTAACGCGTTCCGTAAACCTTCCGTTATCATTATAATATCGTGGTGCGATTATGCATGACGACCCCCGTTTTCATCTCCTTCGCGACGAACGTCTCTTCATCGACGGCATCTCCGACTACTGTGATCGCTGGTGCGAGCACTGCCCGATGACCTCCCGTTGTCACAACTTCAACACGTCGACGACGGTCGAGGAGAGCGATGAGATCGACCGTGAGAACGTTCTCTTCTGGACCGGGATCAACGACACGTACGCCAGAACGCGCGGGCTTCTGGGAGGCGTCGCCTGGGAAGGGGTGAAGAAGAACGGGGAGGTGAAGAAGAAGGGGAGCGAAGCGGTCGTTGCCGGGATGGACGATCTGATGGTGACCAACGCGGCGGCCCGTTACTCGGCCATGGTCAACGAATGGTTCGACTGCGAGATGGAGGCGTACCAGCAGCGGATCGACGAGTTCAGCGCGATGGCGCAGATGGGGCTCGAGTACGCCCGGCCGGTCGAGAAGAGCGAGCTGCTGGAGGAAGCGATCGAAGTGATCCGCTGGTACCAGCTCCAGATCCAGATCAAGCTGATGCGGGGGATCTCCACGACCGAGACCGCCGGCGCGGTTCCCGATATCGCCCGTCAGGCCGACGGCGCAGCGAAGGTCGCGCTCGTCGGGATCGACAGGTCGATCGCCGCCTGGGGGAATCTCTACGAGCGACTGCCGGAGATGCGGAGCGGGATCATGGTGATCCTTGCGCAGCTCGACGAGCTCCGCGCCCAGGTTGAAGGTCTCTTCCCCGAAGCCCGTGCCTTCCGCCGCCCCGGGTTCGACGGCGAACGGAACCTCTGAGCCTGAACGACAATCCCCCTGCGATATTTCGCCCGGGACCTCTGAAAAACGCGACCGGTGAGCTCTGGCCCGCACGCCTGAACTCACCGGTCTCTTTACGGAACCGACACCCTATGAAACATCAGCAGGGAAGAACATAACAGCCTGCTCGATGTTCCATAACTTTTTTATCGGGGCCTCATTCTCACCTTCAGCCTCATCGTATCCTCGTCCGATACAACGGGGCGGGGAGAACTGTTCTCCGATTCCTTCACGATCTTTTCCGTGGATCGTGTGACTCCCGCGGGGATGCTCTCCTCTCCACGGGCCGAGCTTCTCTCCCGGGCGCTCGTGCCGTCGCTGTTCCGGCGGGTTTCCGTCCCGATGCTTCCCATATCGCGCCGCGAGCTGTTCCGGACCACCGCTTCCTCCTCCCTTCTGCCGCCGCCTGCTCTTGTTTCCACGCCGACTCCGTCACCGAGGGCCGCGCCGATCTTCGATGCGCCGTCGTTCCGGTTCAGGTCGTAGGTCCGTTCTCCGGCGGCGTCCGGGGCGTTCGTTCCCTGGGGGAGCGCGGTTCCGGTCGTGCTTCCCTGAGCGGCTCCGGATGAAGAGCCGGGAAGCGCCGTCTGCGGAGCGGTCCCGGGATGTTCGGCCGAGACTGCGGCGGGGGTGTTCCCCCCCTCCGGCGTATCGGACCCGAGGTAGCCGGTGCCGACCAGATAGCTCACGACGACCAGGGCGGAGGAGGCGGTCACCGCGATCGCTCCCTTCCAGAGGCGAGAGTTCCAGGAGCCGGCGCCGGTCGTGGTCGCTCCGGGGCTCCTGCTTCCCGACCCGGCGGGGGCCGGATCGAGCGAGGAGGCGGCGAGCGAGGCCATCACTCTGGCCCGGACGGCCGGCCTGTCGGTCGAGACCACTTCGCGATCGAGTCGAAAAGCGCTGTCGACGATCATCATGGCGCGGAGCGTCCGTCGCATCTCGTTGTCGACGGCGACCTTGATGAAGAAATCCTGTTCCTGGGAACCGGTCAGCTCACCGTTGAGATACCGTTCGACCAACTGTTCCCGATCGATATTGTTCATAGCTCTTCCTCTATCCTGTCTGAGCTTTCCGATTCCGAGTTCTCGTTGAGCGCCAGCATGGCCGATATCAGCCGCCCCAGATGGGCACGCGCACGCGAGGCGCGCATCCGTACGGCCGTGACCGATTCGCCCAGCATCGACGCGATCTCATCGAATCTGTAGCCTGAATATGCGTTAAGTATCAGAACCTCCCGCTGCGCAAACGGCAGTTTCGGCAGCGAGAGGACGACAAGTTCCTCAAGGTGGGAGAGCTCGCGCATATGAACGGCCGGATGATCGGATTCCGTGATGTCGTCGATCGACGCATGGTTCCGCCGGGCCTTCACATGGTTGAGACAGAGATTTCTGGCGATCGTCAGGAAGAGTCCCATCGGGTTGATCACCTCGGGGCGTGTCTTCCGCAGTTTGATCACCCTCTCCCACATCTCCTGGATCACATCCTCCGCCTGTTCCTCACCCCCCACGATCTTGAGGCAGTAGAGAAACAGCCGGTGGTTATGACGATCGTACAGCTCCACGAATGCGCCGTCGTCTCCGTCGAGAAACCGCTCGAACAGACCGATATCCCTGCCGGCCGCCTGAAGCGATGATTCCTCACGTTTCATTCGTTCCGGTTTGGCTGTCAGTGTTGCTGTTGATTCACTTCGGAACATCTCGTATTCGGCTGTTCGTTGCCGGGCCGTGCCCGCTGCTCGATGACTCTCCGGCGGAGCGTCCGCGAAGGGTGATCGGGGATCATCGCATCGGGTCGTTCGTGCCGTCCTAAGAAGGACAGCAGCGTTCGGAAAAACGTAACGTGGGCTTCGGGTGAAGCCCGATCCCTTTGTCCTTCGGTCGATTTTCGGTACGTTTGCGTGCCCCTGAACAGGGCCGCGGGCGCTCTGTGCGGAATCTCCACCGGAACATACTCATGAAGCTTTCAGAGGTAACCCCGATCCTGAACAGACTCGATATCCGTGATCCGAACGGAGATCCGTCGCAGTTCGGAACGGAGACGGGGGGCGGGCAGAGGACGCCGTCATCCCCTGCTTAGCATTATCTTTGCCCCTCTTTACGTTTCCCCAATACAGGTATGGCCGAAGGGAATCTCCCCATAAAAACCATTGTCACGAACCGCAAGGCACGTTTCGAGTACGAGATACTCGAGAAGGTCGAGGCGGGAATCGTGCTGACCGGGACCGAGGTCAAATCGGTCAGGGCCGGGCATATATCGATCCAGGAAAGTTACGCCAACCCGCATGAAGGGGAGCTCTTTCTGGAGGGATGCACGATTCAGCCCTACGAACAGGGGAACATCAACAACCATGTCCCCACCAGATCGCGCAAACTGCTGCTGCACAGGAAGGAGCTGGTGAAACTCCAGAAGCGGGTGGCCGAAAAAGGGCTCACGCTCGTTCCTCTCTCCATCTACTTCAAGGGGAGCCGGCTCAAGGTGGAGCTCGGCGTTGCGCGGGGAAAGAAGCTGTACGACAAACGGGAGACGACGAAGAAGCGCGACGTGGAGAGGAGCATGAGGAGGGGGGACGAGTGATCGGGATCGATCCGGTCCCGCAACGACAACGACCCCAACAGCAGGTCAGGAACATTCTCATATATGGCGAACACAGTATTCCCGCCGCTCAATGAGCAGATGGATCTCATCCGCCGCAGCGCGATCGAGATCATTCCGGAGGACGAGATAGCGCGGAAGGTGGAACGGTCCGCGGCGACCGGCAAACCGCTCAACGTGAAGCTCGGCTGCGATCCGTCGCGCCCCGATCTTCATCTGGGGCATGTGGTGGTCCTGCAGAAGATGCGGGACTTCCAGGATCTGGGGCATCAGGCGATCCTGATCATCGGCGACTTCACGGCGATGATCGGCGATCCCTCGGGCCGCTCCAAGACCCGCCCCGCTCTTACGCTTGAGGAGACCAAGCGGAACGGCCAGACCTATTTCGACCAGGCGACCAGGGTCCTCTCCACGAAGCGCCTCCGGATGGTCTACAACTCCGAATGGCTCGGCAAGATGAGCTTCTCCGACGTGATCACGCTCGCGGCCAAGTATACGGTGTCGCAGATGCTGGAACGGGACGATTTCCACAAGCGGTTCCAGACGGAGGCTCCAATATCGCTCCACGAGTTTCTCTATCCGCTCGCCCAGGCGATGGACTCGGTGGCGGTCGCCTCCGACGTCGAGCTGGGGGGGACCGATCAGAAGTTCAATCTGCTGGTGGGACGCGATATCCAGCGGGCGCACGGGATGGAGCCGCAGTCGGTCGTCACCACCCCGCTGCTGGTGGGGACCGACGGCCATGAGAAGATGTCGAAGTCGCTCGATAACTATATCGCGTTGAGCGACATCCCGAAGGATATGTACGGCAAGATCCTCTCCATCCCGGATGAGCTGATGCCGGTCTACTACAGGTACTGCGTCTTCTACAACGACGCGCAGATCGAGGAACTGACCGGGTCCCTTGCCGACGGCGCCCTTCACCCGCGCGACGCCAAGCGGCGTCTGGCGCGCGAGGTGGTGGCCCGCTACACCAGCGAGTCGACGGCGCGCAAGGCGGAGGAGGAGTTCGACAGAGTCTTCATCCAGAAGAGCGCTCCGGATCATATCGAGAAATATCACGTCGCGGGACCGACGGCCGTCGTCGACCTGATGATCGAGGCCGGTCTTGCAGGCTCCAAGGGGGAGGCGAAGAGACTGATCCAGGGGGGAGGTGTCTCGATCGACGGGAACAAGGTCAGCGACGTCAACCAGGTCTATCAGCCGAACGGAGAGGCGGTGCTGAAGGTCGGCAAGCTCCGGTTCCTGAAGCTCGTTTCGTAAGGGGTCCCGGACGTCGGTCCGGTCGAGGCCTCAGGTTATGTTTGAACAGGTCGGCGCCTTCTACCGGAGAGGGCGCCGACGTTCCATTAAGCCGCCATGCCGAGCCGATCACCACACAACAGCCGCGCGGACGGCGCGGAGCATGAGTATATCGCGGAACGATATCTGACGGGGCTGGGGTACGCTCTTGTCCGAAGAAACTTCCGGTTCGGCCGCCACGGCGAGATCGACCTGGTGATGCGCGACGGGCCCGTCTATGTCTTCGTCGAGGTCAAGGCGCGGCGCTCGCATCGGTTCGGGGCGCCGGAGGAGAGCATCACGATCTCCAAGCAACGACGGGTGCGGCGTGTGGCGGAAGGGTTCATCCACGCTCTCGGCCTGACCGATATGGAGGGGCGGTTCGACGTCGTCGCCATCGATTACGTCACCGGCAGGGATGGGGTCCCGGAGATCCGTCATCACATCAACGCGTTCTGAACGGCCGCTCCCTGCGGCCGTCGCAGGGAGGAGCTACCGACATGCCCGGAATTATATCAATCGTAGATGGATATATCGAGTCGATCCTCCCCGATCGGGCCGACAGGCTGTGGCTGAACGGCATCGAGTACCCGCTGCCGCGCGGAGCCGTCGTTCTGCCGGGACTGACCGACGCCCACTGCCATCTTATCGGACTCGGATTGATGGCCGATCGCGTCGATCTGCGCGGCGCCCGCTCCCCACGGGAATGCGCCGAGCGGATGGCGGCGCGCGCCGCACGTCTCCCCGCCGGCGTCTGGGTTGAGGGGTTCGGCTGGAACCAGGAGGAGTGGGGGGACCTGCGCATGCCCGACAGATCGTTCCTCGATCCTCTTCTTCCGGACCGCCCCGCCGTGCTCCAGCGGATCGACAGCCATGCGTCGTGGGTCAACGGCGCCGCGCTCTCGGCGGCCGGGATCGTTCCGCATGAGGTCCCGGGAGGCGAGATCGCCCTGGACGCGAACGGCCTTCCCACGGGGATCCTGATCGACAACGCCATGAAGCTCGTGGAGCGAGCCGTTCCCCCCGCCTCCGTCGAGCGGCGCGCCGGATGGATCGAGTACGGCGCCCGCGAGTGCCTTCGCTTCGGCATCACCGAGGTCCACGACATGAACGTCGAGCCGGAGCGTCTGGAGCCGATGGCGATCGCCTCCGAACGGGGCGGGCTCGGCGGGCTCCGCTGCAACGTCTTCCTGGCGGCGCAGGGGGAGGAGTGGAGAAGCTTCGGACCCCCCGCCCGTCTCACCCCCGATATCGACGTCGTCGGCGTGAAATACTTCATGGACGGCGCGCTCGGCTCGCGGGGCGCCTTCCTGCTGGAGCCGTATGCCGACGCCCCGGAGACCTGCGGCATACGGCTGCTGACCTCGGAGGAACTGCACGATCTGGCGCTGGAGCCGATGAGTCTCGGGTTCGCCGTGGCGACCCATGCGATAGGGGATGCCGCCAACAGGCTGGCGCTCGACGCCTGCGCGCGGCTCCGCCCCCGCGATCGGGAGGCGATCCTGAGGATCGAACATGCGCAGATCGTCCATCCCTCCGACCGGCGGCGCTTCGCGGAGCTCGGCGTTCTCCCTTCCATGCAGCCCACGCACTGCACCAGCGACGCCCGGATGGCGGAGCGGAGGCTCGGCGCGGAGCGATGCGGCCATGCCTACTCCTGGAGAAGCCTGCGGGAACTGGGGCTCCCGATCCCGGCGGGCTCCGACTTCCCGATCGAAAGCCCCGATCCGCTGGCCGGCCTGCGGGCGTTCAGCTTTCGCGAGCCGGAGCCGGGAGGCCCGGCCTGGTACGGAGAGGAACGGATATCGCAACAGGAGGCGATCGACGCCTACACGACCTGGCCGACCCTGGGAATCCCCGGCGGTCCGCGCCGGGGGAGGCTGGAGGAGGGATACGAGGCGGACCTGACGGTGCTGAGCGCCGATCCGTTCGTGGAACCGGAGGCGCGCGTCCTTGCGACGATCGTCGCGGGGACCATCAGGTACGAGGCGGAATAAGGGGGCGTTCGGCCGTTCGTTAAAAAGTATCTCGGCCAAAATACTGCTTGCTTCGGCGGGAGTCCGGGGGTAGTTTTGTGGCCCCACTGAGTTGTCGGCACGATAATCCGGGCGGGGAACGTTCATTCAGGCCACCATAGCTCAGCGGTAGAGCAGCTCATTCGTAATGAGCAGGTCCTCGGTTCAAGTCCGAGTGGTGGCTCCACGCCGATATCGCCGGTCCTCGCAATGCGGGCCGGCGATTTCCGTATTTGCAGGTACGGTTGATCCGGCGTCGCTCTCCGCACGATCGATCCCGGTCCCTTCATTCCGGCTGCGCGCCGGTCCGTTATCATTACTCCGACGGCCATGAACGCAACGGTTCGGTCCATCCTCATCCTTCTCGCCTCTCTTCTTTCGGCCGGTGTGTCGTCGAATGCGCAGTCGTTGTTCGATATCGACTACGGCGGCTCCCGTTCGCATCCGTTCGATCTGATCCACACGGCGCTCGACGTCCGGTTCGACCAGCGCGCGAAGAAGGTGGTCGGCACGGTCCGGCATACGATCCGTTCGCTGGCGCTCTCGCTCGACAGCATCCGGCTGGACGCGGATGCCCCGATGCTCTTCTCCAGGATCACCGTCGACGGCGTCGGCGCCGGGTACAGACGGCACGACTCGGAGCTGGTGATCGCCGTGGGAGCGCGCCGGTACGGCGACACCTTCACCGTTGCGATCGACTACAACGTGGTGCCGCGCAAGGGGCTCTACTTCATCCAGCCCGACTCGCTGGCCGCCGACCGCCGGCGGCAGGTCTGGACCCAGGGGGAGCCGGACGAGAACCGGGGGTGGATTCCCCTCTACGACTATCCGAACGATCGCGCCACGAGCGAAGTGACCGTCACGGTCGAGAACGGGTGGGAGGTCCTCTCCAACGGCGTTCTGGAGTCGATCCGGAGGAACGAGGACGGGTCCTCCACATGGCACTGGAACCAGGGGCGCCCCCACGCCGGTTACCTTATCATGCTCGCGGCTGGAGATTATCTCATTACACGAGATACCGTCGACGGCATCCCGCTGGAGTACTGGACCTATCCGGAACATCCCGAGCGGGTGAAGACGACCTTCGGGCGCACCCCGGACGTCATGCGCTATCTGAAGTCGCTGATCGGCTATCCCTACCCGTGGGAGAAGTACGGGCAGGTGGTGATCGCGGACTTCATGTACGGCGGCATGGAGAACACGTCGGCCACCACCCTCAACGACATGGTGCTGGTCGACCAGCGCGGGTTCCTCGACTACAACCCGGACGAGGTGATAGCCCATGAGGCGGCGCATCAGTGGTTCGGCGATCTCGTCACCAACAGAAGCTGGGGGCATCTCTGGCTGCACGAGAGCTACGCGACCTATCTCGCATCGCGTTACATGGGGCATCGCTACGGAGCGGATGTCTTCGCGCGGGAGATGTACGACGCCGACAAGCGCGCCGCCGGCTCCGACGAGCGAAACGGTCGCGATCCGATATCGGGGGGGCAGGGGATGACCGAGAATATCTACGATCGCGGAAGCCGCGTGCTCAACATGCTGAGCCGTGTCGTCGGGGATTCCCTCTTCTGGCTCTCCAGCCGTGAGTTCCTCCGTCGTCACGAGTACGGGCTTGTCGAAACAAACGACCTCAAGATTGCGTTCGAGGATGTCACCGGGCTGAACCTGGACTGGTTCTTCGAGCAGTGGATCTACAAGGGGGGGATGCCGACCTACAACGTGGGGTGGGAGCAGCGGGACGATTCTCTCTACCTCTACGTCAAACAGACGCAGGTCGTCGACTCCCTCACCGGGCTCTTCAGGATGCCGGTCGTCGTCGAGGCGCATCTGGACAACGCGATTGTTGCCGATACGATATGGGTGACGCGCGCCTCCGACACCTTCGCGCTGGCGCTCTCGAAGCGCCCCAGGTTCGTTATCTTCGATGCCGGGAACACGGTTCTCAAGAGGCTCGAGTTCCCCCGGTCCCAGGAGGAGCTCACGGCGCAGCTCAACGCCCCCAGGACGATCGACAGACTTCTGGCGGTCGATGCTCTGGTTCGCCGCGATTCGCTGGAGGGGAAGGAGAAAAGCGCCGTGACGGCGCTCGCGAAACGATATTACATGGAGCCGTTCCCGACGATCCGCGAGAAGATCGTGGAGGGGATCGCCTCCTTCGGCGGGGACGAAGCGAAAGGGGTCGTCAGGCGGGCGCTCGGCGATCCCGACGCGCGCGTACGGCGAGCGGCGGTCGAGAACTCCTATCTGATCGAGAAGGGGGAACGTGCAGGCGCTCTGAAGCCGCTTCTGACCGACAGCAGCTACGGGGTGATCGGGGCGACGCTCGCGATGATGGCGGCGACCGACACGACCGGTCTTGTCCCCTACTTCGCGTCGATCAAGGGGATGAAGGGGCGGCGCGACCGTATTGCCGAGGCGTGGCTGAACGCCGTGGCGGTCGGCAGGATCGGACCGCTGGCCGACGACGTTGTCGACTATACCTCCCCGACGTTCGACGAGGATACGCGCTCGAAGGCGTACATGGTTCTCTCGGATCTCGATGTGACGACCCTGAAGGTTCGTAGAGCGATAGAGCGCGGGGTGATCGACACCGTCGATCTGATACGCTCCTCGGCAGCTGCCGCCGCCCGCGCGCGCCGGACCGACGCCGATATGCGGGCCGGCCTGGAGAAGATCCGCGACGCCTCGACCGGCGAGCCGCGCCGGCTGGTGGAAAGCATTCTGAACGACGAGGAGAACGATGAGTGACGCCAACGACAGTACGGCATATTCCCTCCGGACCGATATCACGGTGATGCCGTTCGAGGGGATCGAGCCCCGGATTCATCCGAGCGTCTTCATCGCCTCCGGCGCCCGCATCATCGGCGACGTGGAGATCGGCGAGCTCTCCTCGGTCTGGTTCAATGTCGTTATACGAGGCGATGTTCACCGGATCAGGATCGGCGGAAGAACGAACATCCAGGATCTCACGATGTGTCATGTCACGAACAAGAAGTTCGCGCTGACGATCGGGAACGACGTGACGGTGGGGCACAGCGCCGTGCTGCACGGAACAACGATCCACGACAGGGTGCTGATCGGCATGGGAGCCAAGGTGCTGGACGGTTCGGTGGTGGAGAGCGAATCGCTCGTCGCCGCCGGAGCCGTGGTGCGCGAGGGGTTCCGTGTTCCCGCCGGCACGCTTGCCGCAGGAGTCCCCGCAAAGGTTATTCGGGAACTGACAGACGAGGAGCGCGCATCGGTTGCGCGCGGAGCGGTCAACTACGAGGGATATATCGCACGATTCAGATCCTCCGGCTGCGACTGGTAGTGCGGCGGGATCGTCCGGGCCGTTTCTCTCAACATTCGGAACAGAGTACTACGCATGGCAACAACGAACGAACAGACGCCGATCGACGGCGAGGAGAAGTCGGGAATAGAGGTCGGCGACAGCGAGCCGAAGACGACCGGCTATATGAAGGCACGCCTCTTCGAGGATGCCGAAAAAGTGACCGATGAAGATGTCGAGAAACTGGATCGCACCGTTCCGGAGAAGCTCTCCGGGGCGGACCTGCGCGAAATGCGGATAACATCGCAATGGATCAGCACCATGCTCGAACGGGTCGGGATGCTGTTCGACATGATCCGCGACCGCGAGTTCACGGTCAGCGCCAAGGCGAAGGCGCTCACGGCCGCCGGGCTCCTCTACTTCGTCCTTCCCACCGACATCGTCCCCGATTTCATTCCCGGGATCGGCTATGTGGACGATGCGCTTATCCTCTCCACGCTCTGGAATGTGGTGAAGGAGGAGCTGGCCGCGTACATTTCCTTCCGCGAACGGAAACAGAACGCGCTCGGCCACGTATAGCCCCGTCCCCTCGATACGACCCCGCGTCGGCCGGTTATAGTTGCCGTCGACGCGGGTCTTCCGATGGACTCAACTTCTCTCAACCTTTTCAGCACATTCGTATGAAGTTTCGATCACTCGGTACCGTTGCACTGCTGGCTCTGCTCATGGCGGCCGCTGCCGTCGAGGTCCGCGCCCAGCTCCCGCTGACGCCGTTTCTCTCGAAGGAAGGAATCCCTTCGGCAAAGGAGTGGGCGGCCACGAACGTCGCCGCCGACGCAGTCGTGATGAACATCTCGACCTTCGGCTATCACTCCGACTCTCTTTCCGTCGACGGACTCGATATGGCGGACGGCAAGGCTCCGGTCTGGATCTACGCCTTCTATTCCCCTTCCCTGCAGACCACCGGCGTCTGCGCGATGACGAAGGTTCTGGTTGCCTACATCCCCGTGAGTGCCGGGGAAGATACGATCCCGGTCATGCCGGGGGTAGAGCCGAAGCTCGATCTCACGGGAAGCTATGCCGGGAGCGACAAGCTGGTGGAGGCGATCAAGGCGAACGATGAGTACAAGGCGCACATCCTGGAGCATCCGGAGGCGGCCCCCACACTGGTCACCCTCACCAACATGCCGGCCGGGGAGGAGGGAATCCCGATGGAGTTCCCGGTCGACAAGCCGGTCTGGACCGTGGTGATGGATACCACGATGGTCTGTCTCGTCGCTACCGGCACCGGAGAGACGATCTGCCAGACGCTCGACGTCGAGATCCCCAGCTCCGTGTCGACCGACAAGGAGATGAAGGGAGCGGTCGTCACCGTCGTTCCGAACCCGACCAGCGGGATCGCCAGGATCGGCGTGACATTCCCCGCCGGCACGCGTAACGTCGGCGGCGCCACTGTCGCTCTCTATGACGGCCTCGGCCGCCGGGTCGCCGACCTCACCGAGAGCTTCGTGCGCAACGACTACAGGTCGGCCGACTTCGATGCCTCCGAGCTTCCGGACGGCGTCTACTACTGCCGGATCGTGACCGACGGCGGCGCGGAGATCGTGAGGACGATCGTCGTGACGAAGTAAGCGGCTCTCGACGTATCGGTATACAATGTTTCTGCCCCGCGGGCCGAGCGCCTGCGGGGCAGTATCGTTTTATGATCCTTACTCCGTATGATCCGTCGGTTCGATCAGTCGGCAGGGGCCGAGACGATCGCCACCGATGCGCTTGTTCCCAGTCTGTCGGCTCCGGCGCGGATCATGGCTATAGCCGCGGCGCGGTCCCTGATCCCTCCCGACGCCTTGACGAGCACCTCCTCCGGGGCCGATGCCCGCAGCAGCGCCACGTCGGCGACGGTGGCTCCCCCTCCGCCGAACCCTGTCGAGGTCTTCACGAAATCCGCGCCCCCCCGTACCGCCAGCTCGCACGCTCTCTTCTTCTCGTCGTCGCTCAGCAGCGCCGTTTCCAGGATCACCTTGAGGAGCGCGTCGTGGTCGTGGACCGTATCGGCGACGCGACGGATATCCTCCAGCACCGCCTCGAGCCTTCCCGATTTCAGGGCGGAGAGATTCATCACCATATCGAGCTCGACCGCTCCGTCCGCCAGCGCCTGTTCCGCCTCCGCCACCTTGACCAGCGTCCGGTGGGCTCCGTTCGGGAAGCCGATCACCGTGCAGACGGGGAGGCCCGACCCCGACTCGTCGAAGAGGCGGACCGCGTGGGGGACGAAGTAGGGCATCACGCAGACGGCGGCGAACCCGAACCTCTCCGCCTCACGGCAGAGGGTCGTCACACGCTCCTCGGTCGTGTCGGGGCTCAGCGCCGAATGGTCGATGTAGAGGGCAAGATCGTGCGGGGAGATGAGATGCTGATCGGTCATCTGATGATCATGATCTGAACGTCCTGGGTCGTTGCGCCCCTTCCCACGCGGAGCATGTATTCTCCGGAGGGGAGGCGGTCGGTGGAGATCGTGAACTCGCAGGAGTCCCCCTTCCCGTCGGCGACCCGCGAGCCGGTCGTGTCGAAGAGTTCGTATCGGATTTTGCTGCATTCGTCGGGGTCCGCGACGCTTATCCGCAGCGGGGAGCCGGCGGTCACGGGGGTTGGGGAGACCGTGAATGCCGGGCCGTCGGAATTTCCTGATCCGATATTGTCGGGAGCGCCGGAGATCTTCCCGGAGGCCAGGAGAGCCCGGAGGGTCGGTCCCTGGTTCAGGGTGATGTTCGTGAAGTCCGGAACGGATTCAAGTTCGAAGGTCTGCTCCTCTCCGGTAAGAGTCACAAGACGATACGTTATCCCCCCCTTCGACGAACGGAATCCCACCTCCACCGGCACGTTCGTGTAAAGCCCGAACTCCTGCGGCTGCCGCTGTCTGATCCTGAGGCGGACGCGGTTCAACGTATCGTTCGTCGGTTCGGTCGCGACGCTCACGTCGAGGATCGGCCAGCCTCCGCGGTTCACCCACTGGTCGAAGAACCAGCCGAGCGACGTTCCGGCGTGCGCCTCCAGGATCGCCTTCAGGGAGTCGGTCGTGGTGACGCCGTAGGAATATCGTGTCAGGTAATCGCGCATCGCCGCGAAGAAGATCGAGTCGCCGAGTTCATATCGCAACATGCCGACGACGACGGCCCCCTTGTAGTAGATCGTTGCGGGATAATTCGATGATGGCGACGCCCGTGGAAAATCGTAGAGGGGGAAGACTCCCTCGGCGGCGCTGATCTGGTTGATGTAGCTTACCCGCATCGTCTCCAGCGCCCGCAGATAGCCGGGTCGTCCCCCCAGATCCTCGGCCCAGACCGCCTCGCAGTAGGTGGCGAAGCTCTCGTTGAGCCATGCATCCCGGAAATCGCGGGGGGAGACCATGTCGCCGAACCACTGGTGCGCCAGCTCGTGCGCGGCCGTGGGGTTGATGGAGTCGCCGTTGCGGGCGATCGAGGCGGCGAACGACACCATCGTCTCATGCTCCATCGATCCCTGCGGCGTGGTCACGTATCCCACCTTCTCGAACGGATAGGGACCGAACCTGTCGGCCAGCGCCTGCACCATGCGGGGGAGGAGCTTGAACGACTGCCGGGTCATCGCGGTATCCTGCGGCGGGGTGTAGACGACCATCGGAAGCGTCCCGTCGCCGAACTCCAGAACCTTCAGGGGGGCGACGGCGAAGGTGTAGAGATATGTCGCGCACGGATAATTGTGCCGCCACTCGTAGATCGTGTTCTCCCCCTCCTCGCTGATCGTGACGAGCCCGTTGGAGGCGACGACCATATCCTTCGCGACCTTGAATCTTCCCTTGAACGTCGCCTTGTCGGAAGGGTGATCGTAGCAGGGGAGCCAGTGCTGGGTGGAGGAGACGTAGTTGTTCTTGAAGCCGACTCCCATCGCGTAGAGCATCCCCTCCGACGACGAGACCCCTCCCCATGTGCCGCTTCCGTATTCATCGGTCATGGTCCCCTCGTAGCGGATCGTGATGACGGCCGTGTCGCCGGTCTCGGCTCCGGGGGGGGCGGTCACCTCGTAATGGTAGGTCTCCGACGTGGGGTCGCCGACCGCCGTCACGGAGAGGGGAGCGCCGTCATACCTGGTTTCCGAGACGCTCAGGTCGCGCAGATGGAAGCGGAACGGACCCGATGTCGGAGCTTCACGCCAGAGGATCGTGATCGAACAGAGTCCCTTCGTCAGGCGTTCGGGCGCCTTCGTCAGATCGAGATCGACCTCGTAGTGGAGGACGTCGAACGGCTGGGGGATGTAGTTGGTCGGTCCCGCGATCGGCACGGAGCGTACCCCGTGAGGAGCCGAGATCCTCTGGGCCAGAAGCGTGGATGAAGTTGTGAGCAGAAGGGATGCAAGTATCGCGGAAAGATGCTTCATGGTGATGAGGGGCTCGCTGTTCGATTGCGGAGGATCGAAACGGTCGAGGCACGGAGCCGGTAGCTCCGTGCCTCGATCCGATTCATTTCTTTGCCAGGCGGAGGGAGAGGGAGTAGATCGACTCGACGTAGGGGGTCGAGGGGTTGTAGCTGCGGATCGCTCCCTTGATCTTCGTGCTGCTGCCGTCCTTGTATCCCGCCTTGTTCAGATAGTTCGCGACCGAATGGATCGCGTCGGCGGGATCGAAGAGATCGGCCTTTCCATCCCCGTTGCCGTCCACCGCCGAGCGGAGGTAGGAGGAGGGGAGGAACTGCGCCCAGCCGAAGGCGCCGGCCCACGACCCGTAGAGGGCCATGCCGTCCAGCCTGTTCTCCTTGACGATCGTAAGGAGATTCTTCAGCTCGCGATATGCCCAGTCGCCCCGCGTGTTCGATCGTTTTCTGATATAGGCAAGATCATCCTCGACCTTCGCCTTCTTCGCGCCGCTCGCCTTCAGCTCCTCGCGGGCGCGGTCCAGGTTCTCCTGAAGGTGATCCGCCTCCCCCATCAGCGCCATCGACGCGTAGACGCTGAAGACATGATAATCGCCGGTCACCGAGCCGTGCCGTGTCTCGCAGCGGAGCAGCGCGGCGATCGTCTCCTTCGTGACTCCGTACTTGGTCTGCGCGGCGGCCAGCTGCTCGCTGTACTTCTCCATGAAGGCGCGGCACGCCTCGGCCGATTCCGCGGTGTTGACCCAGGCATACGCCGCCGCCCCGCCGCCGCTCCCCTGCTTGGGGCGGTTCACGCGGACCATCTTCGGAATGAACGCCGCGCGCTCGTCGTGGAACGCCTTGACGACGAACTCGCGGTCCCAGCCATCCTTCACCAGGCGTTCGATGAGCGGCTTGAATCGCTCGTCCACCCCGGTCGAATACTGTATCTCGAACGAGCTCCCCGCTTCCGTGTGAACAGTGTCGGAGCGGACGACGGAGGCCGAATCCTCCGTCGCAACGGTTCCGGAGAGGAGCGTGGGGGAGGTCCTGATGGTGGCGGTCGTGGAGACCATCGCCATGATGAGCAGGTGCAGGAGTGAGTTCATGCTATCTATACCTCCTATGATCTGGTGTTCTCTACGGGGGAGAACACAGGTTCGTGTGATCTCTTGATATGGGGCGATGCGGAGCCCTGCCCGGGGGCGGGGTTCGCCGCATTCATGGTATGGATGCGGCCGCAGGCCGCAGGTTTGATCGTATCTCGTAAACGAGTGCGATCGGGATGTTCGGCGCCGTCGATATGGAGTGTCTCGACTTCAGATACGACGCGGCTGCGGGCCGGTTCGTGCCTCGCCGAATCGCACGTCGATAATAGCAGTTTCAGCCGCCAAGGGCAAGGCGGGGGAGCCGTGAAATCGGGACGCCGGGTAAAAAAAGGGGGGCGGTGGGGGGTGATCGATGGGGATCGCGGCGATTCGAGCGGCAATCGGATGTTCCTGTTGAATCAGGCGCATTGCGGCGCGATCTGGCGGGGAGGTCGGGGGGGAGCAGGTAGAGCGGAGGGGAGAGGCCCAGAAGGCGATATATCCACGAAAACAACATGGGGAGTTCGACCCTCCACCGGATCGAGCTCCCCGTTGATAATGCGCCGCTGCTCCTACGCGTACTGCGTCAGCGACTCCTTCAGCTTCTCGACCGTCTCGCGGTACGATTCGAGTTTCTCACGCTCCTTCTCCACCACGTCGGCCGGGGCGTTCGCGGTGAAGCGTTCGTTGGAGAGCTTCCCCTCGGTCGCGCGGATCTGTCCCTCAAGCCTCGCGATCTCCTTCTCCGCCTTCTGGCGCTCCTTCTCCACATCGATCAGTCCCTCCAGCGAGACGTGGATCTCGGCGCCCCGCACGACTTCGGTGGCGGAGAGCTTCGGCTTGACCGCCTCGGCGTCGACGGTGAACTCGCCGATGCGCGCCAGCCGCTCCATCAGTGCCGTCGAGCGGGAGAGGAGGTCGAGCCCCTCGGCATCGGCCGGGCGGATCGAGACGTTCACGCTCTTCGACGGCGGGACGTTCGCCTCGCTCCGTATCCGCCGGATCGCCTCCACGCTCTCCTGCATGAAGCTGAACTCGCGCTCCACCATCGCCGACTGCAGTTCCGGGTTCGACTGCGGGAACGCCGCGACGGAGATCGATTCTCCATCGTCCCGCGATGTAAGGCTCTGCCAGATCTCCTCGGTCACGAACGGCATGATCGGATGGAGCATCCGCAGAATCTGATCGTAGAGCCCCATGGCGAAGAGGAGCATCAGCCGCGTGCGCGCCGGGTCGTCGGAGATCGCGATCTCGGTCTTCAGAAGCTCCACGTACCAGTCGCAGAAGTCGCGCCAGACGAAATCGTAGAGGAGCTTGGAATACTCGTTGATCCGGTATCCCCCCAGCGCCCGCTCCACCTCGCCGAGGGTCATGTGGAACCGGGAGAGGATCCAGCGGTCGGAATCGGAGATCGGCTCCAGGGCGGCGAGGTCGTGGATGTGGGGAACGTCGTCTCCCGCCTCGTCCCGCTTCATCATGACGAAGCGGCCCGCGTTCCAGACCTTGTTGGCGAAGTTCCTTCCCAGTTCGCACATCTCCGTTCCGAACCTCACATCCTGTCCGCTCGGGGCCAGATAGACGATGGTGAAGCGGAGCGCGTCGGCGCCGTACTGGGCGATCACGTCGAGCGGATCGGGGGAGTTGCCGAGCGACTTCGACATCTTCCGTCCCTGCGCGTCGCGGATGATCGACGTGAAGTAGACATGCCTGAAGGGGACGAGATCCTCCATCGCGATGCGAGGCGTTCCATCTTCCTTGATCTCTCCCGGCATGAACTCCAGACCGGCCATGATCATGCGCGCCACCCAGAAGAAGATGATATCGGGGCCGGTCACCAGCAGGTCGGTCGGGTAGAAGTAGGTCAGATCCTTCTCGTTCTTCTCCGAGCTTCCCCAGCCGTGGACGGAGAAGGGCCAGAGCCATGAGGAGAACCATGTGTCGAGGACATCCTCATCCTGCCGCAGCGGAGTCTCCCCGGAAACCCCGAGTTTCGTCCGTGCCTCCTCCTCGCTCCGGGCGGCCGTGTAGCGGCCATCCTCCAGGTAGTCGACCGGGATGCGGTGTCCCCACCAGAGCTGGCGCGAGATCGGCCAGTCGCGGATGTTGGTCATCCAGTGCTCGTAGGTCTTGATCCAGTGCTCGGGGGAGAAGGTGATATGGCCCTCCTGCACCGCCCGGAGCGCCGGCTCGGCCAGCGGCTTCATGTCGACGAACCACTGGTCGGAGAGATACGGCTCGATCTGCTCGCCGCCCCGCTCGGAGAACCCGACCGAGTGGACATATTCCTCCACCTTCTCGATCAGGTCGGCCTCCTCCAGCATCGCCACCGCCTTCTTCCGCGCCTCGAACCTGTCGAGCCCCGCCAGGGGACCGGCCAGATCGTTCATCGTGCCGTCCGGGTTGATCGTGTTCGGCATCGGGAGGTTGTGGCGGGTGCCGACCTCGTAGTCGTTCGGGTCGTGCGCCGGCGTGATCTTCACGGCGCCGGTGCCGAACGCCGGGTCGGCATAGTCGTCGGTGATCACCGGGACCATCTGCCCGCCGAGCGGTACCGTCACCATCTTCCCGACGATATCGCGGTACCGTTCGTCGTTCGGGTTGACCGCCACGGCCACGTCGCCGAGGAGCGTTTCGGGGCGGGCCGTGGCCACATGGATCGTGCCGGAGCCGTCGGCCAGGTGATACCGGAGGGTGTACATCCGATCCTGCACCTCCTTGTGGTTCACCTCCTCGTCGCTCAGGGTGGTCTGGGCCTTGGGGGACCAGTTCACGATCTTCTTGCCGCGATAGATCAAGCCCTTGTCGAACAGCCTCACGAAGACCTCGCGGACAGCCTCGTTGAGCCCTTCATCCATGGTGAACCGTTCGCGGCGCCAGTCGACCGAGACGCCGAGCGCGCGAAGCTGCGTCAGGATGATGCCGCCGTAGGTCTCCTTCCATTCCCACACCTTCTCCACGAACTTCTCGCGCCCCAGATCACGACGGTCGATCCCCTGCTGCGCGAGCGATTCGACGACCTTCGTCTGGGTGGCGATCCCCGCATGATCCATTCCCGGAATCCAGCACGCCTCGTATCCCCGCATCCTGTACCATCTGGTGTAGAGATCCTGGAGCGTATTGTTGAGGATATGCCCCATCGTCAATATGCCGGTGACGTTCGGGGGAGGGATCACGATCGTGAACGGTCGACGATCCGACGACGCCTCGGCGTCGTAGAGCCCGTGACGGTACCAGTATTCGTACCAGCGCGATTCGGCATCGGCCGGGGTGTATGCCTTCGGTAGTTCAGCCATGTCTCTGCCTGCTATGCGTTAATGTCTGCGTATTGCCGTATTGGCGGAAGATAAGCCGAAACGCTCGTTCCGACGAAGCGGAGAATAGAGGGTACGGCGAACCGGGGGAATATCGCGCCGGGTATGGAGTGTAACCGATACAGCTCTCCGCTCGTCCTGTTCATGAACGCATCTTCGAGTTGAGAGAATGAAGGGCTCGGCGGCGATATTTGATATCACCCGGCATTTGGCTATTCTGATGCCGTCACCCTGCGGCATTAGGGCAGAGTGCGATATGAATCACGGTACGATCATGAGATATCTCCCGATCCTTCTCCTTCTTCTCCTTCCCGGCTGCTTTACATCGTTCCGGAACTCCGTGACGACGACGCTTCGTCCGGAAGGCGATCCCGGCGCCCGGCTTTTCTCCGTTGTGCGGGAGATTGCGCGGGAGCATGAGCTTCTGCACGACTCCGCCGCCAGCGTGCCGGGGAAGACAATGAACTTCTGGGGAAGACCATACCATTATTACACCTTCCGGATCGACACGACCGATCACGGCCTGGTCGCCGGCTTCGTTCACGAGGCGCGCATGGGGAGCGCCACGGTCAGAAGGAGCGAGCCGGAGAAAGCCTTCCTCGACGCGCTCAACGGCTCCCTGAAGGGGGATGTCATCGAGATCGACCATCATATCGATGAGTGAGCTGCTGCGATGATGAACGACATCTTCACAAGCATGGTCGAGGCGCTGGCGGCGGCGAAGAGCCGTCTCTTCCTTGCCGGGCTCATGGCCGTATCTCTCCCCTCGATGACCGTCTCGGCGCAGGAGAGGGAGGAGGATGGTCCCGTCGTCACGAACATCACCCCGGAGGAACTCGGGGAGGAGCGTCCCCCGGGGCCCGACCCGAGATATCTGATCCGTTCCGGGATCTACGAGGTGACCAGCACCCTTGACGGCGGATTTCACCAGACGATCTACTTCGACGACTACGGCGAACGCGAAGCGATATACTCGGAGACGGGACTGCTCGATCGGAAAATGGAATCGGTGGCGATACGGGAAGGGGGGTGGATAATATCGTACGATGTAGGGGGGAGGATCGGTCAGAGGGTTCCGGCCGGCTCCTCGCTGGAGGATGAGATCCCCACGCCCGACCGCCTTACCCCGGAACTGCGGGAGGAATACTCCTATCGCGAGCTTTCCCCCAGAACCCTTCTCGGCATGGAGATCAAGGGATACTCCCTGACGATCGAAGGGGTGCAGGTGAACATGTGGGAGTGGAACAATATCCCCATCTTTGTGGAAACCAGGGGAGGCGACGTCGATTTCGTTCTGGAGACCGTCCGGCTCGACGCCGACGTGAAGGTGCCCGACGAGGTCTTCGCGCTCCCCGAGGGAATGATCATTGAAGAAGCCGTCGTCGACGATCCCCCGGCGCAGGAGAGCGATGCCGCACGGAACGGAGACGGGAGGTCGGACGACCGGGTCATCCGTTCCGAGCCGTAACATCCATCCAGAGCTCAAGACGATCCTCAATCACATCATGAATCGACACATTCTTCTTTTCCTTCCGGTCGCTCTTCTGGCCGCATGTTCGGAACGCGCCGCCACGCCCGACGCGGCGGGCGCAGATTCCTCGAAGGCCGCCGACTCCGCGAAGAGTTCCGCCGCGTCACCGGCCCCTGCGGTCCCCGGCACGACCGCTCCGGCCAGGAAGTACGACGTGCAGTCCGGAAGCTACGAGATGAAGAGCACGGCGCTCGGCGGGATCACCCAGCACTATTACTTCGACGACTACGGCGCCCGGGAGGCGGTCTTCACCACCGCGAAAGGGGCGAAGCCGCCGCGCGAAATGGTCGATGTGACCGTGAACGGCGAGAAGATCTCCTACGATCTCATGACGAAGTTCGGCAACAGGATGACGGCGCCGAACGGCAACCAGGTCGGGGGAGGTCGTCTGCTGCGGGCGTCGGAGTTCACCGATTCGATGAAGAGCGCCTTCAAGTTCAACCGGCTCCCGCCGCGGACCGTGCTGGAGAAGGAGGCGACGGGATACGAGTTCGAGTTCCAGGGGGTGAAGATCAAGGCATGGACGTGGAATCAGATTCCGATGTATGTCGAGACCGACATGGGGACCGGCCGGCCGATCGTCATGGAGGCGACGAAGGTCGATCTGGAGTCCCCGGTTCCCGCCGGGAAGTTCACGGTCCCTTCCGATATCAAATTCGCCGACGGCAAATCGATTCAGCTCGACAGGAAGTGATCGAACGACACACCTCGACGCGCGCCGCGCAATACGTGTTGCGCGGCAGCGTCGTATCGGCTAGCTTGCGAACCGCATGATCCGTGCAGCAATCATACTGGCGACCATCGTCGCATTCGTTGCGGGCTCCCTCGATATCCCGGTCTACCTTCACTCGTGCCGGATGATGGAGAGGGAGACCTTCGACATGTCCGGCTGTTCGATGTGCGAACCGGATCATCGCGACGTTCCGGTTCGAGTGTCGATCGGAACGGAGGATACCCGTCACACGCTGACGTCGGTTCCATGCTGCACCGATCATGAGATCGATCGCCATCTCGATCCTTCGCTTCTCGGTCGTCCCGATCTTCCGGTCGCCCCCTCCCTGCAGGCCGTTCCTCCGTCGTTCATCGCCGGACTGCATCGCGCCGTCGCCGCCCGCGTCGATACCGACTGGACCGACCGACCTCCACCTCTGGCCGAATGCGGCCCCGCTACCTATCTCGTCAATTCCGTTTTTCTGATCTGATTCCTCCCGTCGGGCGGGAGCGTACCGTCGCGGCCGTTGCCGCGGATGGGGCGCGCGTCCCCATGACTCGGGAGGGATAGCCGTTGCCCGGCCGCCTGCGCGCCGGCATGCCAGTTCCACTACTCCCTCGTAATCCGATCTCCGGAACATTCGCCTTCCCGTCAAGCCGGGCGGTTCGCCGCCTGATGTCGATCGTAGTGGAGAAAGAATGTCCATTCCCGATATGCCGGCCCGTCCGGCAGAAACAGACGGGTTCCGTCCCCGTCTCCCGGTCGCACTTCTGCTGCTCTTCCTTTCGGCGGTCGCCGGGGAACGCCTTCATGCGCAACCGCTCGATTCGCTGATCCGTCGCGCTCTGGAGTCGCATCCCGGCGTGGAGGCGGCCCGCCTGGCGATACGTCGCGCGGACGCCCGTGCCCGCAGCGCCTCCGCATGGGAGGCGCCGGAGGTCGGCGTTCAGTTCGATATGCTCGATCCCTCCGATCCCAACCCGTTCGGCAACGGCGAGACGATGCTGATGGTGGAGCAGATGATCCCCCTCTTCGGGCAGAACCGCGCCATGCGGGGAGCGATGGAGATCGGGGCCGAGGTGGAGTCGGCGGGGCTCGCGAACGTCAGACGGAATCTTGCCGCAAGGGTCGAGCGGGAATACTACACGTTGTGGCTGATCGACCGGCGCGCTGCGTTGAGCCTGGAGAGCACCCGTCTGGCGGAGCTGATCTACAAGGCCGCGGAATCGCGTTATCTGACCGGCAACGCATTGCAGTCCGAGCTGCTCGGGATGCAGCTGGAGATCGATCGTCTTCTGCTGGAGCGGAACGATCTGGCGGGGGAACGGGAGGAGGCGCTCGCGCGGCTCAACGCTCTTCTCGTCCGCCCGGCGGGGACGCCGATGGAGCCCGCACCGGAGCTTCCGGAGGAGGCGATCCCCTCCTACGATTCGCTCGCGGCGCTTCTTCCCGGTAATCCAGAACTCCGCAGGATGGAGGCGATGGCGAAGATGTCGAACGCCGAGGCCGATGCCGAGCTCTCGATGCTGAAGCCGATGCTGATGCTTCGCGGCGGGCTCACCTACATGCCGGAGGGTCATCCCCTCAGGGAGGCCAATGTGTCGGGACACGAGCTGAACGTCCACGGCGAGGTGATGCGCTACGGGCTCGGGTTCGGAGCGATGCTCTCGATCCCGTTCGCTCCGTGGAGCAGATCGGGGCCGGAGGAGAGGGCGGAGGCGCTCCGGCTGGAGGCGCTCGGCAGCCTCAGCGAGCGCGACGCCATGCGGCTGGAGATGGAGGGAATGCTCGGCGCCGCCCATGCCGGGGCGCGGCGGGCCGCCCGGAAGCTCGCGTTCTATCGTACCACGCAGCTCCCCCTGATCGAACGGACACTCGACGCGCTGATGGCCGACTACGGGACGGGCCGTACCTCCTTCTCCTCCGTCGTGGACGCCTACCGCACCCTCATCCATACCCGCATGGATCTTTATATGCAGCAGATGGAACACGCCATGTCGCTCTCGATGATGCGCGAGTCGGTGGGGACGTACGGGAGGATGGAGTGACGGAGGCCGATCGGCGACCCGGCGGCATTCTTATCGTAAAACGACTTGGATGAAATTCATATCGATATACTCATGAGATCGAACGAATCGAATATGGCGAGCGGAGATGGTTCCGGAGAAGGGAGGGATACTTCCCCTCGCAGGCGACGGATGCTTCTCCTCGCGGCCCTTCTTCTGGTGGCGCTTGCGGGGACGGCGGCTCTGATCTGGAGGCCGTGGGAGCCCTCCGGTCATATTCATCTGGAGGGGACGAACCTCTACACCTGCCCGATGCACCCGCAGGTGGTGCAGGAGGGGCCCGGGACCTGTCCCATCTGCCACATGGACCTGGTGCCGCAGCAGCCGGCCGGCGCGTCGGGGAGCGGTTCGGATTCCGGGGGGATGAACTCTTCGGTCGTTCATCTGACCGACGACGGGCGGATCACGGCCGATGTCCGGACCGTCCGTGTAGGGTATCGATTCCTCGGATCGCGAGTCGATGCTCCGGCGAACGTCGACTACAACGAAGGGACGCAGAAAGTGATCGCTGCACGATACGGGGGGCGGATCGAAAGGCTGTTCGCGCGCGAGACGGGAGCGTACGTCAGGGCGGGAGCCCCCCTGATGGAGATCTACAGCACCGAGCTGGTCGCCGCCCAGCAGGAATACCTCCTGGCGCGGGAGGCGCGGAACGCCGAGGCTCTTCCGATCGCGCTCTCGGGCGACAGGGATGCGGTCCGCCGTCGGGAGGAGCGCGGCGAGCGGCTGATCCGGGCGGGAAGGAGGAAGCTGGAGGTCTACGGCATGTCGGCGGCGCAGATAGAGGCGCTGGAACATGACGGAGAAGTATCGTACTCGATGACGGTGTTCGCGCCGGTCTCCGGTGTGGTGGTCCGCAAGGGGGTCGTCGAGGGGGCCTATGTGCAGGAGGGGACGATGCTGGTGGAGCTCGTCGATCTCTCCTCGGTCTGGGTGAAGGCGAACGTTTCCGAGGCAGATCTCCCCAGAGTCAGGTCCGGTCTGGAGATGACGGTGACCGGCCCCGGTCTCGGAGAGCAGACGCTCCACGGCCGCGTCGATCTCATCTATCCGACCGTCGACCCCGCGAGCAGAACGGCGACGGTTCGCGCTCTCTTCTCCAATCCGGGATACAGGCTGAAGCCGGGGATGTTCCTCTCCGCGTCGATCGTCACGGAGTCGAGGGAGTCGCTCGTCGTTCCCGCCGGCGCCGTCGTCCGTACGGGGAGGCGTGATCTGGTCTATATCGAAGTGGAAAAGAACGTCTTCGAGGCGCGCGAGATACGGCTCGGAAGGAAGGATGGGGAGTACTACGAGGTAGTTGACGGTCCCCTCAGGGCAGGTGACGCGGTCGTGGCCGAAGGGGGCTACCTCCTCGACTCCGAAGCCGTCCTGACCGGGACGAAGCCTTCCGAAACATCGCATCAGGGCGCACAGAGGTAATACCGGCATGATAGAACGCATCATCGACTGGAGCGCGAGGAACCGGTTCCTCGTCCTCATCCTGACCCTTGTCGCCGTCGTCGCGGGCATCTGGGCCCTCTCCACCACGCCGGTGGACGCGATTCCCGATCTCTCGGAGAACCAGGTGATCGTCTTCACCGAGTGGATGGGACGTTCTCCGCAGATCGTCGAGGATCAGGTAACATATCCGATCGTGACATCTCTGCAGGGACTCCCGCAGGTGAAGGCGGTGCGTGCCTCCAGCATGTTCGGCATGAGCTTCGTCTTCGTGATCTTCGAGGATGGGGTCGATCTCTATTTCGCCCGTTCGCGCGTGCAGGAGCGGATCTCCATCGCCCAGGCAAAGCTCCCCCCCGGCGTCACCGCGACGCTTGGTCCGGAAGGGAGCGGCGTGGGGCATGTCTACTGGTATACGGTCGAAGGGGAGGGGTACGACGCGGCGACCCTCCGCTCCGTGCAGGACTGGTATATCCGCTACCGATTGAGCAGCGTGGAGGGGGTGGCGGAGGTCGCGTCGATCGGAGGGTTCGTGAAGCAGTATCAGGTCGATGTCGATCCGGAGCTGCTCCGTGCCCACGGGGTCACGTTCGCGGAGGTGGTGGCGGCCGTGCAGCGGTCGAACAACGAGGTGGGGGGGAAGCTCGTGGAGATCTCCGACGCCGAGTTCTTCGTGCGGGGTCAGGGATATATCGGGGATCGATCCGACGTCGAGAATATCACGATCGCCTCACGTCCCGGCGGGATTCCGGTGCGGCTCGATCGCGTTGCGACTGTTCAGCTCGGCGTCGATCTCCGGCGCGGCTCCCTGGAGAAGAACGGGAAGGGGGAGGCGGTGGGAGGGATCGTCGTCATGCGGCAGGGGGAGAACGCGCTGGAGGTGATAGATCGCGTCAAGACAAAGATCGCCGAGATCTCTCCGGGACTTCCGAAGGGGGTGACGATTGTCGACAGTTACGACCGCACGCCGCTGATCCGGGCCGCCGTGGGAACACTGGAGCGGGCTCTGGTTGAGGAAGCGATCGTCGTCACGCTGATCGTGCTTCTCTTCATCGCGCATGTCAGAAGCGCGCTCCGTATTCTGATAGAGATTCCGGTCTCGGTCCTCTGCGCGTTTCTGATGATGAAGGCGTTCGGCATCACCTCGAACCTGATGTCGCTGGGAGGGATCGCGCTGGCGATCGGCGTGGTGGTCGACTCCTCGATCGTTCTGGTGGAGAACTCCTACAGAAATATCGCGGCGGCAATGAAGGAGCGGGGCGAACTGTCGCGGGACGATTATTACAGGCTCGCCGTCCTCTCGGCGAAGCAGGTGGGGCGCGCGATCTTTTTCTCCGAAGCGATCATGGTCGTCTCCTTCCTGCCGGTCTTCCTGCTGGAAGGGCAGGAGGGGAAGCTCTTCCACCCGCTCGCCTGGACCAAGACGTTCGTGATAGCGTCGTCGGCGATCGTGGCGGTCACACTGGTACCGGTGCTGATGACCCTGCTGATGCGCGGCCGGTTCCGCTCCGAGGAGGAAAATCCCCTGATGCGATTCTTCCATCGGCTCTACGAACCGGTCCTGGCCTGGTCGCTCCGCTGGAGAAAAACCACGATCGCGCTCAACGTTCTGGCGCTGGCGGCGACCGTTCCCCTGATCCTTACCACCGGCACCGAGTTCATGCCGCCGCTGGACGAAGGGTCGATTCTCTTCATGCCGGTGCTCCTTCCGAACGCATCGATGGCCGAGGTAAACCGGGTGATGCGGGTTCAGGACGGGATCATCGCCGCCTACCCCGAAGTCGACCATGTGCTCGGCAAGGCGGGACGGGCCGAGACAGCGACCGACAACGCGCCGCTCTCGATGATCGAGACGATCATCCTGCTGAAACCTCGCGATCAGTGGCGATCCGGAATCACCAAGCAGAAGATCATCGCCGACCTGGACGCCCGTCTCCGGATCCCCGGCGTCCGCAACGGATGGACGCAGCCGATCATCAACCGGATCAACATGCTCGCCACCGGCGTCCGTACCGAGCTCGGCGTGAAGATCCACGGTGAGAACCTGGACACCCTGGAGAAGTATGCGATCATGGCCGAATCGATCCTGAACCGGATCGAGGGCGCCGCCGACGTCACGGCCGATCGGGTGCAGGGGGGAAGCTTCCTCGATATCACGGTCGACGAACAGGCGGTCGCCCGCTACGGGCTGAATATCGCCGATGTGCAGATGCTGATCGAGACCGCCATCGGCGGCGAAAATATCGGACAGGTGATCGAGGGACGAGCGAGATATCCTATCCGTGTGCGATATGCAAGGGAGCTGCGCGACAACATCGAGGCGATCGGCGACGTGCTCGTCCCGATCCGCGGGGATGCGCCGACGGCTCCACTCTCCATCCCCGGCATGGGATCGGCGGAAAAGGGAGGGATGGGAGAAGGGATGGCGATGCCGTCGAACGGCGGATCGACCGGAGGGATGGGAGGGATGGCGGGAATGGGGGGAGGTGGAACCTCGCCCGGTGTTTCCTCGAGGGGTGAAACCACGACCGTGAGCGCATCGATTACGGCGCTGGAGGGAGCGCCGGTCCAGGGATATGTCAGACTGCGTGATATCGCACGGATCGAGCTTACGGCCGGACCGGCGATGATCTCCTCGGAGAACGGGCAGCTCCGATCGCTTGTCTTCCTCAATGTCAGGGGGCGTGATCTGGGAGGCTTCATCGGCGAGGCGAAGGAGCGGCTGGACACGGAGCTGCACCTGCCGGTCGGTTACGGCTACGAGTGGAGCGGACAGTACGAAAGCAAGCAGCGGGCGGAGAACAGACTGATGATCGTCCTCCCCTTCGTCTTCCTGATCATCTTCGTGATGCTCTACATGACGATGCAGGACTGGAAGGAGGCGGCCGTCGTGATGCTCTCGGTCCCCTTCGCGCTCGTCGGCGGGATCTACCTGATCTCCCTGCTCGGATATAATCTCTCGGTCGCCGTCTGGGTCGGATTCATCGCCCTCTACGGCGTGGCGGTCCAGACCGGCGTCGTCATGGTCGTCTATCTCCACCAGGCGCTCGACAGGCGTCTGGCCGGCGGGGCGGTTCTCGACAGGAGTGACCTGTATCGGGCAACGATAGAAGGGGCGGTGCAGCGGCTTCGTCCCAAGCTGATGACCGTTGCGACGTCGCTGCTGGGACTGGTCCCGATCATGTTCTCCGACGGCGTCGGCAGCGACGTCATGAAACCGCTGGTCGCCCCGATGATCGGGGGACTTCTGACCTCCGCCGTCCATGTTCTCATCATGACTCCGGTGCTCTTCATCATCATGAAGGAACGCGCGTTGAAGCGGGGCGAACTGCACGCCTCACGGATGGCGGAGTGGATGGCATAATATCGATACACGATTTTCAGAAACGACATATATCATCGGAGGTTCGATGAACTGTTCTCGACGACGATTCATCCGCACGGCCGGGGGGACCGGTCTGCTGCTGGGACTCGGTTCCGCGCGCGCGCTGGCCGGCGCTCTTCCGGCTTCGGGTCGACGGACGCTCGCCGCTCCGGAGGGAGTACCGCTCCGGTTCCCACCCCCCTTCGCCGGCGGAACGATGACCGCCGAGGAGACGACGGCGAACGTCTGGCCCGACATCACGACAAGGCTCTGGACGCTGGGGGGGAGCTGGCCCGCTCCCACGATCCGGGTGCGTCGCGGCGAGACATTTTCCGCGCGCCTCGTGAACAGGCTGCAGGACCCGACCATCGTCCACTGGCACGGGCTGATCGTCCCGCACGACATGGACGGGCATCCATCCAATGCGATAGATCCGATGGGCGCCTACGACTATTCCTTCAAGGTCGACCAGCGCGCCGGCACCTACTGGTATCATCCGCACCCGCATCATCTGACGGGGGAGCAGGTCTACATGGGGATGGCCGGGTTCTTCATCGTGGAGGATGATGAGGAAGCGGGGCTGGGGCTGCCGGACGGCGAATACGATCTTCCGCTGCTGCTGCAGGACCGGAGACTGGGGGGCGTGCGGGATATGATCTATGCTCCCATCATCAACGACCATGAGGATGGATATCTGGGGGATACCCCGTTCGTCAACGGCACTCCCGACCCCTACCACGAGGTCGCGCGCGGACTGTATCGTCTGAGGATACTCAACGGCTCCAACGCCCGCATCTTCAACATCGGGTTCGCCGACGGGCGGACGTTCCATCTGATCGCGAGCGACGGCGGTCTGCTCGACAGGCCGTATCAGGCCAAGAATGTCTCGATCTCGCCGGCCGAGAGAGTCGAGATCCTTGTCGACTTCTCGGGCGATCCGATCGGCACATCGGTGGAGTTCAGGAGCATCAGGACCGCTGCCGGGACCGGGAACCCGCCGCCGCAGGGGGCCGAGATGACGCTCCTCCGGTTCGATGTGGTCCGCGAGGCGACGGAGACGTTCACGGTTCCGGAGGCCCTCTCGACGGTGGAGCGGATCGACCCCTCTCTCTCCGTCCGCGATAGAACGTTCGAGCTCCAGGTGCGGCACGGCGCCTCCGAGGACGGCCATCTGATCAACGGGCTGCCGTACAGGATCGAGCGCGTGGACTGGAACGTGCCGTTCGGCGACGTGGAGACCTGGACGTTGTGGAACCGCAGTTCCAACCCGCATCCGATGCATATTCACGGCACGCAGTTCCAGGTGCTCGATCGCGCCGGGAGCACTGCGCTCCCGCCGGCCGAGCTCGGCTGGAAGGATACGGTGCTCGTCCTTCCGTTCCAGACGATGCGTATCCTTGTGCGATTCGACCGGCACGAGGGGGTCTACCTGCTCCACTGTCACAACCTGGAGCATGAAGATCACGGCATGATGGCCAATTTCACGATCGGGGGGACGGTCGGGGTCGACGATCCCGAGCCGATCGTGAAGCTGGATCTTCAGTAGGGATCTTCGTGTTTACTTCGATGGTTCCGTTGGTTATCGGATTCGACCAATCACCGCGGTCTTCGGGCCGCCCAAACCGGATAGTCATGAAGGAAACGATCAACATCAGCGGCATGTCGTGCGACGGCTGCGTGAACAGCGTCAGGAAGGCACTCTCCCATCTTCCGTTGAACGAGAGCAGTGTGGAGCTCGGCAAGGCCGAGATCGAGTACGATGAGAAGATGGTGAACCGGAAGCAGATCATCGCGGCGATCGAGGACGCCGGGTTCGAGGTGGACAACAACTATTGATGTCGCATCATGATGCATCGGCGCCGTTGCTCATCCGGAGCGACGGCGCCGATTTCGTTTTCTGTTATTCTGAGGCCGTTATTGCGATCCTATTGTTTTTTACCACTTCGATAGTCGGTGGAAGGTTCGTTCAGCCGGTCGGGGAACGGCATAATCGTACTATTACGATGCGTCGGAACGGAGACGATTGGGTATCTTGTCCCCGTTCAGGTATCACATCATTATTTCCTTCCCTGCCATGTATTCAATCCTGTCGACCTTCTGTGCCTGTTCCCTTGCCGTCGCCGCACCGTTCGCATTGACGGATCAATCGCTTCCCGATGGGGAAGTATTATCCTCCGTACCTGTGCTTATATCACTCTCTCCATCCGCACCTCATTCTCAGGATACATCGCAGACGGGAGAGCTACCGTCGAGCGACGAATTTGTCGAGGTCGACGAGGAGCCTGCCTTCGATGAGCCGGAGTTGTACGGTAAACTGAAGTATCCTGAAGAGGCGGCGCGGAACAATATCGAGGGGAAGGTGCAGATCAGAGCCTACATCGATTCCACCGGGGTCGTCAGGTCGAGCTTCTTCGAGCAGAGCACGAACAGGATATTCGAGCAGACGGTGCTTGATGCGGTGACCACCACGCGATTCATACCGGCTCGCTTCAAGGGGAAGCCCATAGGTGTGTGGATGTCGATTCCGATCACCTTCAGGCTCAGGGATGCGGAGCCCGAGGAGGAGAAGGAGGAAGGGAAGTAGAGTCCGCGTCGCAGCCCTAAACTGCATGAAGCTGGGTCGGATTATTGCGAGTCTGTTTTCAATTACTCAACAACCCTTTCATGTCATGTATCTGCTCCAGTCAACATTCTGCGCCCTTTCCCTGATAACCATTGCACAGTTCGTTTCTGTGAACGGAGCGGTTCTCGATAAGTCAGAGAGTCGGGCCGTTTGCAGCGGTGGACGTGTTTCGCTCGCATCACTCTCTGCGTTCATCACGCGCGCTCAGGATACGTCGAGGATCGGTGAAGCTCCTAGCCCCCCGCTCGAGGTCGAACCCTGGTTCGATGAGCGACAGCTATATTCTCTGCTGAGGTGTCCCGAAGAAGCGCAACGGAATAATCTCGAAGGAAAAGTAATTGTCAGGGTCTTTCTCGATTCCACCGGAACGATCACAACGACACGTTTCATCTCCAGTTCGGACAAGCTGTTCGAGCAGCCCGTCCTTGATGCTATCAAAGGCACAAGGTTTACCCGGGCCTTCATCAACGGCAAACCCATCAGCGCCTGGCTGGAAATCCCAATCACGTTCAAGCTCGGAGATCCGAACGATGATGAGAAGAACGAAGCGAAATAGAACGCGATACATCTGAAACCAAAACGCCCGATCGAATCTCCTCGACCGGGCGTTTATCGTTCCATGAGATATCGATGCCGCGGAGAACTATTCCTCCCCGCTCAACGTCAACCGCGCCCCCAGAAAAAACTCGCGTCCCTCCAGCGGACCCCAGACGAGCCCGGCGTCGAACGAGCTTGCCTCCGACTCGAAGACCAGCGGCATCGTCCGCTCCTGGCGGGTGTCGAGGGCGTTGAGCACTCCGGCGAAGATCGCGACGGGACCGAATCCCTTCTCCACCCGGATGTTGGCGAGCGTGTAGGCGGGCGACTCCGTCAGTCCGCTCGGGTTCGTCGGCAGGCGTTGCGATCCGATATGGCTTCCCCAGGCCTCCGCCGTGAACCCGATCTCATCGTTGCGATACATCAGCGAGGCGTCCAGGTTCGCGCTCGGCGCCAGGATCACCCGGTGGTAGGTGCCGTTCTCTCCCTGCGTCGAATAGTTGATCAGCGCAAGGGCGATCGATCCGCTCCAGTGTTCCCCGAAGCTCGGGCGAAGCTGCAGCTCCATGCCCGTGAGTCGCGTCGGTCTCTCGTTGTTGATGTAGAAGATCGTTCCGGCGGCGAGTGAGTCGGGGTGGGGGATCCCCTTGCCGTCGATCGTCGTGTAGTAGGCGTTGAAGTTTGCGTCCAGACCGAACTCCGCCTCGGTGACGAAGCTGTAGCTCACGTCGTAGTTCCAGGTCATGGATGTCTCGTAACCGAAATCTCCGTTCAGCCTCCAGCGGTAGCCGCCGTGGAACGTCAGATGGTTCTCGTCGAAGAGCGCCTCCCCCTTGAACCCGCGCCCCGCCATCAGCCGCATCGTCAGGTCGGGGAGGGGAGCATATCGTATCGAGCCGCGCGGCGAGAGGATCGTCCCGGCCTGCGAGTGCCGGTCGAGGCGGAGGCTGCCGAGGATGGAGAACTCGTCGGAAAGAGCGAGTTCGTCCTGAAGAAAGAGGGAGGGGATGAATATATCGTACTCAAGATCGTACCCGGTCCCCTCATGCAGCAGATCGTGCCGCGCCTCGATCCCGGCCGTCATTCTGTGATCCCCCATCGTCCCCCTGTAGATCGCGCGGCCGTAGAGGATTCTCTGGTCGGCGGAGAGGAGCGGGGCGGACTGTGTCTCACGGTCGAGCGAGGTTCCGGAGACCATGAACGTCCCCTCGATCTCATCGCTTTCGCTCAGTGAATGGGCGACCGACGTCGATACGTCGATCCGCGATACGTCGGCGAGTTCGTCGATCGCATAGGGAAGGTAGATTCCGTGGCGCGATTCGGTTCCGCCGAGGAGCGAGACCTTCAGTTCGGTCGCATCTCCCAGCATGATATTTCCCTTCACCAGCCCGGAAAAGCGTTCACCGTCGCGGATCACCTCGTTCAGGCCTTCATACTCGCGTCCGCCGCCGGGGTGTCTGTTGTAGGAGGCGAAGACCGCGAGCCCCACATCCCCCACAAGCCCGGTGTATCCGGCGTTGAAATCCCCGGCCAGGTCCTCGGCCGGATGGTGCGAGGAGAGGTTCGCGGAAAGATTCAGTTCGTCGATCTCCGTCGGCGGACGCGTCTCCAGATCGACCACGCCGGAGATCGCCCCGTTGCCGTAGAGTCCGCTGGAGGCTCCTTCTGAGATCCTGATCGTCTGGAGCGCATGTGCCGGAATCAGGCTCAGCCCGTAGAACGATGAGAGTCCGGAGAAGGCGGGGAGTCCGTCGATCAATGTCTTCACATAGGTCGGTTCCAGACCGCGCAGCCTGATCGATGCCGAGTTGTCGACGGCGCAACTGATCCGGGTGGAGGTGCATGAGCTGTACCTGCGCAGCACCTCGTTGACCGAGGGGGAGAAGGGGGCGTGCTGCTGCACCTCCTCATGGATCGACTCCACGCGGCAGCAGGCGTCCTCCACCGATCTGGAGCGCCGGATTCCCTCCACCACCACCGGCTTCTCGGACCGTAGCTCCGGCTCCAGATAAAACTCCGTCGCCTCCTCGCCGGCGGCGACGGTGATCCGCATCGGCCTGTAGGTGAGGTGGCGCGCTTCAAGCGTCACGGGACCCGACCTCGGCAGCTTGAGTTCGAAGGTGCCGTCGGCGCGGGAGAAGGTGCCGTATCTCGATACTCCCGTGGTGTCATCTCCGAACGAGACGACCCGGATCGTCACCCCGACCATCGGATCGAGCGTCCCCTCGTCGGCGACGTGACCGTAAATCACACGTCCGGTGTCCGATTGTCCCGATGCCGATAATGTCAGCGCGACCATAAGCGCGGTGAGAGGAAAAATATATCGTGTCATAAAAATACCTGCCTTGAATTCCTGAAGTGACGTAACGGAAGCTGCCGCGCTCCTTCCGGTCGGAAGGGGGCGTCCATGCCGCGGTCGGGCCTGATCCCGACTCCGGTGGTCCCGCTCAAGGGACAGGCGGAGGATCGACATGATCGAACAACGTGCGGATCATGCTCCGAACAGGTGGAGGAAGCGGAGAACAAACGATCGGATCGATATGCTGCATCATGATACACCCCTGCATAGAGAATTATTCGGCAGCCTGGAATACGCTGCGGACTGCCGTGAAGAAGTACAGTGTGTCGGAAAAACATAACGGAAACTACGCCGAAGAGCTGCGGAAGAGACCGGCGGTCCGGCGAGTCAATATATTGTTACCACCCCCCCGAAACAAGCCTACTCCCCGCCGTACGCCCCTGAAACCGCCCGCTCCATCTGCCGGATCATGATACGCCGCGAGCGCGGACACTAACGAAACCGGGGCGCTGCCGTTACTTATCCAGTGACCGGCGGAGGGAGAGTTCATCGAGCCGTTCCCTCAGCCTGAGCCGATGAGAAGGGGATAGAGGGCGGGATCTTTTCAATCCCATCCGTTACGATTTCGGCGATCTCCGGGTCAATATCAATAAAGGGAAGCCCGGCGTGATTTGAAGTAGTTCGTTACCTATATCTTCCCTTTTTATCAATTGATATCTACAACGGCACGATTATTGATGGTAAGTTCGTACACACGCTGAAGGGGATGAATTTTTACATCTCCAGGGCGTCAGGACAACGTCACAACGGTTGTCCGGTAGAGAAAGGGATCGCTCGATAGAGAGGTCGACCGATCCGGAACAAGAGAGTCGAAACGGCCGTCCCAACACGGGACGAACCGGAAGCAGAGAGAGACAGAGAGAAGGAACATGACTGCCGGAGGAGAGCCGGCACGAACAGAGAGCAAGCAAGAGAGATCGAGACAGAGAGAGGATGATACGATGATGAAGAGATCGATGATACCGCTGATGCTGGCTGCGATGATCCTGTGCGGATCGATCGAGCAGTTGCGGGCCCAGGTCGGCCTCGGCACGAACCCTGAGGATATGCTGCGCGGCAGTGTGCGGGTCGTTTCGCTGAAGGGGGGACTCTATACGGCGGCGAAGAAGGGGGGGAAGTGGATCGAGGATGCGTTCCTCCCGATCGACACCCGCGAGTTCAACCCGGCAGGGGTCGTGACGGCCCGTACCACGCATTCCTACAAGACTCTGACGAAAGGCGGACTCCTTCGCACAGTCGTCTATTCGCTCGATTCGGTGGCGCTGGAGAGCCGGCGCACGACCTACGGAGCGAAGGGAGAGCTGGTCTCGACCGAGACGACCGTGCTGGAGAGGATCGGGCGTCCGATCGAGCTTCTTATCCGCGACCGCGCGGGCCTCATGACCCAGACCGCGGCCTACAGGTACGATCCCGACGGAAACCTCGCGGAGGTCTCACGCTATAACGGCAAGCAGATCTTCGAGGATCGCACCGGCTACGGCTACGATTTCCGCGGCCGGCCGACCGAGGTGGTGGAGTACAACAGCATCGGCGACGTGCGCCGCCGGATCGTCAACTCGTTCGATTCCAGAGGGGCGCTGACCGAGGTGACGGAGTTCGACTTCACCAATCGCGGCGTCGACAGCATGACCCAGGTGACCTACAGCTACGATTCCCTGGGCCGCCTCGACCGGGTCCGCTCCTTCAACGCGTCGGCGTACCGCTACACCGGCGGCGACTTCCAGCCCAGGCTGGTGCGCGAGACCTCCTATACCTACGGCGCGGACGGCGAACTGACGGGAATGTCGGTCTCCGATCCGGTTGCCGGATACGAGGAGAAGATCGTTCTGCAGAACGACTCCGAGGGGAACTGGATCAGGAAGGATCACTACCGTCGCCCGATCGGCGATGCCGGGGAGTTCACCCCCCGCGAGGCATACGCCCGCACGATTGTCTACTATACGAGTTGATGTATCGGTAATCGTAAGGATGAAACAGTAAGGCCGTGGCGCTCCCGAGCGTCACGGCCTTTGTGCGTTCAGGAACGGGCGGGGCGGAAGCTCACTCCTGTTTCCCTCCGACTTCCCACGGCTGCTTGCCGATGTCGATCGGAGAGAAGCCGTGGCGACGGAGGATGTCCCGTCCTATCGACCCGGTGAGCATCTTGAGGAACGAGCGGGCGCCGCGGGTGTTGCCGCCGTCGGTCATAATCGCGGCGGGATATCTGATGGGGCGATGAAGCGTGGAGTCGACGCGATGAAGAACGCGGACCCTTGTTCCGAACGCCGTGGCGTCCGACGAATAGACGAACCCGATCTCCGCCTCCCCCCGCGCCACGTAGTCGAGCACCTGCCGCACGTTCTCGCCGAAGACGAGCCGGGGGCCGACCTCCTCCCAGAGTCCGGCCGCGTGCAGCGCCTCCTCGGTGTAGATCCGCGCCGGCACTCCGGGCGCCGCAACCGCGATCCGCCTGAATCCCTTCAACGTTTCCTTCGTCAGCGCGGCAAGCGGATCGGATCGATCGACTCCCCCGACCACGACCAGCGAGTTGGCGGCGAACGTCTCTCTGCCGCCTTCGACGACGTGTCCCCGCGCCTGGAGCGAGTCGATGATCTCCTCCGCCGCCGACGCGAAGAGATCGACCTTCGCTCCCTCCTCGATCTGGCGGGCGAGCAGGTTGGAGGCTCCGAAGTTGAAGGTGATCTTCACGGTCGTGTCGGCCGATTCGGTCGCTTCGGCGATCTCCGTGAACGCCTCCTTCAGCGATGCGGCGGCCGATATCAGAGCTTCGGTGCGCTCTCCGATCTTTCCGTCCGGAGCCTTCTCCCGTCCAGGTTCCTCTTCGCCGCACGAGGCAGTGAAAAATGCCGCCGCGACGATCGACACGGCGAAGATGAATCGGAGTACGTGGTGTTTCATGAAGGTGAAGGTATTGAACGATTCCGGTCGAAGCGGGAACGGCGGTCACGATAACGGGGCCGTGCCGGGGTCCAAGATAGCCATCCCGCCGGTAACGCGATTCCGGGTTCGATCGGGGAGATCATCGAAAGGGTAAGGAGAGGATATGTCAGGGAAGAGGCCGCGTGTCGCTATATTCCCCGGCGGTGATCGTTCCTCACAGGCTCCCTCTCTTACGGGGCGGGCGAATTCGTCAGCATCCTACGACAATGGAATCGAATCGGGAGATCGGGTCGACCGGCGGGGGGCGGAAGGGGCCTCTGCGGGTCCTTCATATCCTGCTGAACGCGTTCGGGGGGTACTACCTGACGGCCGGCGCGGTTGCCGTCGCCTCGATTCTGCTCTTCGCATGGCTTGCGGAGGAGGTGCTGGAGAACGAGTATGCCGGGCTCAATCGCGGGGTGCTGCTCTGGATCAACGGCTATGAGGGGGATATCCTCACAACCCTTGCCCACACCCTCTCCTGGATCGGATCGACCTACGGCGTGGCGCTGACGGCGCTGATCATCGGAGTCTTCTGGTATCGCGAAAAGCGATATATCGATATGTGGACGTTTGCGATACTGCTGGCCGGATCGGCGGTTCTGACACAGGTTCTGAAGGCGTCGTTTCAGCAGATCCGTCCCCATGTCTTCGCGCCGCTGGCGGTCGAACTGAGCTTCAGCTTTCCCAGCGGGCACTCGCTGACGGCGTTCTCGCTCTGGGGATATCTGGGGCTTCTTCCGATCCTTGTGAACCCACGGCGGCTTGCGAGCTGGGTCATGCTGGCCGCGGGAGTGGTCGTGGCCGGCTCGATCGCGCTCAGCCGTCTCTATCTCGGTGTCCACTGGCCCACCGACGTCATGGCCGGGATGGTGAGCGCCGCCTTCTGGCTGAGCGCCTGCCTGTCGGTCCGCCGCTGGGCGACCGATCGACGCGACAGGAGAATGGCCGCCGCCGAGGCCGAGATAAGAGCGGAGGAAGAAAATGCGTAGTGCGATATCTCTTGCCGCGGGAGTGCTCCTGGTCGCCGCCGGCGCGGCGCGCGGGCAGACGGTTCTCTTCAGGGAGGAATTCGAGGATGATCTCTTCGGGTCGCGGGGATGGTACGACGACCTCGGCGTCGCGATCACCACGGCCGAGCATATCCCCGGAAGCGGCGCCGCGGCCGAGTTCCGGTTCCTGCCGGGAGCGACGAAGGCGGGGGGAGCAATGCGATATACGTTCGCGGAGACCGAGTCCTTCTATCTATCGTACTGGGTGAAGTACAGCGCGGGGTGGGAGGGATCGAACCGCCCGTATCACCCGCATGAGTTCAACGTCGTCACGAATCTCGACGGCCGATATATCGGCCCGGCGCATACGCATCTCACCCTCTACATCGAGCAGAACGAGGGGCGGCCGCTGCTGGCGATCCAGGATGGCGAGAACATCGATCGGTCGCGCGTCGGTCAGGATCTCACGTCGATCACCGAGGAGCGCGCGGTCGCCGGCTGCAACGGCGACGGTGACGGGCACGGAGAGGGGGATTGCTATCTTTCCGGCGGAGTGCATCGCAACGGGAAGAGATGGATGGCCGATACGGTCTGTTTCTCCGACAAGCCGGGGGAGTTCTACAAGAACGACTGGCATTTCGTCGAAGCGTATTTCAAGCTCAACTCCGTCGTCGACGGCAGGGGGGCGCCGGACGGCGTGATCTTCTACAGGTTCGACGGCGTCACCCTCTTTGAATATCATAATGTGATGCTTCGCACCGGCCGGCATCCCGATATGAAGTTCAACCAGCTCCTGATGGCTCCCTACATCGGCGACGGCTCCCCGGTGGATCAGACGATGTGGGTGGACGATCTGACGGTGGCGACCGGCCCGGTGTCGACCTCGGCCGTTGCGCTCCCCGGTCCTTCCACCGATGAACAGGCCGACCTTCTCACCGATGTCGAGGTGGCTCTCGATCCGGCTGCGTCGCTCCTGACGGTAGACGCGGAGCCGGCGGGGGTGAAGATCGTCTCGATCTCGCTGATCGATGCGGCCGGACGGGAGAGAGCGGGATGGCGGAAGGAGGGGAGCGGGGGACCTGTTCATCTCGATATCGCGGATTATCCGTCCGGGATCTATTTCTGTCGTATTGCGACGTCATTGGGGAGGATCGTCCGGCCCGTCGTCGTCGCGCGTTGAGTCGCCGTGGGCAACAGCCCATGGCAGCAATATCGTATCGAGTGATCTCTCGGTTCGTATTCTTTTCAGAGTTCAAGGAGGATGGCCGACTATGCCCCAGCAGGAGGTCGAGGTGATTCTGACACGGCAACTGGCAAGCTACCTTGCCATGCCGATATTTCTCGTGGATGTCGAGGGAAATCTGATCTACTACAATCCACCCGCCGAGCGTGTGTTCGGTCTCAGCTTCGAGGATACGGGGGAGATGGCGCCGGGGGAGTGGGGACGGATCTTCAACGCGACCGACCATGACGGGTCGCCGGTGGCGATGGAGGATCTGCCGCTGGTGGCGGCGCTCCGCCTTCGTCGTCCGGCGTCGCGGCGGTTTCTGATCCGGGGACTCGACAACACGGAGCGGTGCGTCGACATGATCGCGTTCCCGCTGGTCGGTCAGCTCGAGAGGGAACTCGGCGCGATGGCCGTGTTCGCGGAGGTGACCGAGCCATGAAAACAGTGCTCTGGGGAACCAGGGGATCGATCCCCTCGCCCGGACCGGAGACGGCCCGTTACGGCGGGAACACATCGTGCGTCGAGGTTCTGGGGGTCGAGGGGACGGTGCTGGTGCTCGATGCCGGCAGCGGCCTTCGCCGTCTGGGAATGTCGCTTCCCCATACGGTGGGGCGGATAGATATTCTCCTTACCCATCTCCATCTGGATCATATCCAGGGACTCGGGTTCTTTTCGCCCCTCTTCACCCCCGATCGGGAGGTGCATATCTGGGGTCCGGCGGCCACGCCGATCGAGCTGGGGAATCGCCTTACCCGCTACCTCTCGCCCCCTCTCTTCCCGGTGCGTCTGCGCGATCTTGCCTGCGATCTTCGTCTGCACGCGGTCCCGCAGGGGAAGTTCGAGATCGGGGAGTTCACGATCTCGGCCGAGCTCGTCTGTCATCCCGGGATCACCGTCGGCTATCGGATCTCCGACGGCCGCCGCACGATGACCTATCTCCCCGACCATGAGCCGGCGCTCGGCGTCCCCCGATTCCCGATCGCCGCCGACTGGACCTCCGGCTACAAGCTGGCCGAGGGGAGCGACCTGCTCATCCACGACTCGCAGTACGATCTTCCGGAATATCTGGAGAGGATCGGGTGGGGACACAGCTCGCTCTACGATACGCTGAGGTTCGGCGGGCTGGTCGGCGCCCGTCACGTGGTACCGTTCCACCACGACCCCGCCCACGACGACAAGACCCTGGACGGCATGATTATGCGCGCCATCGACCAGATGCGCCCGTCGTTCGAGGTGAGCCCGGGGTGTGAGGGGATGGTCTTCAAGCTGTAGAAACGGCGACGCCGGACGGATAGCCGCCCGGCGTCGCTGATCATATCATTGTACTATTCGCCCTTATCGAGCCAGGAGCAGCGACCGCACCGCCACCCGGTCGCCGCACCGCGCGCGGCAGACGTACATGCCGGCCGGCAGTGATCCCGCGTCGAGGCGGAACGAAAGGTCCCCCGCCTCATGGACTCCGTCGGCAAGCGTCGCCACCTCACGTCCCTGAAGATCGAAGATCCGCACCGAGACCTCCCCCCGTTCCGGGTTCGTCATCCTGATGTCGGTCGCGATCGAGAAGGGGTTCGGGGCGCCGCGCAGAGCCAGGCTCCCGCCGCCGCGCGCGTCCATGTCGACGGAGGTCACCGGCTCGTGCCACAATCCCACGTAGAGCGACATATCGGCCCCCGCCGTCGTGAAGGCGCCCCCTACGTAGATGTCGAGTCCCTGGTTCACGAGAGCGAGCGTTGTGTTGTTCAGGCCGCTTCCCATCGGGTTCCACTGGTGGCCGTCCCACCTCGCGATGCAGAAGGCGCTGTCATCCCCCGCCATCTCGAAATAGCCCGCCACATAGAGGTTTCTGCCGACGACGATCATCGAGGTCACGCTCGGGAGGAAGTGCCCGCGGATGCCGTTGCCGAGCGACGACCAGGTCCCCTCGGTTCTGTCCCAGACCGCCACATGGTTCATCGGCCGTCCGTCGACCGTGTCGAAATCTCCTCCGATATAGACCTTGTCGCCGGCGCTCGTCATCGCGGTGACGGTGGCGTCGGCCCCGAGGCCGAGGGGATGCCATTTCGAACCGTCCCATCGCGCCACCCGCCGAATCGTATCGGAACCGGAGAAGGTGAAATCTCCTCCGGCGAAGACCTCGCCGTCGTCGGTGACGGTCAGGGCGCGGACCGGTCCGGAGAGGCCGAGTCCGAGCGAATCCCATCTCCCCGTGGCGGTGTTGAATCGCGTGATGTTGTAGGAGCCGATGGTGTCGGCGATCGTGAACTCCCCTCCCAGATAGACGTTCTCCTCATGGACGGCGATCGCCTGTACCGACGACACCTCCCCTCCGGCCACGCCGCTCCCCCTGTTGAGCGCGCGCCATTCCTTGGTCGTCGTCGACAGCTGCGCCACGTTCACCGCCACCGCTTTTCCGGCCGTCGCGAAATTGCCGCCGGTGATGATGTCGTCGCCGACCGGGAGCATCGTGAGGAGCTCGCCGTCGAGTTCGGAGAGGCGCACCCACTGGCTGTTGTTCCAGTAGGCCACTCGTCCCCGTATCTCGCCGCCGGGGATCTGGTTGTTCCAGCCGACGTAGATGTTCCCTCCGGCGATCGCGATCCCCCGGATGTAGTTGTCGATCACGGTTCCCAGCGGGTACCAGTTCCGGTAGTCGTATCGTGCCACGTGTGATGCGGGGACCCCTCCGGCGACGGTGAAGGCTCCTCCCGCGTAGACGTTGCTTCCGTCGGTGCAGACCGCGTTGACGTAGCCGTTGGCTCCCCGTTTCAGGTCGAGCCACCAGAAATTGCCGCCGTTCAGTCCGTCATAGAACGCGATATAGTTCACGTTGATGCTGGCGTTCGAGCTGCCTCCCGGCTTGACCTCGGCGAATGTGCCGGTGACCAGGAGCCTGCTCCCGATGGTGATCATCGAGCGGATGACGCCGGCCGCGCCGCTTGCCGTATCGGAGTTCGTGGCATCCTGGACGCCGGGGAGCGACTCCCATTTCGTTCCGTTCCAGTATGCGATATTCTCGGCCGGTTCACCTCCAACCGTCATGAAGCTTCCGCCGACCACCATCTGGCCTTCATGGCTGAAGGTGATCGCGTTCACGTAGCCGTCGACCCCGGTTCCCACGGGGGCCCAGGTGAATCCGTTCCACATCGCGACCCCCTGCGCCTGGACGCCGCCGGCCGTGGAGAAGTTGCCGCCGGCATATATCGTCCCTCCCTGGTAGGCGACGGCGTTGACGGTCCCGCCGACGCCGTTCCGCTGCCCGGAGCCGATGGAGTTCCAGGAGGTGCCGTTCCAGTAGGCGACGTTGTTCGCGATCCTGCCGCCGGCCAGGGTGAACTGGCCCCCCACGATAATGCTGTCCCCCTTGACGGCGAGCGATGAGATGTAGGGACGATCTCCCCCCCCCACGCCGCTCTCGATCGCCGACCAGGTGTTGCTCGACCTGCGCCATATCGCAATGTTGGAGGCCGCGACATCACCCGCCTTCGTGAACTGGCCGGCGACGATGATGCTGTCCCCCTTGACTGCGATCGCGAAGACGGGGCCGTCGGTTCCGTAGCCGGCGGCGGAATCGCCCAGGCGCTGCCAGGAGCTTCCGTCCCATCTGGCGATATGGCTCGCGCGCATGTTCACGGCGTTCTGGAACGTTCCTCCCACATAGAGCATTCCCTTGTCGACGGCGACGGCGAACACCTCGTCGTCGACGCCGCCGCCGGTGGCGAGCATGCCGAACCGGGTATCCCAGTTCTCGTCGCCGGGGCGCACGATCTGCGCGAACGTTCCGGCGGGGGAGGCCGAGGCAAGGAGAAGTATCGTGAGGAATGCTGTCGTGTAGCGACGTATATCGATCATATACATGACTGTCCGATGAGTAAGTGAGATGAACGCTCTCGATGTCGAATGTATCGGAAACGAATGTGTGCGATCGAATCGCCCCGACCCTTCATGATCGTCACGGGGCCGCAAGGATCGGGCCCGACACGGTCTCGGCGCCGGCGCGGAGCGAATAGAAGTACATTCCCTCGGCCAGATCCAGGGTGTTCCAGGAGATCGTGTGACTTCCCGCTTCCAGGACGCGGTCGATCGGCGCGGCAACCTGGCGTCCCTGAAGATCGTGGACGGTCAGTCGTACTGCGGCGGGGTGGGGGAGCGTGATCAGGAGCGTTGTTTCCGGCGAGACCGGGTTGGGTCGCACCGCGATCGAAACGCCTCCGGCCGATCGGCCGACGGTTGAAGGTCCGTCGACCGCCGAAGCGAAAGGCCTTGGAGCATTGGTCCAGCGTGCCAGATAGTAGGAGGTCGTTCCTCCCGCCCACTGGAAATCTCCTCCCACATAGAGAGCCTCGCCGTCATCGGCAAGGGCGAAGACCGATCCCTCGCCGTTTCTGTCCGTAAGACCGCGGTCGACGTCGTACCATTCGTCTCCGTCCCAGCGCGATATGCTGTTGGCCGCCAGGATATCGACACGCGGGAAGACGCCGCCGGCGAAGAGCGATCCGCGGAGTATCGTCAGGGCGTTCACGACGCCGTCGACCCCCCCTTCCAGGGCCTCCCACCGTTCATGCTCCAGGCTCCACTTCGCGACGTTCGACACGTAGATGCCGCCGGCAGTCTCGAACAAGCCTCCCACATAGATATCGGAGCCGTTGACGGCGATCGCGTTGACCGTGCCGTCCGTGCCGCTGCCGAGAGGGGACCAGGTGCCGGTCACCAGGTTCAGGACCGCCACGTTCTGCACGATCACCCCTCCGGCGTTCGTGAAACTCCCTCCGACGATCAGGCTGTCGCCTCGTACGACGATGGAGTTTACCTGCCCGGTCACATTCCCGTTCACGGGATTCCATCCCGATCCCGCATAGGAATGGAGGCCCGCATCACCTCCCACATAGAGCGTGCCGTTCCGGACGGCGACGGCGCGGACGGCGGTGTTGCCGGTGAAGGGAGAATTCTCCAGAGGCTTCCAGGCGTTGCCGCTCCATTCCATGATGTTCCCCGCGCCCCCCGTCAGGCTTCCACCCGCGTAGATGCGGTCCCCGTCGATCGCTATCGCGCGAACAGTCCCCGCGATACCATCTCCGAGCTTGGCCCACAGGCCGGTCGCGCTGTTCCACTTTGCGATATTTCTGGGGTTGGTCGTTCCCGCCGTCGTGAACGTTCCTCCCATGTAGATGTCGTTCCCCTGCGCGGCCATGGCGTAGACCGGTCCTCCCAGCCCGCTGCCGAGCAGACCCCATGTGCGGTTGCCGTCGAACGTGCAGATGCTGTTGGCCGAAACGGTCTCGACGTTCGGAATGATCCCCGCGTCGATCCGCTGTTTCTCGACGATCGGCCCGGCGATATTGAACGACCCTCCCATGATGATCTTGCCGTCGTTCGCCAGCACCATGGCGTTCAGATATGCCCCCTCCAGATTGCGGTAGGGGCGTGTGGGACCGATCATCGCCACGCCGCTGCTGGCTGCGTTGGCGATATCGGGAGTGCGTCCGAACGTCGTCCATGTGTCGCTGCTTTCGGTATAGCCGGCGAAGTTGTACGCGCGTCTGGAGAAGCCGCCGGTCTCGAATCGTGACGTGATATTATGAACGCTGTCGAACTGTCCGGCGACGTAGAGTATCCCGTTCCGCATCAGAAGGGAGGTGACGGAGGTAAGGCCGAGCTTCCTGTCCTTCATGAACCCGTATCCCACCCTGCTCCATGTTCCGGAGCCGGTGTTGTATCGCGCCAGGCAGTTCATGGTGTCGTTCCCCGGACCCGCCGTCACGAACCTTCCTCCCGCATAGAGATCGTTCCCCGTGAACGCTATCGCGCTGACGAAGCCGCTGTCCTTGTAGGTCACGCCGCCGGTGAGTTCGTTCCATTCGGTCGTGGAGCGATTCACACGGGCCACCCGGTTCGCCGGCTTGTCGCCCGCCACGGTGAATCGTCCTCCGACGTATATCTCTCCCCCTTTTATCGCTATTGCGAAGACGAAGCCGTTGGCGCCCGATCCCACGCGGGACCAGGTCGTGCCGTTCCATTTTGCGATGTTCACCGCCACGATCCGACCGGCCGTCAGGAACCGGCCTCCCACGTAGAGATCGTTCCCCTCCATGGCGAGCGCCGCCACGTAGGCGAACCTGCTTCCGCCGACCCCTTCCCCGAGCGTCGCCCACTGACGTTTCGACCTGCTCCAGACGGCGATGTTGGCCGTGGGGATGCCGCTCACGGTGGTGAACGCTCCTCCCACATAGACGTTGTCGCCGCTGACGGCAATCGCGAAGACTTCCCCGGCCACGCCGTTGCCGAGGGTGTGCCAGCGGTTGCCGTCCCACATCGCGATATTGTTGGCGATCTGCCCGGATGCCTGCTGGAACTTCCCCCCCACATACGCCTCGTTCCCCTGAACGGCGATGGCGTTGACGTTCCCCTTGATCCCCGGCATGCCGAACCGTCCGTCCCAGTGGCCGTACGGGGTCGTGTCGGCCAGGGCCTCGGCTCCCCGTTTGTCTGTGCTCAACGGGAGGTGGGCCGGCTGATCCGACCCGCTCTCCGGGAGCACGCCGAAATCGGCCTCGGTAACCCCTTCCGGAAGATCGGCCGCGTTGATGATCGAACGGAGATCGGCGGGTGTCCGCTCCCTGGTCTGTGCGTGCACGAGCGCGAAGCAGGAGACCAGCAGAAGAGAAACGGACGTGAGGAGTGTGCGCAGTACCTGTAGCGTCATGGGAGCGTGCGATAAGAGGTTGCCGGACGTGTGCGGAGCCGAGGTCCCGGATGGGGATAGTCTCTCCGCCTGAATCGTGCCGCGGGCGGTCGCGGATGCGGCGCGGCATTAGTATAAGATCGGCAATCCCGGGGGAATGTCGCATAGGGTATGCTCGTCCCGTGGAGATTCGCTGTGCGGTGCTCTTCTTCTCGGAAGGGAAAGAAAATTAACAGGGAGTCACAGAGGGCACAGAGTTAGGAGAGAAGAGAGTTAAGAGAGAAGAGAGTTAAGAAAGAGAAGAGAGTCAAGAGAGATTAGTGGAGGATTGTGATGCGGGTTGTGCCGGCTGTCTGGTTGAGGGTGAGGATGCAGGTGTAGATTCCGTTGGGGACCGTGGAGGCGTCCCAGGTGATGGTGTGGTCGCCGGCTTCGATCCGGTCGTTCAGAAGAACGGCGATTTCACGGCCGAGCATGTCGACCATCGTCATGCGTGCTTCTCCCGGGGTTTCCGAGCGGAATCGTATCGCGGTGCGTGCGGTAGCGGGGTTGGGGGCGCCGGTTATCGGGATCGCGAAGGGGATCTTCTCCTCCAGGATACCGGCGGCGGGCTCGTGCCACATGCCGAAGAAGAGGGAGGGGCGTGTGCCCGCTTCGGTGAACGATCCTCCCACGAGGATTTCACCGTTCCGTACGGCGATCGCTGCGGCGCTGCCGTTGATTCCGCTGCCGAGCGCGCTCCAGCTGCTTCCGTTCCAGCGGGCGATTCCGGAGGCGGTGTCTCCTCCGGCCAGTGGGAAGGTTCCCGCTGCGTAGAGCATACCCTTGTAGACCGTCAGCGCCGAGACCCGTGCGCCGAAATCCCCCCCGATGCCGTCGCCGAGCGGGCTCCAGGAGCGCTCGACGAGATTCCATCGCGCCACGTGCTGCATTCCCCTGCCGTCGATCGTGTCGAACTCGCCTCCCACATAGAGGTTGTCGCCGTCGAACGCGAGCGCGAGAACGATATCGTCGGCTCCTTTCCCCAGAGGGCGCCATGCGGTTCCGTCCCAGCGGGCGATGTTGCGCATGGAGTCGGTACCGCTCAGGCGGAAGTCGCCGCCGGCGTAGAGATCTCCGTTCGGCGCAAGCGCGAGCGCCCGTACGGCGCCGTTCAGTCCGGCCCCGAGCGACGACCATCGTCCGGTCCTTCTATCGTAGAGGGCTACATTTCGGGCGGGGATGGTGTCGGCGATGGTGAACTCCCCCGCCATGTAGATCTTGTCGCCGTCGACCGCCACGGCGTCCACGTAGGAGATCGCTCCTCCCGCCACGCCGCTTCCCAGATTGATGGCCGACCATGTTTCGGAGGGGACATCCAGTCGCGCGATGTTCACGGTGATCTCCTCCTTTGCCGTCGTGAACGCTCCTCCCACGTAGATATCGTCCTGATGGGATGCCGCGGTCATCAGCTCGCCGCCGATCGTGCCGTCGATCTCGGTCCACCCCTCATCGTTCCATCGCAGAAGGTGTCCCTCGTACAGACCGGAGCCGGGGAGGGAGGAGTTCCATCCGACGTAGACGTCGTTATCTCTGACGACGATGCTTCTGATCGCGTTTCCGATGAGAGCTCCCATCGGGTACCAGTTGACCTGATCCCATCGTGCGATATGGTTGGCCGGAATCCCCGACACCTGGGTGAACTCGCCGCCGACGTAGAGGTTGCTTCCATCCACGGCCAGCGCGTTGACGTAGCCGTTGGTCCCCCGCCTGAGGCCGTTCCACGCATAGTTCGAGATCCTCATCCCTTCGTAGCGGGCCACGTAGGGGGTGCTGACGCCGGAGGAGTTCCCTCCTTCAAGGTCCTTGGGATAGGTCGATGTGAACGTGCCGCCGATGAAGAGGCGCTTGTCATACATCGCAATAGACCGTACCTCGGCATCCACCGAGGAGGCCGCCACGACATTTTCGATCCCAACCCATTGCTCGTCGTTGAACCACCCGAGATTGGTGATCGGTCCCGTGAACGATCCGCCCACCACGATTCCTCCTCCCCATGATGCGGCCGGATGTATCGCGTTGACGTAGCCGGAGAGTCCCCCCGCGAGATCCTTCCACTGAAGGCCGTTCCAGCGTGCTATCGCGTTGGCCGTGACCCCTCCGGCGGTGGTGAAGTTCCCTCCCACGTAGAGGAGCCGTTCGGTGAAGCAGACCGTATTGACGGTTCCCGCCACGCCGCTTCCCAGTCCCGACCATCCGGCGCCGTTCCAGAGCGCGACGTTGGCCGCCGGTCGTCCTCCGGCCGTCGTGAACTGGCCGCCGACGAAGATGCTGTCGTTGATGACTGTGATGGAGGAGATGTAGGGATGTTCCCCTCCGCTTACCCCGTCGCCCAGCGCCGACCAGCTCTGCGAGGTCTTGTTCCACACCGCGATATTTCTGGCCGGCAGATCTCCCGCCATCGTGAAATCACCCGCCACGTAGACGTTTTCCCCGGAGATGCCGATCGCGAAGACAGGGCCGTTGACGCCCGGCGTTCCGCTTCCCTCGGAAAGATCGACCACGGGATGCCAGCTCTTGCCGTCGTATCGTCCCAGGTGGTTCAGTTGCTTCTCGGTGGCGTTGAGGAATGTTCCTCCCGCATACAGTTCTCCGTTGCCGACCGCGATCGCGAAGACGTCGCCGTCCACCCCCGCGCCGGTGTAGAGGGTGCCGAACCTCTCGTCCCAGAATTCGTCCCCAGGCTTCGTCTCCTGCGCGACGGTCGGCAGTGAGGCCAGCAGCAGCAGGATGAATCGAAGCGCGACTGCGTGGGGACCCGTATGGAAGCTCGGCATGATCCGCATGGCTGTAGGAATGCTTCTGTTATGAGGAATTTGACTGAATGCGATATGGAGCACCTCTATCCGGCCGGAAGTCCGGTCGTTACGGAGCGACTCCTCAGCGTTCGATGACGATCCTTCCCGCCTCGAAGGCGCCGGCTGCCGCGGCCCGATAGATGTAGTGTCCGGCCGGAAGATCTTCCAGCGATATGCTGAGCGCGTGATCTCCCGCCTCGAGCGTGCCGGAGAAGACTCGCTTCACGATCTCTCCCCGCATGTCGTGCAGCGCCAGGGCCGCGGGGCCCGACCGCGGGACCTTCAGGACGAAGGTCGTGGTGTTGGAGAGGGGATTGGGGGCGATCGACGCGACCAGCCGAATCTCTCCGGCGTTGCGGTCGAACGCGGCCTGCTCCACCAGGGGCGCATCGGAGATGGCGCGGCTCCAGCGTGCGATACGATACGATGCGCGTCCCCCGGCGTATTCGAACGAGCCTCCGGCGAAGAGTTCGTCCGGCGACTCGCCCGGCGCCAGCAGCAGCCTGTAGACGGTTCCGATGCCGTCTCTGTCGGTGACGCCGCGGTCGACGTCGTTCCAGCGCTCGCCGTCGTAGCGCGATACGTTGTTCATCGCGTAGTTGTCGATCCTGGGGAAGCTGCCGCCGATGTAGAGTCCTCCCGATCCGAGGGCCAGGGCGTTGACGACCCCTTCGGTTCCCCCCAGCAGGGGATCGGTCGTCAGGGTCCCGGCGTCCCACAGCACCACGTTCCCGACGTCGATCCCGTCGAACTTTCTGAATCTTCCTCCGATATAGACCTTGCCGTTCTCGACGAGGATGGCATGGACGGTGTCGGATACTTTCGGCGCGTCGGAGAGCCATCGTCGTTCGGTCAGGCTCCAGATCGCGAAGTTCTCGGCCGGCACTCCGCCGGCCTCGCTGAACTTTCCTCCCACATAGAGGCGTCCGTCGGCGACGGCCAGCGTCCGCACCTGACCGTTGATCGTTCCGGCAAAATCGCTCCACGATGTTCCGTTCCAGAGGTGGAGTCCCTGCGTGCTGGCGACGTAGAGATTCGTTCCGTCGGCCTTCATGGCGGTCACCGGCGGGCATTGAAATCCCGGCGTCTTCAGATCGTTCCAGCTCCCGGTCGTTCCGTCGAGCCGGGCGATTCCGGCGATCTCCCGGCCGTTCAGGAGGTCGAACGTTCCTCCCACATAGAGATCGTCGCCGACGAACTCCACCGCGTTGATCTGCGTGTTCGATCCCGCGGTGTGGGAGGCGGTGCGGAGCGGGCCGCCGGGAGCCGACCAGGTTTTCGTCCTCCGGTTCCACATCGCGATGTCGTCGGTCTTCCGGGGGCCGGCGTTCTCGAAATTGCCGCAGACGTAGAGCTCATCGCCTCGCAGCTCGATATCTCTCACATATCCTCCCCGGCCGTTCCGATCCTGGCTGTTGAGGCCGTTGCCGAGCACGCTCCAGATCGTGTCGCCGTCGAACGCGCAGATGTTGTTCGCGAAGACCGCCTCGGTCGGCGACCAGACCACGTTCCCGTAGCTGTCGTTGTAGCTGGGGCCGGCAATGTGGAATCTCCCTCCAAGATATACCTTTCCGGCGCCGTCGATGGCGAGCGCCGCGATGAGGCCGTTCTGCGAGTTGCGTCTGATGCCGGAGATCGTTACGACCCCGCTGCTGGCGTAGCTGGGGCGCCTGAACGCCGTCCATTCCTTCCCGTCCCATCGTGCGAACTCGGTGGCGAGCCAGAAGACCGGAGTCGCGGGATTTCCGGGTTCCCCCATTCTTCCGGTGACGTTGGCAATGCTGTCGAACTGGCCGGCGGCGTAGAGATAGTTCTGATGGACCGCCAGAGCGTACACATAACCGTAGGGACGGGCGATGGCGGCGATGCCGTTGTCCAGGGCCGACCAGCCCCCTTTCTCCATATCCCATCCCACCACGTTGTTGACCGTGTCGCCGTCGGCGGTCGTGAACCTTCCCCCCACGTAGAGCTTGTTCCCCAGGACGGCGAACGCCGAGACGTATCCGCTATCCTTATGTCTGACGCCTCCTCCCAGCGCATTCCACGAGCTCTGCGTCGCATCCCAGCGCGCCACCCGCTCGAGCCGTGTCTTTCCGCCGAGGGTGAATCGCCCCCCGACATAAAGCTGATCGCCGACCGATTTGAGCGCGAAGACGTATCCGTTCACGCCGGTCCCCACGCGGCCCCAGCCCGATCCGTTCCAGCGGGCGATATTGACGGCGACGATATGTCCGGCTACGAGGAATCTTCCCCCCACGTAGAGATCGTTCCCCACGAACGCCAGTGACGAGACGTAGGCGAAGCGATCCCCTCCGACCCCTTCCGCCAGCGCCTTCCATTCCCCCGTCCGTTTATTCCATACTGCGATATTCTCCGCCGCTATCCCTCCCGCCAGCTGGAACGATCCGGCGGCGTAGACCAGATCCCCGCGCACGGCGATGGCGTAGACTTCTCCCGAGATGCCGGTGCCGAGGGCCTGCCAGTTGTTGCCGTCCCATCGGGCGATATTGAAGACGAACTTCCCGCCGGCGGCGACGAACGAGCCGCCGATATAGACATCGCTTCCATCCGTGACGACGGCGTTGACCTGTCCGGTGACCCCCGGAAGGCCGAAGCTGTTGTCCCAGCTCCCGTACTCCGTCGTGTCGACCGCCGGCGACGGTCCGCGCTTGCGGGATGCGAGCGGGAGGTAGGGAGGCTGATCCCCTTCGGCTTCAGGGAGCACGCCGATCTCCTCCTCATCGGCTCCTTCCAGTTGTCCCGGTAATTCCGGAGGCGACCACCCGCCGCCGGAATCGACGAACAAGGGGCGCTCCTTCTCCGGAACCTGCGCGACGACCGGGGCGTGGGCCGCGAGGCCGAGCAGCAGAAGGATCACAAGACGCCCGATGCCGACGCGTACGGAACGGGTCGATTCCATTGGGGAGAATTGAGGAGCGGGGAACGATATACGGGTACGAAGGGAGATGTCACGCATAGGCTGACACTGTTCGAGGATATGGGGGGGATCATTCGTGGGAGGACCCCGGAAGCTGGGATATGCGGAATTCGATCGTGGTGTATGAGACCCGGTGCTCCCGCAAATGTCACAGCGGCGCGGGCCCGGTCAGCGCGAGGCCCGCGCCGCGTCCATGAGCCGCGAGACCCGTTCGCTGTCGACCGGGCGTTTCACGTCGCCGTCGATCTTGAAGGCCGTGCCGACGATGGCGCCGTCGCATTCCGGCATGATGACGGCCGCGGTCTCCGGCGTCACTCCGCTCCCGACGAGCACTGGGGCCTTCACGACCCCCCTGACCCGTCTCAGTTCAGCGACGGCGGCTCCCGCTCCGGTCCGTTCTCCCGTGACGATCAGCGCGTCGGCAAGGCCGCGGTCGACGGCGTCGGCGGCCGACTCCTCGATCGGGAAGGAGCCGAGCGGCCGCGCGTGTTTCACATGAACATCGACCAGAAGGCGCACGTCGGCGCCGATCCTGCCGCGATATTCCAGCGTCCCCTGCGCGTCCCCCTCGATGATCCCCTGGTCGGTCACCATCGCTCCGGTGTGGACGTTGATCCGCACGAACTCGGCTCCGCAGGCGGCGGCTATGCCGAGCGCGGAGGCTGGGTCATTTCTGAGGACGTTGATCCCCATCGGACGACTCGTCATACGACGTATCTCTCCGGCGATCAGCGCCATGATCGCCACGGTGTGCGGCTCCACTCGTGATTTGCGGAACGGAACGTCGCCGTAGTTCTCGATCATGATCGCGTCGACCCCGCCGGCCTCCAGCGCCAGCGCGTCGCGGAGCGCCGCATCGAGCACCTCCGCCGGAGAGCCCCCGTAGCGGGGGGAGCCGGGGAGGGGCTTCAGATGGACCATGCCGATGATCGGGCGCGGCGGCAGCGGGGGAAGCCGCCGCGGAAGTGCGTTGCCGGTTGCCATGCCGTTGTGAGTTGGGGGATATGATCGCTGAAACGGCTAGAACGGAAGATTGAGTCCCGGAATGTTCGGGAGCATGCCGGAGGTCACGTTCTTTATCTCTCTATCCGACATTTCTTTTGCCGCCGCCACCGCCTTGTTCACTGCGGTGATGATCAGATCTTCCATCGCCTCGCGATCGTTCGGATCGATCACCGAAGGGTCGATCTGAAGCTTCGTGACCTGCTGCGCTCCGTTCGCCGTGACGCGGACCAGGCCGCCGCCCGACTCCTCGGTCACGAATCTGTTCAGCAGCGAGGCCTGAACCTCCTCCATTCTCCGCTGCATCTCCTGTAACTGCTGCATCGCCTGCATCATGGGGTTGGACATCGTAACGTCTCCTGATGAATATGAATCGGGCGCCGGGGCGCCGCTCGTTGAGGATTGATTGCGAACCGTCGCAAACTACATGGGCCGCGATGATTTTCGAAACCGTCGGCGCCCACCTTTACGCACCGTCACGCGGGGTTGTCAGGATCGTCGTCGATCGATTGTCAGGAATCCGAATTCGGGAATAATGCACACGATGCTCGAACGCCGGCCAGGGGGGCGGACGGGGTCGACAATCTTCAGGAACCGACGATCATGAATCAGCACACAACACTGCACGTCGACCGCGCGACGCTTCTACGCGGCGGAATCGCTCACATCAACAGGATCGGACGACTCCTCGTTCCGGCGCTCATGCTGCTGACGACGCTCACGCTCGCGAACGCTCAGGAAAGCGACGGTTCGGGGGAAGGAGGAGAGAGAAGGGAAAGCGAAAAGAGCCGGATGCCCGGCGCCGTCCTGGGGATCGGCGCCGGATTCGAGGGGGGATATCCGATATACTGGCCGTTCGACGATATAACGTTCGACGATCCGAGCGAGGACAATATCCTCTCATCACGAGTTACGTTCTCGTTCATTTTTCCGAAGCTCTTCATGGAGGGATTCGGTCTCTCGACGAAGCTCAATTTCGCCTACTACGATATGATGGTCGTGGAGAGCGACTACGGTTACGTGGAGACGCCGGGCGGGGAGGTGTACGGACTGGTGGAGAACAGAAAGAATCTGACGTATCCGGCGATAGGGATGGACCTGTCGATGTACGGGCAGTTCGGTCCGCTGGCGCGCGTGGAGTTCGGGCCGTACGGTATGCTCGGATTCATGCCGATGTACAGGGAGACGACCGAGCTCGCGTCGGGATATGGTCACCGGCTCCCGGACTACGAATGGGAGAAGCGATCGGAGCGGAACAACGAGGTGGTGTTCGTGGAGACCGGCGCGGCCCTTTCGATCTCGTTCGAGGTCCCTCTGGGTGCCGGACTTGCGATCCTTCCGTCGGCCACGGTTCGGGCGGGGGCCGTCACCGACAGCGACGATGCGGACTGGTGGGTGACCGCCAGCGCCGGCGCGGGGCTCTCGCTCCTCTTCGGATCGACGCGGGCGGACTAGTCCGCGTCCCGCAGTCGGTAGCCGACCCCGGGCTCCGTCACGATATATCGTGGCTGCGACGGGTCGGCTTCCAGCTTCTGGCGGATCGCGCCGACGTAGACGCGCACGTAATGCGTCTCTCCGGTGTGCGTCGGTCCCCAGACCTCGCGCAGCAGATGCTGATGGGTCAGCACCTTGCCGGCATGGATCGCAAGATGACGCAGCAGTTCGTACTCCTTCGGCGTCAGTTTCACTTCGCGATCATCCACCGTCACGATCCTTTTCGTCATGTCGATCGTCAACCCCCCTGTCCGGAACAGGGGAGAGTCGATCTCGCTCTGGAGCCGATGCCGGAGCGCGGTACGTATGCGGGCGAGCAGCTCCCCGGCGCCGAACGGTTTGGTGATGTAGTCGTCGGCGCCGCGGTCGAGCGCCTGGATCTTGTCGGACTCGCGCCCGCGCACGGAGAGGACGATGATCGGCGTTCCGGACCACTCGCGGATCTTCACGATCACATCGCTCCCGTCGATGTCGGGAAGGCCAAGGTCGAGAATGATCAGATCGGGAGATTCCATGCCGGCCCGGACTATTCCATCGCGGCCCGAGGAGCTTTCTATCACGTGGTAGTCATGCGCCTGCAGCGTCGTCCGCAGGAATCGCCGGATCTGCGGTTCGTCGTCGATGATCAGAATACGTCTCTGCGCTCCGTTCATGCTCGGTTCTCCGGTTCCTCTTCGGGGATCGGCGTCGCGGGGGGCTCCTCGATCGGTATCGATACGATAAACATCGTCCCGGTTCCGTTCGGGGCGGGGCTGACGGCTCTGATCGTTCCGCCATGTTCCTCGACGATGCCGCGGCAGATCGAGAGCCCCAGTCCGCTCCCGGCGCTCTGCCGGTCGCCGCGACGGACTCTGTAGAACTTATCGAAGATTCTCTCGAGATCGGCCGGGGGGATTCCGATCCCCTGATCCTCCACCTCGATTCTGACGGACATCTCCTCACGCCGTGCCGCGACCCGGATGGGGGAGCCCTCGGGCGAATACTTCGCCGCATTATCGAACAGATTGATGAAGAGCTGTTCGAACAGCACGAAATCGAGCTGGAGCAGCGGCAGTCCCGGTTCAAGGTCGATGACCATCCGGTGACGCGAGAGGGGGCCCGTCACGCGCGATCGGGCGCTTCCCAGCACATCGTTCAGCTCCACCCATTCCCTGTGGAGTTGCAGCGCGCCGGCCTCAAGCCGCGTGGTGTCGAGCAGGTTCGCCACGAACCTGTTCAGCCGTTCGGCCTCCTCCCGTATCGTCGTCAGCAGTTCGCGTCGGGCAGATTCATCGTAATGTGCCGTATCCTCCAGCATCGTCGTCGCCGAGCCGAGGATGGAGGCGAGCGGCGTGCGGAGGTCATGCGATATTGAGGAGAGAAGGATCGCCTGCAGCCGTTCCCGTTCCCCCATCAGTTTCGCCACTTCTATTTCATGCAGCAGTCGGGCCCGCTCCACGGCCACCGCGGCCTGGCTGGAGAGGGCGTACAGAAGGCGTGACTGTTCGGGGTCGATGATGGTCTTCTCCTCGAATCGTATCGCAAGGATGCCGATCGCTTCCCGGGCGTTCTGCAGCGGCAGATAGTGCCAGCGTTCCCCCGGCAGCGTGTCGGTGCCGAATCCGGCGGGCCGGTTGTGCTCGAACGCCCAGACGGCGGCCGCGCGTTCGGTCTCCGTCAGCTCCGTCTCCGGCATGGAGGATCGCGCTGCGAGACTTCCATTCTCCGGCAGCAGCACGACGACATGGGCGTTCAGATTCTTCGCCACCTCCGCCACGATCGCCTGAAGCACCTGCTCCAGCCCGACGGCAGCCGCTATCCGGCTGCTGAGGCCGAGCAGGGCAGCCGTCCGCGATTCCCGTCGTTCGGCGGCCTCCGCCTGTTCCTTGGTGCGGCCGGTGAGGTTGCTGGTGAGGATCGCCACGATCAGGTAGGCGACCAGCGCGACGATATCCTCGCTACGAGTTATCGACAGGGTGAAGAGGGGAGGGACGAAGAAGAAATTGAAGACGAGGACGCTCAGAAGCGACGCGTAGATCGATGCCCTCAACCCCTGTATCATGGCGTTCGCCAGGACAGCGAGCAGAAAGATCATGGAGAGGCTGGGGAGCGAGAGATAGGGGTTGAGCGCCTCGGCCAGCCCCGCGGCCGCTCCCACGGCGACCGTGCTCCAGAGGTACTGGTTCAGGTGGAGCCGCGGCCCCTGGGGGGGGGAGGGGGGAGGCGGCGCCTCGTCCTCGTCCCCGCTGATGACGTAGATATCGATCGTGCCGCTCTTCCGGAGCAGATCCTTGACGATGGAACCGTGAAGCAGTTCGAATATCCTTGAGCGATGTGATTTCCCGACGACGATCTCCGTGACGTTGTTGATGCGGGCGTAGCGGAGCAGGTCGTCGGCCACATGCATGCCGGACATGGTGACGGCGCGTCCCCCCAGCTCCTCGGCCAGCCGGAGCGTGCCGGCGACCCGGTTGCGATCGTCGTCGGAGAGTCTGTAGTGGCGGGGCGTCTCCACATAGACCGCTATCCACTCGGCGTGGCGCCGTTCCGCCAGGCGCCGCGTGGCGCGCACAAGGCGCGGCGACATCGGGCTGGGGCCGATGCTGACCAGCAGGCGTTCCGTTGCGGGCCACGGTCCGGGGATGGCGTGCGCCTGCATGTAGTTCTGCATCTGGTCGTCGACCCTCTCGGCGACATGTCGTAGCGCGAGCTGACGGAGCGCCGTCAGGTTGCCGGGGCGGAAATAGTTCCGGATCGCCTGCGCCGCCTGTTCAGGGAGGTAGACCCGCCCTTCATGCAGCCTGTGGAGCAGTTCGTCCACCGGCAGATCGACCAGTTCCACCTCGGCGGCCCGCGCCATGATCCTGTCGGGGACGGTCTCCTGCACACGTATGCCGGTGATCAGGGCGACCGCGTCGTTCAGGCTCTCGATATGCTGGATGTTGACGGTGGTGTAGACGTCGATCCCCGCGTCGAGGAGCTCCTCCACATCCAGATAGCGCTTCAGGTGGCGGCTTCCGGGGGCGTTGGTGTGGGCCAGTTCGTCTACCAGGACCAGGCCCGGTCGCAGGCGGAGAATCGCGTCGAGATCCATCTCGTGAAGTATGCTGCCGCGATATTCCACGCTCCGTCGCTCCACGATGTTCAGTCCCCTGGCCATCGCCTCGGTCTCGGCCCGGCCGTGGGTCTCCACCACCCCGACCACGAGGTCGACTCCCTTGGCCGCCTGCGTGCGGGCCGCTTCCAGCATCGTATAGGTCTTGCCGACGCCGGGAGCCGCCCCCAGAAAGACCTTCAGGCGTCCCGACCCGGCCTGCTCCGATCGGAGCACGCTTTCCAGGAGCGCCTCCGGGGAAGGACGATAATCGTGCGACGGATCCATGCGGTATGTATCGATTCACGATCCGGTCATGGGACCGGTGAGAGGCGGTCGAGCGCCATGTTGAGGGCGAGCACGTTGACCCGCGGCTCCCCGAGGAGACCGAACTGACGTCCCTCGATATGGGCCCGCACCAGTTCGCGTACCCGTTCTTCAGGCATACCCCGCTCGCGGGCCACGCGGGGGATCTGAAACTCCGCACCGGCGGGGGAGAGATGCGGATCGAGGCCGCTGCCGCTTGCCGTCACCAGCTCGACCGGCACCGGCGTTCCGGGGTTCGTCCTCTCCAGGCTCCTCCGCAGGCTGTCGACCCGTTCGATCAGCGTTCCGCTCAGCGGTCCCAGGTTCGAGCCGCTCGACGCGGCGGCATCGTATCCGGCGCCGGCGGCCGACGGGCGGGGATGGAAGTAACCGGGGCGGGAGAACCGCTGGCCGATCAGTTCCGATCCCACGATCGTTCCATCCTTCTCCACAAGACTTCCTCCGGCCCTGTGAGGGAAGAGGATCCGTGCCACCCCGGTCACCGCAAGCGGGTAGAGGAGGCCGGTCAGGAGCGTCAGCAATATCGTGAGAATAAGCGCAGGTTTGAGCTGGTTCAGCATGTCGTCACCGCATCGATGTTCGGAAGAGGGAGATGATCAGATCGATAAGCTTGATGCCGATGAAGGGGACGACGATCCCCCCCAGGCCGTAGATCAGCAGGTTGCGCCGGAGGACGGCCGAGGCGTTCATCGGCCTGAAGGGGACACCTCGTAATGCGAGTGGAATCAGCACGATGATGATCAGCGCGTTGAAGATCACCGCCGAAAGTATCGCGCTCTGCGGCGTGCCCAGTCCCATGACGTTGAGGGCGTTCAGTTCCGGATAGGTGGAGGCGAACATGGCGGGGATGATCGCGAAATACTTCGCAACGTCGTTCGCGATGCTGAAGGTGGTGAGCGATCCCCTCGTCATCAGGAGCTGCTTGCCGATCGCCACGATCTCTATCAGCTTCGTCGGGTTCGAGTCGAGATCGACCATGTTCCCCGCCTCCTTGGCGGCGGCCGTGCCGGTGTTCATGGCGACTCCCACATCCGCCTGGGCGAGCGCCGGGGCGTCGTTGGTGCCGTCGCCGCACATCGCCACCAGTTTTCCCTTCGACTGTTCCTGGCGGATCAGCGCCAGCTTGTTCTCCGGCGTGGCCTGGGCAAGAAAGTCGTCGACACCGGCCTCGGCGGCGATCGCTGCGGCGGTGAGGGGGTTGTCGCCGGTGATCATGACCGTGCGGATTCCCATGCGGCGCAGCTCGGCGAACCGCTCGCGGATTCCCTGCTTCACCACATCCTTCAGATGGATCACGCCGAGCACGTCGTCGTTGCGGACGACCGCCAGCGGGGTGCCGCCGGAGCGGGCGATCTTCTCCACGACCGACGTCAGTTCAGCCGATCCGTCGTAGCCTCCGGCGCGTCTGGCGCGGACATGATCGATGACGGCGTCCACCGCTCCCTTCCGGATCTGCACACCGTTGAGGTCGACGCCGCTCATCCGGGTCTGTGCGGTGAACTGTATGAAGCTGGCGCCGAGAGCGCCGATCTCCCGCTCCCTGAGCCCGTACTTCTCCTTCGCCAGGACGACGATGCTCCGCCCTTCCGGCGTTTCATCGCTCAGCGATGAGAGCTGCGCCGCGTCGGCAAGCTCGGTTTCCGATATGCCCGTCAGCGGGATGAACTCGCTCGCCATACGGTTGCCGAGGGTGATAGTCCCGGTCTTGTCGAGCAGGAGCGTATCCACGTCGCCGGCCGCCTCCACCGCGCGGCCGCTCATCGCCAGCACGTTGTACTGCACCAGTCTGTCCATTCCGGCGATGCCGATGGCCGAGAGGAGTCCGCCGATGGTGGTGGGGATGAGGGTCACCAGCAGCGCGACCAGAACCGTGACGGGGATCTCCTTTCCCGCATGGATCGCAAAGGTTTCTATCGTGGCGGTCGCCAGCAGGAAGACGATCGTCAGGCCGGAGAGAAGGATGCCGAGAGCTATCTCGTTCGGTGTCTTCTGCCGTTTGGCGCCTTCCACCAGCGCGATCATCCGGTCGATGAAGGTTTCTCCGGGGTTGGAGGTGATTCGCACCACGATCCTGTCCGAGAGGACCTTCGTTCCCCCGGTCACGGCCGAGCGGTCGCCGCCGCTCTCGCGGATGACCGGGGCGCTCTCGCCGGTGATGGCCGACTCGTCGACCGATGCCACCCCCTCTATCACCTCTCCGTCGCCGGGGATGATCTCGCCCGCCTCGACCAGTACGATATTCCCCCGCTTCAGGGCCGTGGCCCCCACGACCTCTATCTCTGTTTGCGATGGATCGGTAATCCTTTTCGCCGTGGTTTCGGTTCGGGTGCGGCGAAGCGTATCGGCCTGCGCCTTCCCGCGTCCCTCCGCCATCGCCTCGGCGAAATTGGCGAAGAGGAGGGTAAACCAGAGCCACGCGGCGATCTGCCCGGTAAACCCGGCGTCTCCCCCGATCGCAAGATCACGGACGAAGAGGATCGTGGTGACGACGGCGACGACCTCCACCACGAAGATCACCGGGTTGCGCATCAATGTGCGCGGGTTCAGCTTGACGAACGAGTCGACGATCGCCCCGCGGACGACGGCCGGATCGAAGAGTGATGTCTTCCGTTTCGACATGTCGTTGCACGATTAGAATAGAGTTCCGGCCTGCATCAGAAGATGCTCGACGACCGGCCCCAGCGCCAGCGCCGGGAAGAATGTGAGCCCGCCGACGATCAGAATCACCGAGACCAGCAGTCCCACCCAGAGCGCGCCGCTCGTCGGAAAGGTGCCGCTGGAGGGGGGGACGATCTTCTTGCGCACGAGCGAGCCGGCCACCGCCATGACGGGAACGATGAAGAGGAATCGCCCGAAGAGCATGGAGAGCCCCAGTGTGATATTGTAGAAGGGGGTATTGGCGGTCAGCCCCCCGAACGCGCTCCCGTTGTTGGCGGTCCCGGAGACGTAAGCGTAGAGGATCTCGCTGAAACCGTGCGGCCCCGCGTTCAGCGGTCCCTTCACTCCCTCCGGATGAACGGCCGCCAGCGCCGTGAACCCCAGGATCGAGAGCGGCAGCACCAGGATCAGCGCCAGCACCGTCATTTTCATCTCCTTCGCTTCTATCTTCTTGCCGAGATATTCAGGGGTCCGCCCGACCATCAGCCCGGCGATGAAGACGGAGAGTATCGCGAAGAGAATCATCCCGTACAGCCCGGCTCCGACCCCGCCCACGACCACTTCACCGAGTTCCATGTTGACCAGCGGGACGAGCCCCCCCAGCGGCGTGAAGCTGTCGTGCATGCCGTTGACGGCGCCGCAGGAGGCGTCGGTGGTGACCGTGGCGAAGAGAGCCGTCGAGGCGATCCCGAAGCGGACTTCCTTTCCTTCCATGTTCCCTCCGGCCTGCGTCTCGGATGGCGATACGTTCAGTCCCATCCCCCGGAACGCCGGGTTGCCGGAGGACTCGGCGTAGTAGAGCGTTCCTGTCCCGGCAAGGAAGAGGATCGCCATGGCCGCCAGCAGGACCCATCCCTGACGGCTGTTCCGGACCATTCCGCCGAACGTGTAGGTGAGGGAGGCGCCGATGGCGAAGATGGAGATCATCTGGAGCAGATTGGTCAGCGGCGTGGGGTTCTCGAACGGGTGCGCGGAGTTCGCGTTCATGAATCCGCCGCCGTTCGTGCCGAGCATCTTGATCGCCTCCTGCGATGCAACCGGCCCCTGCGCGATCGTCTGCGCCCCTCCCTCCACGGTCGTCGCGACGGTGTAGGGGGAGAAGTTCTGCGGGACTCCTTCCCACACCAGAACGAGCGCGTAGAGGAAACATATCGGAAGAAGAATGTAGAGAACGGATCGTATCAGGTCGACCCAGAAGTTCCCCAGCGTGTTCGCCGAACTCCGCGCGAAGCCTCTGATGAGGGCCACGGCGACCGCGATGCCGACCGCCGACGAAGCGAAGTTCTGCACGGCCAGTCCCGCCATCTGGGTGAAGTAGCTCATCGTCCCCTCGCCGCCGTACGACTGCCAGTTCGTGTTGCTGACGAAGCTGACCGCCGTGTTGAAGGCGAGATCGGGGGCCACCGGTCCCAATCCCTGCGGGTTCAGCGGGAGCAGGTGCTGCACCCGCTGCAGCAGGAAGAGAAGGGCGACGCAGACCAGGCTGAAGGAGAGGAGGGCGATCGTGTATGTCGTCCAGTGATGTTCCTGCGCGGGGTCGATCCCCGCAAGCCTGTAGAAGAGCCGTTCGACAGGCCCGAAGAGCTTGTCGAGGAGCACCCGTTCTCCGTTGAACACCCGTGTCATGTAGGAGCCGAGCGGCTTCACCGTCAGCAGCACCAGACCGGAGAAGAGGAGAATCTGCATGATACCGTTGGCGGTCATCGATCTCTCCGATTGCGATGATTCGGGTTAGAATTGTTCAGGTCGCAGCAGAGCATAGACCAGATAGATGAGGAGGCCGACGGCGACGATGCCTCCCAGGATGAATTCAAAGCTCATGGCGGTTTCGTTGACCGTTTCGGTTCGTGGCTACAGCTTCTCGCATGCATACGTGTAGGCCACGCACGCCGCGAAGAAGAGGATGACGATTGCGGCGGAGAGGATATCGATCATGATATATGTTCCTTCTTCCCGGCCGGTGATTCCTCGGATCGAACGGATGATCGATCGTCTCTTTCCCGGCTCCGGAAATCGTCTGCAATCAACAATGAAGCGTATCAAGATCGCGTAAAGACTTTGCGGGAATCTGCGGCTCCGTTCATGCTGCGACTACTCGGGGAGGCGGAGCGAGATCCCCGCGTTCACGAAGAAGTCGGTCGCCGTGTCGGTGATCCCGGTTCCGCCGAAGAGGTCGAGTTGAAGGTTCGGCGCCGCCGCATAGGCGAACCCCGCATCGACGGCATGGACCGGAGAAGCTCCCGGCGGAAACGCCCCGTAGACTTCGGCGAACCCGCTCAGGTCGCCGACGAGAGTCGCGCCGAGCAGAGCCGCGTAGAAGCCGGTGCCGGTCCCGTTCAGGCCGTCCCAGCTTCCTCCAAGGTTCAGGTAGAGATTGGTCGTGTTCGAGAGCGCGTTCCGTGTGGAGAGGGCGAAGGTCGGGGCGACGCTCTGCGGCCTGAAGTCTTCGTTTCCGACCGGCAGGCCGAGTGTCAGCAGGAACGCGGTCTCCGGGATCGCTCCCTCCTCGGCGGCGATCGCGATCTTTGTCCCGAGACTCAGCGAGGCTGCGCCGGAGATCGTGGTGTTGGCGTCGCCGATCGCTGTCGTAAGGCTCCTGAATTCTCCACCGAGCCGGAGCTCCATCCGTTCAAGCATACCGATGCGGATGACGGCTCCGGGGAGGCCGAGTGTCGTCACTCTCCTCTCCTCCGGTCCGTCGGCAGCGTACTGGAAGCCGGCCTCGATCTGGGTGAAGCCGGGGGAGAGGAGCGCGGGGGGTGTCGCCTGGCCGGGTCTGTCGGTGGAAATAGGGCCGGGCGTCTGCGCGGCCGCATGCGACGAACCGAAGAGGAGTCCGAGCATCGTCAGCAGCGCCAGGATGAGGATCGCCGTCACGAACGTGATCAGCGACCGCCGTGCATAACGTATCACATGGCGAAGCATTTCCTCCTCGCGGATATGGTCGTCCGCGAGGCGCTCATGTGCGGCGAATATCATATCGTCCTCCGAGTGGTTCATGGTTGTTCCCGGTTTCCGTGCGCCGGTCGGGGAGTTCCGCGACGGCAGGCGCTCGTTCCGGATACAAACTTCGGGGAGGATGTGTCAAGGGGGCATAAAGAGAGGGGGAGGGGGTGTATAGAAGATATCAAGAGAGGGAGTGAGAGGGCCTGCGGGCGGCTTGATAACAAAGGCCGCGGCCGGCCGCGGCAAGCGATCGATCATACTCTCTTCCCGTTATGAACCCCGGAGGGAGAGAGGGATATCCGGTCCTTCGAGTTCGTTGTGCAGATGTGGGCTCGCGACACGGAGCATCTTCAGGATCGTGAGATGCATCCAGATGAAGCCGGCCGACGTGATCAACAGAAGTACGGCGAACATCGTCTGCGGAAGGCCCGTCCATGTGGAGAGGTAGGCGAAGAGCGGCGGCAGGAAAAATCCCCCCAGCGCACCGATGAGGCCGACCAGACCCCCGGCCGCTCCGACATCGTTCGGGAAATATTCCGGGATATGCTTGTAGACCGCCGCCTTCCCTATTCCCATGCCGACCCCAAGCAGAACAACGAGGATGGTAAACAGGCCGACGCCGGGGGCAAACTGCAGCACCTCGCGCGTTCCGTCGGCCTCGACGGTCCGGGGGAGATACAGTACGATATGTCCGTTCGGAGCCGAGAGCAGGAGGAGCGCAACGGTCATCAGCCCGAAGACCCAGTACATGACACGGCGGGCTCCCAGACGATCGGAGATCCATCCCCCCAGGGGACGGAGAAGGCTTGCCGGAAAAATAAAGAGGGTCGTCAGGAGCGCCGCATCCCTGAGTGTCAGTCCGTAGAGATCGACGTAGTATTTCGGCAGCGTCGAGGCCAGTGCCACATAGGCCCCGAACACCGCCACATAATAGAAGCTGAAGCGCCAGACGCGCATCTGCTTCAACGGCCTGAGCAGTTCCCCGAGGGGACGTCCGGCGCCCGGCTTCCTGTCGACGGCCGGAGTGCCGAGCCATACGACGCCGGCCATCGCCGTCAGCAGAACGGCGTAGAGCGCGGGGATGAATCGCCAGCCGCCCGGGAGAGCGCCGCCGAGGTATCCTCCTATCGGAACCAGCGTGATCAGCATGGGGCCGATCAGTTTCGTCAGGGATGCGCCCACGTTACCGCTGCCGAGCACGCCGAGGGCGAACCCCTGGCGATTCTTCGGAAACCATGCGGAGTTCCATGAGATCCCGACGCTGAAGGAGTTCCCGGCGATCCCGAGAAGGAACGCGCAGATCATCAGCCCCGTATACGAGCTCACATGGATAATCAGCCATGTCGGGATCGCGGTCACCAGCAGGAGCAGGGTCATCATGATCCGTCCGCCGTAGCGGTCGGTCAGGATGCCGAACGCAAGACGCCAGAGCGAACCGTTGAGAATCGCCGCCGCGGCGAGCCATCCAAGCTGGATATCACTCAGCCCGAACTCCTGCTTGATCGGAATACCGAGCACGCCGAACATCAGCCAGACGGCGAACATGAGCGTGAAGGCGGCACTCGACAGGAAGAGCACGCGGCTCGGCGCGCCGGAGGGGCCGGTCGTAGCCTGATCTCCCGCTGCACCGTCGGTTCCTATCGTGTTGCGACTGGATCGCGGCGCGATAATCTGCCCGGGTTTGCCGGACGCGAGGTCTGTTCTTTTTGCCATTGTCGTTATTCTCTACTCCGATCCTCGCCGCTCATCAGCACGGGATCTCCGCGTTGCGTCTGGAATAGAACCACCATGTGACGGCGATGCAGCTCAGATAGAATCCGATGAAGAGATAGAGCGCCGACTGAATACCGCCGGTTGCCTTGATCGAGATCGAGTAGGCCTGCGGGATCAGGAATGCGCCGTAGGCGGCGACCGCCGAGGAGAAACCGATGGCGGCTGCGGACTCCTTCTCCGCGGCGCGTTGCGCCTTCTCACGTACCTCCTCCGGCCGGCCTTCGGTTCCGTTCATTCCCACGGAACGGAAGATCACCGGGATCATCCGGAACGTGGAGCCGTTGCCGATTCCGGTCGCAAAGAAGAGGATCAGGAAGCAGGTCAGAAATCCGCCGAACGCTCCGGGCGCATCCGTATCTCCAAGAAAATATATGAGCCCGAGAACGCCGGCGACCATCAGCATGAAGTTCCAGAACGTCACCCGTGCTCCCCCGACGTTGTCCGAGAGCCAGCCGCCGAGCGGACGCACGGCCGCGCCGATCAAGGGGCCGAGGAACGCATACTGGAGCGGGTCGACTCCGGGGAACTGCGTCTTGATAAGGAGCGGAAGCGCGGCCGAGTAACCGATGAAGGAGCCGAACGTTCCCACATAGAGCCAGCTCATCAGCCAGGTATGCTTCCGTTTGAAAATGATCGCCTGGTCGCGGAAGGAGCCACGGGCGACATCGAGGTTGTTCATCCCGAAATACGCGGCGGCGGCCACCGCCAGGATGACGGGGATCCAGATCATCGTTCCGTTCTGCAGCCAGACCGGGCTCGTGCTTCCTCCTTTCTCCATCATCTGCGCGTCGCCGCCGAGACTGCCGAAGATCGGGACGGCAATGACCAGCGGAACAAGGAATTGCACCATGCTGACCCCCAGGTTCCCGAGTCCCGCGTTCAGACCGAGAGCCAGTCCCTTTTTCGCGCGCGGGAAGAAGAAGCTGATGTTCGCCATGCTCGACGCGAAGTTCCCGCCGCCGAACCCGGCAAGCACCGCGAGCAGGGCGAATATCCAGTAGGGTGTGGCGGGATTCTGGACCGCCAGGGAAATACCGCCGAGCGGAAGGAGAAGCGACAGGGTGCTGATCATCGTCCAGTTCCGTCCGCCGAAGATCGGCACCAGAAACGAGTAGAAGATGCGGAGCGTGGCGCCGGAGAGGCCCGGAATCGCCGCCAGCCAGAAGAGTTGATCGGTCGTGAAGGTGAAACCGACCGAAGGAAGGCTGATCACCACGACGCTCCATACCATCCAGACGATGAAGGCGAGCATGAGCGCGGGGATCGATATCCAGAGATTGCGATATGCAATCCGCTTACCGGTTTTCTCCCAGTATTCTTTCTCCTCCGGGGTCCAGATCGCGATGGAGCGGGAGCTCTTCGCGGAAGGGAGTGGAGCGTCCGTGCCGATTGCTCCGGTCCCGACCGGTCGATGTTTCAGAGTCGATTCTGAGGTCATCATGGCTTTTCCTGTTTGATCGAGCCCGCCGACTGTTCCCGGCGGGACGGATGCAAACTAGGGAGGAGAGGGGGGAGGGATCATGACAGATGTCATGATCTGCCGGAATTTCCCGGAAGAAATTTATATCGGAATAATTTGAAATAATAGGAGCGTCGTCTCCGGGTCACCGCCCCCTGTCGAGCCGGAGCAGATACCTGAATAGTCCGATATTCAGCAGCAGACATGCGAGGCTTACGAGAGTGGCCGGAAGCGGGATCGACTCATCGCCGCCGAGGTAGGCGTTCATCGTCGCCGTCAGCAGCCAGAGCTGCAGGACGACCAGCACCAGAACAATGCAGAGCATGCCGTAGACGATCGTCGTCTTCTGATGTCGGGTGAAGGGAGCGCGGGTCATGCGGTTCTCTCCTCGATTCCGGTTGCGTAGATCTTTTCTCCACGGATCTCCAGCGTCACCAGGGAGAGGGGACGCCGGGGGGGCCCCGATATCGGACGGCCGGTCGTCATGTCGAACGTTCCCGCGTGGCAGGGACAGTGGAGCGTATTGAGGTCGGGCCGAGGCTGAACGGGACAGGAGAGATGGGTGCATTTCTGGCTGTAGGCGATAAATCGCTCGTCGGTAATACGCACCAGTATGCAGTTGTCGTGCGTGTTCGGATAATCGAACGTCTGCGCGCCGCCGACCGGAATTGCCGAGACCGATGCGATTTCACGGATGGGTGATTTCCCCCGACGTGCGCGAGCGAAATTCTGTACGAGTATCCAGAACTGCCCGACGGTAAAGGCGAGACTGGTGAGGATGAGAAATTTCGTGAAGTCGCGTCGCGCCACATATTCGTCCTGCGGCCAGTCGATCGGGAAATCACGCCTCCACTGCGGCTGTTCCGATTCGGGCCGTCCGTCCGGGGGGGTGCTGATCATCTCGTTCTCGTTGCGTCTCATTGTCTACTCCTCGATATGCATATAGATGCCCGCAAGCAACGGATCATCCGGGATGGTAATGCCGACCGGCCCGTTGTCGAACGAGCCGGTGACATCGATCGAGGCCGGAATATCGGTTCGCGGTACCATCATGTTCACCTTGGTCGTGATCGTCTGACGGCCGAACCGGAAGGAATTCACCGGCATGGAACGGGGCCGAAGTGCCTGAACCTCATCGCGGGTTCCGTAGAAGAGCGCCTGGCTGGGGCAGACCGAGGCGCACATCGGTTTCTTGCCGATCGATGTGCGGTCGTAGCACATATCGCATTTCATCATCAGATTCAATTCCGACTCCATCTTCGGCACGCCGAACGGACAGGCGATGACACAGTTGCTGCACGCGATGCAGCGGGGCTTGCGCGCGCTCTGCACCACGCCGTCTCCGGTCCGTTTGATCGCGTCGGCCGGGCAGACCTCCGCGCAGGTCGGCGAGTTGCAGTGCATGCAGACGACCGGAACGGTCTGTACGGTCATGCGCCGATCGACGAACTCCAGATGAATCATCGAATGCCCCTTGTGGGTGTCGCACTCGCTGCACGCCTGTACGCACGACTCGCATCCGATACATCGGTTCGGGTCGATGAAGAACTCCATCTCTGCTGGGACTGGCATACGGATATCCGCTGGTTGTCGTGTGCTAGTAGTTGACGCTTACCTGATCCTCGGTACCTCTCCGCGATTCCATGCGGATATCCTCCGGCGGCCCGGCAGCCCTGCTGAGACGGACGGCGCACACCTTGTACTCGGGGATTTTCGAGATCGGGTCCTGCGCCGAGATCGTCAGACGGTTGATGCTCTGCTTTCCCGACCAGTGATATGGGACGAAGATCGTATCGGGACGGATCGTGTTGACGATCTGCGCCCGGAGCGTGACGGCTCCCCGGCGCGATTCGACCGTGATCCACTCCCCGTCGGTGAACCCGTGCGTTCCGGCAAGATGGGGGTGCATTTCGATCCGGGGCTCGGGGTACTGCTTCATCAGCGGGCCGATCCTGCGCGTCTGCGTTCCGGAGAGGAACTGACTGACGACCCTTCCCGTGGTAAGGATGATCGGGTACTCGTCGTCCACATCCTCGGCCGGAGGGGTATAGGGGGCGACGTTGAAACGTGCCTTCCCGTCGGGGAAATAGAAGGGGCCGGCCCCTTTCGCGACGACGTTCCACGAACCGGGCTCGAAGAGACGGGGGGTGCCGGGATGATCCTCGGTCGGGCATGGCCAGAAGACGCCGTACTCCGCCTCAATACGTTCGTATGTGATGCCGTTGTAGTCGCAGATTCCCCCTCTGGAGGCGACCCGCAGTTCGTTGAATATCTCGCGGGGCGATCTGAATGTGAACCCTTTCTCCCGCCTGAGTGCCGCGGCGATATCCTGGATGATGATCCAGTCCTGACGGGCGTCTCCCGGGGCATCCACCGCCTTGTTGATCTTGATGACCCTTCCCTCCACCTGGGTGACCGTCCCCTCGTCCTCTTCGTGAAGCGATCCGGGAAGAACGATATCGGCATGGCGCGCGGTCTCGTTCAGGAAGAAATCGATCGCGACATAAAACTCGAGCTTCTCCAGCATCTCCCGCACGAATCCGCTGTCCGGCAGCGAGACGATCGGGTTGAAGCAGATGCTCAGCAGTCCCCGGATCTCTCCCCTGTCGATCTTTCTGAAGATCTCGTAGGCGTCGACCCCGGGGGGGGGAAGTTCCTCCGGCTCCATTCCCCAGACTCCCGCCACATAGGCCCGATGCTCGGGGTTCCCAAGGTCACGCCCTCCGGGGAGCTGATCGCACTTCTGCCCATGCTCCCGTCCACCCTGGCCGTTCGCCTGCCCGGTAATCGTGGCGTACCCGCATCCCTCGCGACCGATACGGCCCGAGGCGAGGACGATACTGATGGCTCCGAGGACATTCTGCACGCCGTGCGTATGGTGTTCGATCCCGCGAGCATGCAGCAGAAAGCTTGTCGACGCCTTCCCCCACATCTCCGCGGCCTGTCGTATCAGCCGCTCGGTGATCCCGGTGACCTGGGCCGTCCGCTGCGGCGTCCACTGGGCGACGTGCTCGGCGACCGCGTCGAACCCGACGGTATGGTTCTCGATGAACTGATGGTCGATCCAGTCGTTCCGGATCATCAGGTTGAGCACGCCGTTGAACAGAGCGATATCGCGCCCCGGCCTGATCGGCAGAAAGAGATCGCAGGTGCGGGCAATCGGCGTGACCCGCGGGTCGACGACGATGATCTTCGCCCCATGCTCGCGCGCCTGCCAGATATAATCTGTCGTGATCGGTGAGCATTCGGCGACGTTCGATCCGGAGATCCAGATCACCCCCGCCTTCACGATATCGCTCCATGGGTTTGCGCTCCGATCGACGCCGAACGACTTCTTGTTGGCGGCTCCCGCGCTGACCATGCAGAGCCGGCCGTTGTAGTCGATGTTGGAGGTTCGCAGGCACATATGGGCGAACTTCCCCATCAGATATGTTTTCTCCGTCGTGAGGCTCGCGCCGCTGAGAATCGCGAAGGCGTCGCGGCCGTGGGCGCTCTGGATCCGGTCGATCTCCGAGGCTACCCGGGCGACCGCCTCCTCATAGCCGATCGGCGCGAAGCCCTCCGGAGAGCCCGGGTCGCGCCGGTAGGCGTGAAGAAGCCTGTCGGGATGTGCCCCCTGCAGATAGCGCTTGACCCCCTTCGGGCAGAGTTTTCCCTGGTTGAAGGGGAACTCCATCCACGGTTCGAATCCGGTCACGATATTATCCTTGACCTTCAGCTGAATGCCGCACTGCTGCCCGCAGAAGCAGCAGTGTGTCTTCACCAGCCGGTCGGGCTCGCTTGCCGAGTCCAGGCGGGTTCCTTCGGCATGGGCCAGATGGGGCCCGAACCGTTCCATGATGGTCAGTGGGTTTCCGGGAAGCGTTGCCATTGCGATAGTTCTGATAAAGGAGGTTCGGAACACCGGTTCCTCAGGGATGCCGGGGGGCCACGCCCCGGCGAGTCATCCGCGGCTCAGGAAGGCCCCGGGGGTGACTGAGGAGCTGTTCGTTCCGGAAGTGGAATATCGTGTCCGATGCTCTCCCAGAGACGCCCCTGTGCCAGCCCCAGCATCTTCCGGCGACATGCGGGACAGATACGCTGGTAATGGTCGACGTGGGGATGATCGATCCGGTAGTCATAGCCGAGCTCCTGCTCCACGACGATCAGATCGTCGACATGCATCTGTGAAGCGTACTCCTGCGAGCAGCGGTTGCAGCGCGCCATCCCTTCCCGCAATCCCACATCCTTGTAGAACCCGACGCCGAGCTGGGCCGGCCGCTGAAAGATGTGGAAGAACTTGCCGAAGGGGAGCCAGAGGAAGGTGAAGATCACGGTGATCGCGTGGAGGATCGCAAGGAAGTCGTATCCGTATCCCTTCATCCATGTGTAGCTCGCGGTCAGCATCAGGCCGGTCACGCTCACGGCGAAGAGGAGGATCAACGGCAGGAAATCCTCACCGAACATCTGGAGCGCCGCGGCCCCATGATCCTTCACCCTGCGCCCCATCGCCAGCATCACCCCCGCGATCGTGAGGAACGATGCCCAGACAAGCCCGTGAAACAGGAAGAACCCCGGAAGCGACTCCGTGGGAAAGGTGAAGGTGGGGAACCCGAAGACGAAGACACGGTACCGATCGATGTCGCCGCCGACCGTCTCGAAATGAAGCCAGCCGAAGACAAGCGGAATCGTGATCGCGAAGGCGAGCGTGCATCCCCACATGAGAAGCATGTGGGTCAGCCACCGCAGACGACTTCGATGGAGAATGAACCGGTTGAGCGCGAAATCCCGGACCACGCGCAGCGACCAGTTCTTCGCATTGAAGCCCCGATGCCCGCGCTTGAAGAAGGTCTCCCATCCCCGGCGCCAGTAGAGAGCCGTCG